>NZ_VKJN01000001.1:0-542010 GCF_007197875.1 Brevibacillus sp. LEMMJ03 | reverse complement strand
GACCTCTCCCCGGTTGAATATCGAGAAGCGATCGCCGCTTAGGTGATTCCTCTTTTTTTACTGTCTACTTGACGGGGCTATGACCATCGCTGCAAGGGCGCGTTGTCTTTTTTTTGCTCACCCCTCGGATCGGAGCTGACCGGCCAGGTGGCGGGCGATCAGCTTGCCGTGAAAGCGGCCGTTCTCGATGAAGATGGCGTTGGCGTGGTGGCCGGAGGCGATCACGCCGGCGATGTAGAGACCGGGAACATTGGTCTCCATCGTCTCGGGATCGTGTACGGGCACGCCGCTTTCGGGGTCGGTCTTCCCTCCCAGGGCGTGCAGCAGCGACCGGTCGGGCCGAAACCCGATCAGCGAGAAGATGAAGTCGTTTTCCAGCGTGAGCGTGTTTTCCCCTTGCCGCACCAGCACTTCCCGCTCCGTGATGGCCTGCACGGTCGCTTCGTAGAGAATGCGAATCCGCCCTTTCTGCACCATGCTTTCAAACACGGGGCGCGTCCACGCCTTGACGTGGTCGGACAGCTGCGGCTTGCGGCAAATCACGGTCACGTCGGCTCCCGCCCGCTCCAGCTCCAGGGCGGCGTCCACCGCCGAGTTGTTGCCGCCGACGACCGCCACTTTCATCCCGCTATACGGGTGGGCTTCCTTGTAAAACGACGAGACTTTTGGCAGATCCTCGCCCGGTACGCCCAACCGGTTGGGGTTGTCAAAATAGCCGGTGGCGATGATCAAGCGGCGGCACTCATACGTCTTCACCGCCTGAAACCGGTCGACGGTCGTCAGCCGGAATCCGCCCTCCGTCCGCTCCGCCGCCGTCACGGTCTCGTAGCAGCGGACGCGCAGGTCGTTTCGGGACGCCACCAACCGGTAGTAGTTGAGCGCTTCCAGTCTGGTCGGCTTTTCATTGGCCGTGGTAAACGGAATGTCGCCGATCTCCAGCAGCTCCGGCGTGCTGTGAAAAATCATGTACGTCGGATACCGGTAGATGGAATTGACCAGCGGCCCTTTTTCGATCAGCAGCGGGTCGATCCCCGCCCGCTTGCATTCCACCGCCGCCGCCAATCCGCACGGTCCGGCTCCGATGATGATCACCTGTTCCATATCCTCGTTCCTTCCTTTTCCTTCCTCACGTTCTGGCAGGCGTATTTCCATGATACCATACCCGTTCACAGAGAAAAGACCGGAATGTGCATCGAATTTCCATGATTTCATTCCGCTTCCAGAAATTAAGCGATGAAAGTGCGAATGGTTCCCTTTACACTGGATGTGACTGGTCTCGCGCAAAAACATTGACAATTTGAGAGAGTACATCTATGCGAAAAACAAACGTACATATGACATGTCTATCTTTTCTGTGGATCGTTTCCCTCCTGTTCCTGACCGTCGCGGTACCCGCGTCGACAGCCAAAACCATGCCGCTGCGGGACATTTCCGACAGCTATGCGGAAGAGCAGATCCTGTCGCTGGTTCAGGCCGGCGTGATTGTCGGCGATCCCGACGGCTATTTCCACCCCAAACAGCCTGTCAAACGGGCGGAGTTCGTCGCCATGTTGAACCGCACGCTGGGAATCCGCCCCGTCTCCAGCCAGATTCAGGCCTACTCGGACGTGCCGAAATACGCCTGGGCCTACGGCGACGTGCAGGCTTCCGCCGCCTTGGGCATCGTCAGCGGCACCAGCGTGACAACCTTCGCGCCGAATCGGACGCTCACCCGCCAGGAAGCGGCCGTCATCATCATGCGGGCGTTGGGCACAAAGCCGAACGGGACGGCGAGCCTCCCCGTCGCCGATTCCTCCCGGATATCGGCGTGGGCCAAACCGTACGTCAGCGAAGCGCTCAAGACCGAGCTGCTGGTCGGCTACGCGGGGTACTTCCGCCCCACTGACCCGCTCAGCAGGGAAGAGACAGCCGTCATCCTGCATCGGGTGCTGACGCGTCTGGACAAACAGCCGGCCAAGCCTCCGGTCGTTCTCGGCTGGCAGTACCAGACGACCACCCAGGAGTTTCTCCAACTGGTGAACGGCTCGGAGGTCAACACGCTCTCTCCCCGCTGGTTCTTTCTGGATCCGGACGGGTCCGTATCCGATTCCGCCGATCCTGCCCTCGTCCAGTGGGCACACGAAAAAGGGAAGCGGGTGTGGGCGCTGTTCGGCAACCGCTTTGACGCGAAGGCGACACACGAGGCCCTGTCGGCCCCGGCCAAGCGGGACGCCATCGTGGACAAGCTGGCCGCGCTCGTCGAGAAGTACCAACTGGACGGGATCAACGTCGACTTTGAGAGCATGTATGCGGATGACCGGGACGTCTTCACCGCGTTTGTCCGCGAACTCTCGGCCGCCCTGCATGCAAAGGGAGCGGTCGTCTCCGTCGACGTGCCGCGCGATTTGCGCAGTGACTGGAGCGATCCCTACGACTATGCGGCATTGTCCCAACATGCCGATTACCTGGTGCTGATGGCGTACGAAGAGCATTGGAGCGGCGGTCCGAAAGCCGGTTCCGTCTCCTCCCTGCCGTGGCTGGCCGACAGCATCTCCGGACTGATTGGACGGGTCCCGGCCGGGAAGCTGATCGTGGGTCTGCCGCTCTACACGCGGGATTGGTATCAGGCGAACGGAAAATGGCTCTCCACCGACCTGACGATTCCCGAGTCCTACCGGCTGGCCAGCAGCAGCGGAGCGAGCGTCCGCTGGGACCCATCGCTCGGTCAGTACCGGGCCAGCTATCGAAAAAACGGCGTTTCACACTCCATCTGGATGGAAGAGAGCCGTTCCATCGGACGAAAACTGGAGACCAGTCTGAACTGGCCGGTGGCCGGGTTCGCGTTTTGGTACGTAGGGGCGCCGGTGCCGGATATCTGGACAGCGGTGTCCAACGCGTTTACCCTGCAGCAGGTCAGAGAAAAGGTCCGCTTGTAACGGCAAAGGGTACTGTACGGTAGAAAGATATTGGTGAACGAAAAGCAAGCAGCAGGAAAAGCGGCTGTCCGTGAATCGGACAGCCGCTGTTTTTTATCGGAAAGATTGTCCTTTTTTCTTTCTCCGTCAGGCAATGAGGCAGATGGCCGTATCCCACTGCAAACATCCACTCGTCATGCAGCTCGTCGCGACCACACGCCCACGCCGCTCGCTCAGCCGATTTCCTGAAGCAGCTTGCCGCGCAGCTTGGCCAGCATGTCTTCGGTCATCTTCTCCAGATCGTACTCCGTCTTGAAGCCCCACTCTTCCCGGGCAGCGGACGCGTCGATGGAGTTGGGCCAACTTTCCGCGATCGCCTGGCGCACCGGGTCTACCTGATAGTCCAGCGTAAATTCGGGCATGTGCTTGCGGATCGCGGCGGCGATCTGTTCCGGCTCCACGCTCATCGCCGTGACGTTAAACGCGTTGCGGTGCTTCAATTTGGCCGGATCGGCCTCCATCAGCGCAATGATCGCGTTCAACGCGTCCGGCATGTACATCATGTCCATGTACGTCCCCTTGGCGATGTAGGAGGTATAGGAGCCGCGTCGGATCGCTTCGTAGTAAATCTCCACCGCGTAGTCGGTCGTGCCCCCGCCCGGCGGCGTGACGTACGAGATCAGTCCGGGAAAACGGACGCCGCGGGTGTCGACGCCAAACTTGTGGAAGTAGTAGTCGCACAGCAGCTCGCCGGACACCTTGTTCACGCCGTACATGGTCGTCGGCCGTTGAATGGTGTCCTGCGGCGTGTTGTCTTTCGGCGTGGTCGGGCCGAACGCGCCGATGGAGCTGGGCGTAAAGAACTGGCAGTTCAGCTCGCGGGCCACCTCCAGCGCGTTGACCAGCCCGCCCATGTTGAGGTTCCAGGCCAGGAGCGGCTTGGCCTCCGCCGTGGCGGAGAGCAGCGCGGCCAGGTGGATGATCGTATCCACCTTGTGCGTGCGGGCCAGCTCAAACATGGCCTTGGCATCCATCACGTCCAGGATGGCGAACGGGCCGGACTGCACCACCGGGTTGTCTTCCGGCTGTCGGATGTCGGTGGCGATGACGTTGTCTGCTCCGTAGACGTCGCGCAGTTTCATGGTGAGTTCGGAGCCGATTTGTCCCAGGGCCCCGGTAATCAGTATCCTCTTCATTGCAAAATCCCCATTTCCTTGCCCACTTTTTCGTAGATGTCCAACGCGCGGTCAAGCATTTCTTTCGTGTGGGCGGCCGTCGGCATGTTGCGCACCCGCCCCGTTCCTCTCGGCACCGTCGGGAAGACGATCGCTTTCGCGTAGACGCCCGCTTCATACAGCCGTCTGCTGAATTCCTGGGTCTGCTGTTCGTCGCCGATGATGCAGGGGGTGATCGGCGTCTCGCTGTGCCCGATGTCGAAGCCCAGCGCTTTCAGGCCGTTCTTCAGGTAGTTGCCGTTTTCCCACAGGCGCTCCTGCAGTTCCGTGCTGTTTTGCAGGATGTCGATGGCAGCGATGCAGGCCGCCACGTCTGCCGGCGTCAGCGCCGTGGAGAACAGGAACGGTCGAGAGCGCACCTTCAGCCAGTCGATCAGTTCCTTGCGGCCCGCCACGTATCCGCCGACCACGCCGATCGCCTTGGAGAGCGTCCCGATCTGGAAGTCGATCTTATCCGACAGGCCGAAATGCTTGACCGTGCCCGCGCCGTTGCCGAGAACCCCGGATCCGTGCGCGTCGTCGACGTAGGTGATCAGGTCGAACTCTTCCGCCACCTCGACGATTTCCGGCAGCTTGGCAATATCGCCGTCCATGGAGAAGACACCGTCGGTGATCACCATGATCTTTTTGTATTTGCCCGATTCTTTCGCTTCCTTGGCCTTGGCCCGCAGGTCGTCGATGTCGGAGTGGTTGAACCGGATGATCTGCGCCTTGGACAGCCGGCAGCCGTCAATAATGGACGCGTGGTTCAGTTCGTCGGACAGGATCGCGTCGTCCTTGTCCATGACGGCGGAGATTGCGGCCATGTTGCAGTTAAAACCGGATTGATAGGCGATGGCGGCTTCCGTGTGCTTGAAAGCGGCCAGCTTTTCTTCCAGCCGGACGTGCAGTTCCAGCGTGCCGTTGATCGTCCGCACCGCACCTGCGCCGACGCCGTACGTTTGGGCCGCCTTGACCGCGGCGTCGATCAAGCGCTGGTCCGTGGCCAACCCCAGATAGTTGTTGGACGACAGGTTGATCAGTTCTTTTCCGGCGATGGTAATGACGGGGCCGTTTGCGCTTTGCAGGGGGTCGATCACGTTGTACAACCCTTTGCTTTTCAAGTCGGCCAAATTCTCGTGAAGAAACTGTTCCAACACTTTGCTTGCCAAGATAGATCCCTCCCGACCAAATCACCTTTCCGCGACGGACCATCCGATTTCTCCAGAAAAGTCGCAATCCGATGTACAAATGTCCTCGTGGAAAAGACGTATCATCCGTTTGAAAAAAGCAATAAATCAATACTCTTTCCTACAAACATATCATCGTTTTCACAAAATGTCCATATGGCAAAGACAACAAAGAAAGCGGTATCATGTCGGTGCAGTATGCTTACCATTCCCTGCCCGCGGCACATTTAGTCTTTTCGGGCAAGCAAAAAACCGCTGCCCCGACCGGCTGCTGCCGAATCGGGCTGCGGTTTCCGCTGCGACCTGGCGCACTACGATTGGCAAACACACTTCAGCGCCCAGGCGGCCATCCCCTTCACGCTCTTCCGTTCCCGTTTGATTCGCTGTCCTGCCCGTCACCCCCGCGATCCGCATGGGGCAAGGCCGGAAAGCGAATCGTCACCGTCGTCCCCGCCCCCGGTTCGCTGTCGATGCGGATCTCGCCCCGATGGGCTTCGACGATGCCTTTCACGATCGTCAGCCCCAGACCCGCGCCGCCCCGTTCGCGGTTGCGGGAGCGGTCTCCCCGGTAAAAGCGTTCGAACACATGCGGCAGGTCCTCAGCCGAAATCCCGCTGCCGCTGTCCTTCACGACGGCATGGACGTCATCTCCGGTCTTGTGTACCTCGATGCTCACCCGTCCCCCCGGCGGCGTATGCTTCAGGGCATTAGACAGCAGGTTGGCAAACACCTGGCCCAGCCGCTGCCGGTCGCCTGCGATCATCGCCCGAGTCCTCAGGCGCTTCTCCAGCGCCACCCCTTTTTTCGCAAACGCAGCGCTCATCGAATCGGCGGTCGTTTCCGCCACGTCGCTCAGGTCCAGCGGTCTGCTCTCCATCTCCAAAACGCCCGACTCCGCCCGGATCGCCTGATCCAGATCGCTGACCAGCCGGATGAGCCGCAGCACTTCGGCCCGCGTCGCTTCCAGGTGCTCCGGCGACGCTTCCCAAACGCCGTCGATCATGCCTTCCGTCTGCGCCAGCAGGGTATTGAGCGGCGTCCGCAGCTCGTGGGCGATGTCGGACGTGAGCCGTTTGCGCAGTTCTTCCTGCCGCTCCAGACTGGCGATCAGGTGGTTAAACGAGTCGACCAGGTCGGCCAGTTCGTCGTTTCCCCGCAACGGCGGCACGCGCACGGACAGCTTCCCTCTCGCCGCATCCAGCGCCGCCCGGCTGATGCGCACGAGCGGTCTGGTCATCGTCCGGGCCACGCTGACGCTGACCAGCACGACCAGGCCCAGCAGGACCAGCATCGTCCACAACATGGCGCTTGCGTGCGCCTGACGGAAATGGGCCTCCACGCCGCGCATCGGAGACTCCTCATAGCGGCGGACGCCGAGATAGCCGACGACGTGTCCGTCCAACGTCACGGGCAGTTTTTCCACCGCGTCGGCCTGCCGAAACGACGGATGGTTGCCGTAGCGTTTGATCAGGCGCTGTTCACGGTCGTACAGCAGCACCTCCACGCCCAGGACGCGGGAGACGGCGTCCAACTGAACATCCGCGCTCTTTCCCCATCCGTTGTCCATGCTGTAGGCTTCCCTGGCGGCGGCGACGAGGTCGCGGTGCTGCTGTTCCCGCACTTCGTCCACGTACATGGAAAAATGAATCTCCATTTCTTTTATGGAAAACAGGGCGGACATCAGTATGCCGCTCGCCCCGACCGCCATGAACGCCAGCGCCAGTTTCATCCAGATCCGCTTCATGTCCATCTCCCCGTTCCTTGCTGTGTCCGCCCGCGCGTACCAGGCGACCCCTCTTCCTGTTCGGTTACAGTCTAGCAAAAAGGCGGATTCTCAACCATTCGCCTTTTTGCTAGAATATATGTTCGGTATCATTGGTCTTGGCAACATTGAAGTAGAGAATGGTGGTGTGAACATGTCCGTGACCAAACAGCGTGACGCTCTGCAGCTCCTGCAGACCATCCCTTCGTTTCCCTGGTACGTGGAAAAGTTTGTGGAGCACAAGAAAGCGAAAAAACACTCCCCTTCCACGCTGTTGGGGTATTTGCGCGACTTCGCCTTCTTTTTTCGCTGGATGATGGCCGAGGGCTTGACCGACGCGGCGGAGATGAAGGAGATTCCGCTGCAAGCGCTGAACGACTTGAAAAAGGAGACCGTGGAGAGCTACATCCTCTACCTGCAGGAATCCCACCTCTACGAGCGGGCCGCCCTGCTGGACAAGCCCACGCGCAGCTCCCGCCGGGAGTACAGCGACCAGACGATCAAGCGAAAGATCTCCAGCCTGAAGTCGCTGTTCCACTATTTGGCATCGTTGGCGGAAGACGAAAACGGCGAATCCTACCTCACCCGCAACGTCATGGCCAAAATCGAGGTGGAGGCGGATGAACTCACGCCGCTCGCCCGCGCTCACGCCATGCGCGCCAAGATTTTGATCGACGGGGAGATTCACCAGTTCGTCGACTTTGTCTACAACGGGTATCTGGCCCACTGCACGACCACCAAAAAACAACAGTACCATTACCAGAACCGCGATCGGGACGCGGCGATCATCGCCCTGATTCTGTCCGGCGGGTTTCGCGTTTCGGAAATCGTCAACCTCAACCTGTCGGACGTGGTGCTGGAAAAAAACCAGCTCAAAATGGTGCGCAAAGGGAAAAAGGAAGACGCGCCGTTTTTCAGCGACTGGGGAAAGGAGCACCTGCAGCGCTACCTGCAGGTGAGGAGCAAGTATCGCCCGGCCGAGGGGGAACAGGCGGTGTTTCTCGCCGTCTCTCCCACCAAACCGCACGGCCACCGGATCGAGGTGCGCTCCGTGCAGAAGCTGGTGAAGAAATACGCCCAGGCGTTCGGCATACCCGACCTGTCCGTTCACAAGCTGCGGCACAGTTTTGCCACTCAGTTCCTCCGGCTTAACCCCGATCCGCACCAGCTTCAGGCGCAGTTGGGCCACTCCAAGCTGGAAACGACGATGCAGTACGCCCATGTGCTGGAGGATGCCTTGAGCGAAGCCGTCAACCGGACGACCCGCACGGTGGGCGCCGTCTCCCCCGAACCGAAAGAGGCGCACGATCCGATGGACGAACCCCCCGGGGCTCCTACATAAAAAAAGCCGGGAAACGTCCCCGGTCTACGGCGTTATGCAGATGGCCCCCATTCTCAGTAAGCGGCAGACTGCGCCCGCCTGTTCAGCGAGATGGGTTCGGAAACGGCCTTGTTCTTCTCCGTTTCGCTGATCATGTGCAGGGCGGCCATCCGCTCCAGCACAACCTGCTGACGCTGCCTGGCCTTCTCCCAATGCTTGAGCGGGGAGTACGCTTCCGGCGCCTTGGGCAGCGACGCCAAGAGGGCGGCCTCTCCCACGGTGAGCGTTCGGATTCCCTTTTCGCCGCCTTTGCCAAAGTACAGGTCGGCCGCACTGCCGATCCCGTAACGGCCCTGGCCGAAGTAGATCACGTTGAGGTACATCTCCAGCAGGTCCCGCTTGCTGTAGCGCCGCTCCAACTCGGCGGCGACGGCGATCTCCTTCAGCTTGCGCAGGAGCGTCTTATCGTGGGACAAAAACAGATTGCGGGCGAGCTGCATCGTGATCGTGCTGCCCCCCTGCACATAGGCACCTGCCTGCAGGTCAACCCAGAGCGCCCGCGCCAGGGCCACCGGATCGACGCCGTCGTGCTGCATGAAGCGGTGGTCCTCGATGGCGACAAACGCCTTCCAGACGTAGTCCGGCATCTCGTCGATGCGGACGTAGCCGGCGGCGGTGCCGGCGTGCAGTTGATTCAACCGGTCGTCGTCGATCCAGACCCTCCCCACAAACGACAGCAGGAGCGGCCCCAGGTACGTCGCGCAGATGACGACCAGGGCCAGCGCGGCCACCCATTTTTTCCAAGCGGCCAGGAAACGGACGCGATCGCTTCGTTGTCGGCAGGAAAACGGTGGGGTGTCCGCAGTCGACAGGGAAAGCCGATTCATCATGGTCGCCCCCTTCTGCTTGCTTCCCCTTCATTCTACGGGGGGCGGTCCCTGCTTCCCATCGATTCCGCTTACAGAAACCTTACAATTTCGTAATCTGCCGTTTGCCGGTTTGGCGCCCATTCCGGCATGGGCGTCGGAAATCGCCGATCCATGAACAAACGCAACAACGCAAAACAGGTCCGGCCATGCTGGCTTTCGGACCTGCTGCGGGTGGATGGATGTGCGGCCGCTGTCACGTGCGCATCTGGTTGCTTTCCCTCTGCCGAAGCTCGACGCGGCGGATTTTGCCGGACGTGGTCTTGGGCAGGTCCGCGACGAATTCGATCTTGCGTGGGTATTTATAGGGGGCGGTCAGTTTCTTGACATGTTCCTGCAGCTCGCTGACCAGCGCATCGGACGGCGCGGCTCCCTGTTTCAGCACGACGAACGCCTTGACGACGTGGCCCCGTTCGGGGTCCGGACTGGCGACAGCGGCGCATTCCGCCACCGCCGGATGTTTGACCAGGGCGTCCTCCACTTCAAACGGACCGATCGTGTATCCGCCGGAGATGATGATGTCGTCGGAGCGGCCTTCGAACCAGATGTAGCCGTCCTCGTCCATGCGTCCCTGGTCGCCGGTGACGTACCAATTGCCGCGAAACGCCCGGGCCGTGCGCTCCGGATCGTTCAGATAGCCCTTGAACAGGGCGATCATCCCGCGGTCGATGGCGATGTCCCCCACTTCGCCCTGGGGCAGCTCGTTCCCCTCTTCGTCGACGATGGCCACGCGGACGACGGGAGAGGGGCGGCCCATCGAGCCGGGCTTGGGATCCATGCCGGCAAACGTCCCGATCAGGAGCGTGTTTTCCGTCTGGCCGTATCCGTCGCGCACGGTGATGGAAAAGACACGGCGGAAGGTGTCGATCACTTCCCGGTTGAGCGGTTCGCCGGCGGAGCATGCCGTGCGCAGCGCCTGCAGCTTGTATTGTTCCAGACCGGAGACTTTGGCCATCAGCCGATACTCGGTCGGCGTGGCACAGAGGACGGTAATGGGGTACTGCTGCATCAGCGCGAGATACGCGAGCGGGTCGAAGCGTCCCTTGTACACGAATGCGGTCGCGCCCATGCCCAGCGTGGAGACGAACGGGCTCCACACCCATTTGGCCCAGCCGGGTCCGGCGGTCGCCCATACGAGGTCCTCTTCACGCACATCCAGCCACAGCTTGCCGGCGACTTCCAGGTGGGCATACGGCCAGCCGTGCACGTGCATCACGCCCTTGGGACCGCCGGTGGTGCCCGACGTGTACGACAAAAAGGCCAGCTCGTCCGAACGCGTATCGGCGCAGACGAATTCATCGGATTGCTCGCCCAAAAGTTCAGTCAGGGCAATCCAGCCTTCGCGCGCCCCGCCGATGGTGAGAAAGGCTTGCAGCGACGGACATTGGCCGCGAATCCCGTCCACTTCCTCCACGATGCCGTCAAAGCCGATCACGGCCTTGGCCGGCGCGTGATTGACGCGGTATTCGATATCTCTGCCGCGCAGCATCTCGGAACCGGGGATGATCACCGCCCCCAGCTTGAGCAGCCCCAGGTACAGCCCGTACGCTTCCTTGCCTCGCGGGACGAGCACCAGGACCTTGTCCCCCCGGGAAATCCCGAGCGACTGCAATCCGTTGGCGATCCGGTTGGAAAAACGGCGCAGTTCGCCGTACGAGACGACGCTTTCCTGACCGTCACCGGTAACTTCCCACACGGCCGGCTTGTCCGGGTGGCGGTTGGCCCACTCGTCCACCTGAGCGGCAAAATTGTAACGCTCCGGCATTTGAAGCTGCATGAACATTCCCCCATTCCATCAGGTATATAGGGTATGTTCTCCGTTTTTTCAATTTTCCCTCTTTGGTAAATCATTCGACTTTTTTGTGGCCAACGATCTCCCTGGAAAGAGAAAAAAGCTCCCGCGCCGCCGCGCGAGAGCCAAGCCTGTCCACTCGTTATTCCGGAATGACGCGTTTGATCGTGACGACGCGTTTTTCCCAATTGGTGCCAAAGAACGTGGAGTACGTGACACCCGGCTTGCCGTAGGTGTGCAGGATTTTTCCGTCCCCCGCGTAAATTGCCACGTGCGTGATCCGGTTCGAACTGCTGCCGGAGCTGCGCATGAAGATGAGATCTCCTTTTTTCAGTTGGCTCTTGGACACGGTTTTGCCGACGGTCGACTGCTGGCGGGAATCGCGGGGCAGGGTAATGCCCGCTTCCTTGAACACGCGCTGGGTAAACGACGAACAGTCAAACGTCTGGGTCGTGTTTTTGCTGGAACCGAACTTGTACGGCGTCCCCAGGTACTTTTCGCCGATGCGGATGATCTGGTCCGCGATGCTGCTCACACTCTCGTTACTGCCCGACGCTGTCGGTGCGGCCGACGCCGTCTCGACATAGCGGCGGGCCCCCAGAAACTTGCCGTCGTAATCGGAGAGAGGTTTGAGAACGACCTGATCCTCGCGTTGGGACGAATAGACGAACTGGCCGTCTCCGACGTAAATGCCCATGAACGTCGGCTGTCCGCTGCCGCTGGACGAGAAGAAGAGCAGGTCGCCCGCCTGCAGTTCATCCCTGCCCACTGCGGTTCCGCCGCGATACAGGTCCGCCATCGTATTGGCGATGCGCATACCCGCCTGTCCGTACACATAGGTCGCCAACTGCGCGGAACCAAACGAATCCGGTCCTTCCGCTCTGTATTGGTAATCTTTTCCGATCAGTGATTTGGCAGTCTGCGCAATCGTTTCGGACGTGGCGGAATCTTGCGAATACGCTGCCGCTTGTCCGACCTGACCACCCAGCAACAGGGACGTACTCAGCAAGACGCCGATCGTCGATTTCATCATCCAATCTCGTTTCGCCATCCTCTTTTCCTCCTTGTCATGATGTGATCCCGGTCAAGGGGTACATGGACAGGGTAACGCAGGAGGAAACAGGCAGATAAGCCCTTAAAATTTTCCAATGCGGAATTCGGGACCATGGAACCGGCTGCACATCGCTTGAAATGACAGCGCCGCACACCGCTTTTCATGTTGGACAACCAAATTTGGGCAGGGCCCTTTCGCACCAGCAAAACAGCCATCTTTTGCCACAGACAGGCAGAAAGATGGCTGCATGGTTGTCACAATGTCACAATATTACACCAGCTTGGCCGTAAAGCTCCCCCATGTTTCGCCGCCCCACAGCAGCGCGAAGCGGTCGCCGTCCGCCACCGGACCGACACCGGCCGGCGTCCCCGTGTAAATCACGTCTCCTTCGCCCACGCCAAAATGCTCGTGCGTGTAGCGAATGATTGTCATCAGGTCAAAGATGACGTCGCGGATGTTTCCCCGCTGGACTTCTTCCCCGTTTTTTTGCAGCGAAAAATCGGTGGCGTGACAAGCCGCCAGCCCCGGAAACGGCCGAAACGCCGTCAAGACGGCGGAATTGCGGAATCCTTTGGCCAACAGCCAGGGATGTCCCTTCTTTTTCAGTTCGCTCTGCACATCCCGCAGTGTGAAGTCAATCCCCAGGGCAATCCGATCCACCATCTCCTCCAGCGTCAGGCCCGGTTCGTACGGACGGGCGATGCGGATCACCAGTTCGGCCTCGTAGTGCAGCTCTCCGCGGCTGCCCGGAAGCTCCAGCTCCTGCCCGTTTGCGGCAGCGAGCGCATGCGTCGGCTTGCCGAACAGCATCGGAAACTCCGGCACGTCATTGCCCAGTTCGGCAGCATGCAGACGGTAGTTGCGCCCTACGCAATAAATGTTGCGGATCTGTTCCATGTCCTCTTCGCTCCTTTTTGTCTTTTGGTGCTGGCTTCTCCTCCTTACTATATCACGCCAATTTTTGGTCGGACAGCTACTGCGTTTCCCCGCTTCCCCATCCGGCTCCGTACCAGAGCCGGGCATTGCCCTCAGCCTCCAGGCCGCAGACGGTGTCGCACAGCGAATCCAGCACGCATTCCAGATCGCGCCCCCCGCCGGCCGGCCAGTAAAACCGGTAATAGAGCATTCCCGCCGCTGCGTCCAGTTCGTGAGCCGTCACCTGCAGATCCCGTCGGCCGGCGACGACACTCTGCCGTGCCCGAAGCGTGTCGGGGAGGGGAAAAAAGCCGTCCCACGCCTGCGGATCGTATTGCGAGGTGACTTCCACCACCAGGCGGGCGGGGTCGCGGTCGCGCTGAAACACGACGCGATCCTCCCGGTAGAAACCGCGCCCGGAAGGCAGGCGGTCCTCCATGACGAAGCGGATGTCCGCCGGCAGATCGGCAGGTTCCAACGCCGCGACCAGCCGCCCCGGGAGCAGAAAAAAGCCGTCCGGATGCCGGACCAGCTCCTCCCCCATCACATGAATGCTGACATGTTCCCGTTCTTGCCGCACTTCCACAAACATGACGGCACCTCCTCGTCATACAGTATGGTCAGAGGCGCTCGCCCCAAAACAAAAAACGGGAGGCGGCCGTCGGATCGACTGCGCTCCCGTTCTGGTATCGTTTATTCGTTTTCGAGGAAAACAGTTTGCCTCCATTTCCCGCTGGCACAGCCGGCTGCTTTGGGACAGGCTGCAGCGCTTTGCTGGATCGTTACCGGTGTGCCGACGTGCCGGCCGCCTGACGGAACGCTTTGAGGAAGTTTTCCGCCGGATGGGCGCCAGACAGCGCCAGTTTGCCGTCGATGATGAAAAACGGCACGCCGGTGATGTTCAACTCGCGGGCGTACGCCAGGTCTTCGGCAATCTCCTCCCGTTTGGCGTCGGACGCGAGCTGGCTGCGGACCCATTCAGGATCCATCCCCTGCTCGGCGGCGATTGCGGCAAGCACGTCCAGGCTGCCGATGTCTTTTCCTTCCTCAAAGTACGCCCGGAAAACCGCGTCCACCAGGTCGGTCGCCCGTTCAGGCGGCGCCAGCTTGATCAGCGTATGGGACGCATGGGTATTGGGCCACATCTCCACCCGGTCAAAACGAAACGGAACGCCTGCCGCCTCACCCGCGTTGGCGGCGTGCTGCACCATGCGCTGCACGACGTCGCGTCCGCCTTTCATCGCCGCCATCGTCTCCCAAAACGGCAGGCCCGCTTTGGGCGTATCCGGATTGAGCTGGTACGCGCGGTAACGGATCGTCACCGGCTCGCCGTCCCACTGCCGAATCGCGTCAAACAGATGTTTTTTGCCGATGCGGCACCACGGGCAGATCGTGTCCTGAAAGATTTCGATCATCATGATGAAAAACTCCCTTCTGTCCACCTGAGGTTATTGTACACGATCCACAACCTTTTTGTAAGCCGGTGATTTTTCGTAAGTGGATATGTTATGTTAGCTGCTGCCGCGATCCAAGGCAGCCGCTTTCCGGCGGTGGATCAGCACCGCATAGCAGAGGAGCGCCCCGATCTCGGCCGCCGCAATCACGATGCCCATCGGCGCGGCCGTGCCGCTTCCCCCGAGGCCGACCAGCGGAGCCGCGATGCCGCCGGCGATAAACGAGAGCAGTCCCAACAGCGCCGAGGCGCTCCCTGCCGATCCCCCTTGACGCTGCATCGCCAGCGAAAAGCAGGTCGTGGAGACGATCCCGACACTGGAGACGACGAGAAACAAGGGCGGCAGGACGGCCGGCAGCCCCGCTCCCACGATGAACACGACGAGTAAGGAAAGGCCGCCCAGCGAAGCGAGGCCCAGCCCGGTGACCAGCAGCCTGGATTCGCTTACCCGACCGGCCAATCTCCCGGTGACCTGACCGGCGATGATGATGCCCAACCCGTTCATGGCAAAAACGAGGCTGAACATCTGCGGGGTAACGCCGTAGATGTTTTGCAGCACAAAGGGAGAGCCGGCAATATAGGCAAACATGGCGGCGGTCACAAGTCCCTGCGTCAGCGCGTACCCCATAAAGCCGCGGTCTCTGACGAGGCTTCCAAACGTGAGCAGGGTGTTCTTCACCCCGCCTTTGGAGCGGCGTTCGGCCGGCAGCGTCTCAGGCAGGCCGAAACGAACGACCAGCACCATCACCACGCCGATGAGACCGAGGACCGTGAACACCCCGTGCCAGGAGGTCACGCGCAGCAGTTGGCCGCCGGCAATCGGGGCCAGAATCGGCGCGGCCCCGTTGACCAGCATCAACAGCGAAAAAAACCTGGTCAGTTCCGTACCCGCGTAAAGGTCCCGGGCGACCGCGCGGGAAATCACGATCCCGGCCGCTCCCGCCGCTCCCTGGAGAAAGCGCAGCAGGATCAACGCCCAGATGGAGGGAGCAGCCGCACACAAAAATGAGGCGGCGGCATAGACGACCAGTCCCGCCATCAGCGGCAGGCGGCGGCCGCGTACATCGCTCAGCGGACCGGCCACCACCTGTCCCAGCGACAGCCCGAGCAGGCAGGCCGTCAGGCTTAGCTGTGCCACCGAGGTACTGGTGTGCAAATCGTCGGCCAGCATCGGCAGACCGGGCAGGTACATGTCGAGGGAAAGCGGTCCGAACGCGGACAGCGCCCCAAGGACGATCACCATCCATATCCTGCGTGTTCGCGAAGCTGTCGGCGAAGCGGCTACCACGGCGTCTTGCAGATCGTTCATGAAGACATTCAAACCTTTCCTGGCGGATTTGGCCCGGCAGCATCAGGGTGCGCATGCCAATGTCGCGCGGCACCCGTACCCGCTGCGAAAGCCAGCCTGTTTGATTTATTTTGTCGGCTAATTATTTGCCGATTTCGTTGCGGAAGGCTTCCAAATCGTCGAGCATCTGCTTCAGCAAGCGGCGGAACAACAGCTCTTCCTCCAGGCTGAAGTGCTCAAGGCACCTGCTCTCGATTGTGCGCAGCGCTTCCTTTACCGCGTCGGCTGCGCGCCTCCCCTTCTCGGTAAGGTAGACTCTCGCCACGCGCTGATCGTGAGGGTCCGGCCTGCGTTCGACAAGCCCCGCCTTTTGCATCCGGTTGATCATCACGGTGAGCGTGGCCGGTTTTACGTGGATGCGGCGGGCCAGTTCCTTCTGCATTTGTCCGTCCGTCTCAGCGAGCCGCAGCAGGAGAGGGGGTTGGCCGGGGTACACGTCATAATCCTGCAGCAACAAATCGACGTTGTGCCGGTAGAGTTTGACCACGTGTCCCATCAGATGCGTCAACGCGTCGGCGTAGTGAAAATCCACGCTGCTTTCCTCTCCTTTAGTTAGTCGACTAATGATAAGTAAACAAAATGTACGTCATTCGCCAGCGGGTGTCAATACACGGGAACCATCCGACCGGCAGCTCTTCTTTGTCACCATGGCATGACCCGACCGTTCACACAGCGTCCACGGCTGTTTGGACCACCCGGAACGCATCAAAAAAGCCCAAGCGCATTTCGCTTGGGCTTTGCCGTATCTCGTATCCGTTGTGAAGCGTACGCAGGGTTTTCCGCCCGCACTCTTCATCTTGGCAAGGCGATGCTCAAACCGTACGGCGGTACTTGATCTGGTGCCATTCGCCACCTTGTCCGGGATGGGTTTGGTGCGGTCGAGAGGACTTGAACCTCCACGGTGTTGCCACCACTAGAACCTGAATCTAGCGCGTCTGCCAATTCCGCCACGACCGCATGATACGATGTGTAATGCCGGTATTCACAATTTCAATCGAGTAATTTGTCCCGGGTTGAGCGTCCCGTGCGATGGCCTGCTCACGTATGCGGGAAAAAGGTTGGTGCGGTCAAGAGGACTTGAACCTCCACGGTGTTGCCACCACTAGAACCTGAATCTAGCGCGTCTGCCAATTCCGCCATGACCGCATGTACATGGTGTGGTGCCGGCGATAGGAATCGAACCCACACCCCCCTGATTACAAGTCAGGTGCTCTACCAATTGAGCTACACCGGCGTCGCCGTACGTGAACGTATTATTGGAAAAGATGGCGGAGCTGACGGGACTCGAACCCGCGACCTCCGGTGTGACAGACCGGCGTGAACTCCAGCTTCACCACAGCTCCGTGTGCTCTGCCATTTGCTGTTTCTCATCGTGCAGCGACTCTTGTAATATAGCACGCTCGAAAGGATAAAAGCAAGCACTTTTTTTGCCGATCTTTGAAAAAATTTTTCATAGATTTACCAGGCAAATTCCGCTACAATTTACCATAGAGACTCGCGGAAAATGCTGAATGATGGAGACGAACGACGATGAAACCAACTGCACGATTTTTCACCATCCTCTCCTTCCTGGCCCTGACGCCGGCAGCGGCGATCCCGGCAGCCGCGCAGGAGTCTCCCTCCGTCTATGTCGTGGCGGCCGGAGACACCTTGAGCAAAATCGCGCGGGAACACCGGACGACCGTGCAGGCGCTGATGAAGACGAACAGCTTGACGTCCGACCGCCTGGCGATCGGGCAGAAGCTGAACCTGCCGATGCCCGAAACGGCCCGCGCCGAAACGCCAGCCCCACAGCCGTCTGACGTTCCGCCGGCCTCCGGCAGCGATGCCAGCGTCCGTCCGCCGGACATTGCGGGCAGCCGGAGCATGACGGTTGCGGCGGATGTGCTGAACGTGCGTCAAACGCCTTCCCTCGACGGCGCGATTGTGGGAAAACTGCCCTTCGGAGCCGTCGTACAGATCCTGGAGCCTGGCGCTGAATGGAGCAAAATCGCCTACGGGTCGACGGAAGCCTATGTCTTCTCCTCGTTTCTGAGCGACACCGCCGCCCCGGCTCCTTCGGCTTCGCTCCCCGTTTTTTCCACTGATACCCGCGGCGCGGAACGTCTGCAGGCGATTGTCCAGCCGCTGCTGAAGACCCCTTACGTGTTTGGGGGAACGACGCCGGACGGATTTGACTGCAGCGGCTTTACCGCCTACGTCTTTCACCAGCTCGGCGTCACGCTGCCGCGCACGTCGGAAGAACAGTTTGCCGGTGGACAAGCCGTTCCCCTGGAACAGGCCATGCCGGGCGATTTGCTCTTCTACGACTCGCTGAACAAAGGGCGCGTCTCCCACGTCGCCCTCTACATGGGCAACGGCCTCATCGTCCACGCCAACGGAAACGAAGTCCGTTACGAAAAAGTGGAAAACATGCACAAGCTCTACCCCTTTTACGGAGTGAAGCGCTACCTGACCGAATGGGTCGAGTAGCGCGAACAAGACAAACGGCAAGGCTTGCACAAGCCCTGCCGTTTTTTTATTTGTCACAAAACCCCGGCGGCCGGTGTGGGTCGAACGGGCCGAGTCCTTGTCCGGCCTGCCGTCCACGCAAAAAACAGGAGCAAAAATAAGACTTTTCGCTTTGTTTTTTTCCGTCCCACCTGTGGTACAACTATGCTGAGTAATTCCATTCAGGAGGAAGCCGTTATGAAACTGTTTCGTCCCTCGTCGCGCGGCATGTGGATCGCTGCCGTAAGTACGATCCTCATCCTGCCGTTCGTTTTTCCCGTGCTGTCCCATGCTCCCGCACCGGTTGAGATCCAAACGGACGATCGCCGCCTGATCAAGGCGACGTGGCTGTGGGACGCGCGCCGGATCGCGACCGAACCGGACGAGATCCTCTCGTTTTTGCAGAAAAACGGTGTGAATCTGCTCTACCTGCAGGTAAAGCCGTCCGACGTCTCCGTCGACCACTACCGGCACTTCATTCGAAAGGCGCGGTCGCGCGGCATCGACGTGCACGCCCTGAACGGCCAACCCGAGTGGGCGTTTCTGCATCGCTATGACGAACTGCAGTCGTTTGTCGATTGGGTGCGGCGATACAACGATGCCGTACTGAGAAGCGAAAGCTTCACCGGCATCCACCTCGACATCGAGCCTTACCTGCTTCCGCAGTGGAAAACCGACCGCGACCGGGTGATCCGCGAATGGAAGGAAAATACCGAGCGCATCGTCGCGCAGATCAAGGAGCGCAGCGATCTGGTCGCGGGGGCCGATCTGCCCTTCTGGCTGGATGACGTTCCCGCGGTCCCCGGCGAGACTCCCTCCGGGCAGCTCAGCTCGTGGATGATCCGGCAGTTTGATCACGTCACACTGATGGCATACCGCAACAAGGCGGTTGAAGACGACGGCATCCTGGCGCATGTCCGAAGTGAACTGAAAACCGCCGCCGCTTGGAACAAGACCGTGCTGGTCGGCGTCAGCATCAACGCCACGGACGAAGGCGACAAGGTAAGTTTCGCGGAAAAAGGAAAGGCCGAGATGCAGCGCCAGTTGTCCATAACTGACGCGCATCTGCGGCCGTTTGCCTCGTATGGGGGCCATGCCATCCACGATTACGCCTCGTGGAAAGCGGCGAAGGACTAGATCGCCATGGACGGCTCCTTCGCCTCCACGGGCGCAATGGACGTGCCCAGTTTGTATAAATGCGGAGCATGAATGCCGTCAAAAGCGTTGCGCGTATCCAGAATGGCGACACCCAGGTCGGCCAGTTCGCGGTAATTAAACGCGCTGTGGTTGGTGATCAGCACCATGATGTCGTACTTTTTCCACTCACGGATGTCGTACTCGACGCTCTTCACTTCACGCCCGTGTTTGTCCTTGAACGTGTGGGCGTGCGGATCGTAGTAGTCGACCAGCGCCCCTGCGTCCTTGAACAGTTCGTACACCTGCAATCCCGGAGATTCGCGCAGGTCGTCGATGTCCGGTTTGTACGCCATTCCCAGCAGCAGGACGCGCGAGTTGCGCAGCGATTTGGCGTATCGGTTGAGAATGATCGACGCCTTGTAGACGACGTAATCCGGCATGCCGTTGTTGATCGATTGGGCCAGGTCGATAAACTTGCTGAAGAAGCGGTACCCTTTCGCCTTCCACGACAGGTACATCGGGTCCAGCGGAATGCAATGGCCGCCGATGCCCGGGCCGGGATAGAACGGCATGAATCCGAACGGTTTGGTCGAGGACGCCTTGATGACCTCCCACACGTCGATGCCCATCCGTTCGCACATCAGCGCCATCTCGTTGATGAAGGCGATGTTCACGCTGCGGAAGGTGTTTTCCAGCAGCTTCGACATTTCCGCCACTTTCGTCGACGAAACGGGAACGATGTGTTCGATGAAGTTGCTGTACAACTGGACACCCAGCGCCAGGCATTTCTCGGTCGTACCACCGATGACCTTCGGCGTATTGGTGGTTTGGAAACGGCTGTTGCCGGGATCCACCCGCTCCGGCGAGAAGCACAGGAAAAAGTCGGTTCCCACACGGTAGCCCATTTTTTCCAGCTCCCACTGAATCAGCTCTTCGGTGGTGCCGGGATAGGTGGTGCTTTCCAGGGTGATCAGCGGTCCGTTCTGGACGTAGTGTTTGATCTGGTCAACGACCCGGGAAATGTAGGACGTGTCCGGGTCCTGATTCTCACTCAGCGGCGTCGGCACGCAAATGCTGATCGCGTCCAACTCCTTCAATACGCGGTAATCGGCGGTGGCGATCAATCGGCCTTCCTCCACCAACGGGCGGACTGACTCGGCAGGTACGTCGCGAATGTACGACTCTCCCCGCTGCAGCGTCTCGATTTTTTTCAGATCCAGATCGATGCCAAACACGGTGAACCCGTGTCTCGCGATCTCGACGGCAAGCGGTAGGCCGACATAGCCCAATCCGATGACACCGACTTTTGCTGTTTTGTTTTCAATTTTTTGCTGCAATGCCGTAAATCTGTCCACTTGGCATCCCTCCGGTTTTTTTGTATGTCTAGGAGACCAGCAAACGCTTGATGCGCCAGTCCAGCTCAATGGGGGAAAACGGTTTGGTGATATAGTCGGCAACGCCTTTTTGGAAGCATTTGGTCATGTCATCCTCCAGACGTTTGTCCGTCAGCACCACGATTTTGCATCGCGCGTCAGGTTCCTGCTGCTCGCGAAGCCAATCGATCACCTGGTACCCGTTCATCACCGGCAGCGTCAGTTCCGTGATCACGAGGTCGGGACGCAGCTGCAGGTACTTTTCCATCCCCTCTGCGCCGTCCTTCGCGGTATGCACGTCGTACCCGCTGCGAGCGAACCGAACCGCCAGGAGCTGCCTGACGACGGGGTCGCTCTCGATCAACAGCAGGCGGTGAGGCCGCACGGACGGCTGGCACACGACAAACTGCAAGCCGTCAGCGGCGCCGGCCTCACGGTCCAGCCGCCGGATCACTTCCTGATACAACGCCTCGAACGATTCGCCGCTTTCGGGAAAGCTGGCGATGCAGACGTGCCCCTGCAGCCGGTGGCGATCGCGCAGCCTCTCCTTGACCTGCAGCGCCAGATAGTGCGTATCGGCCAGCGACGTGCCGTCCAGCAAGAGGAACAGCACCTTCGACTGCTCGTCGTAAAACACCTGGACGGCCCGCTGGGGATCGCGCTCCTGGATCAACTGCTGCAGCCCGGCCCATTCCGGGTCGCCGTCTGGTTCGCATCGGGCGGCAATCAGACCGCACGCCAGGTTGCTGGCCTCGTAGTACCGCAGAAAATACGACAGCTTTTCGGCAAACCGGGACTCTGCCACACGTTGGTTACCGCTTGTAGGCATCTTCTCCACTCCTTTGCAGATGCGTCACGATTGTCGCGTCTCTACTTTCCAGCTCTGCCGCGTCATGACACCCCACGTGTTGTTCTTGCGGAAAAACTCAATGTGACCGAGGAGGCGCCAAATCGCTCCCAATTGGTAGTACCCGAAAAACATCAGGAACCCGTACCCCAACAGTTTGGCGAGGTCGCTCATTTTCGGATAGCGGCGGAACGCCCGCTCTTCCAGCAAAATCGCGCTGACGGTGAGCATGTAGCCGAACAAGAGGTTGATCGCCATAAAGACCAGCACGATGTGGGCATGGGTCATGTCCATCCAACTGTATCCCATCAGTGCGAGCAGCCCGGTCAGCTTGAAATAGGGATTCAGCGTTTCAAACAGCACGTTGTACGGCATGGTCAACAGGCCCATCACCTTGTACTTCGGGTTGAACAGCATGTGCCGGTATTCCAGCATGTTTTTCAGGTTGCCCCGGCCCCAGCGCTTCCGCTGGCTGCTCAAGATGCGGAACGTGTCCGGCGCCTGCGTCCAACAGACGGCATCGGGACAAAAGGCGACACGGTACTTTTGCTTGTTCTCCAGCATGTACTTGTGCAGCTTGATGATGATGTTCATATCCTCGCCGGGGTACCCTTCGCGGTAGCCGCCCACTTTGATCACGCAGTCTTTGCGGAAGAGGCCGAACGCCCCCGACACGATGATCAGCCCGTTGATCGAGCTCCATCCAATCCGGCCGCCGAGAAAGGCCTTCATGTATTCGATGGTCTGAAACATCGGCAGCAGTTTGTCGGGCAGTTTCACTTCCTTGACGATGCCGTCCTCGATCAGGCAGCCGTTGGCGATGCGCACGTTGCCGCCGATGGCGACGGTCTCTTCCGGATTTTCCATGTACACCTGCGCCATCCGGATGAGCGCGTCTTTTTCCAGCAAGGAATCGGCATCAATCGACGCGATCAGCGGATAGTGGGACAAGTTGATGCCTGCGTTGAGCGAGTCCGCCTTGCCGCCGTTTTCCTTGTCGATGACATAGAGCTGCGGGTACTGCGGGTTGTGATAAATCCCGTTGACGGGCGACGAATGCACCACGTTGCGGATCCGGGCGTGCGGCTGCCGGATCAATCCGAACTCGCGGATCAGCACCTGCAGCGTCTCGTCCTTGGACCCGTCGTTGATCACGATCACTTCGTACTGCGGATAATGCAGAGCCAGCAGGGAACGAACGTTCTCGATAATCGTCAGCTCCTCGTTGTACGCCGGCACCAGGATGGAGACGGGCGGCACCCGCTCCGATCCGGCAAGTGACTGGTAGCGGGTAAACCGGGATCGCTTCATGATCGACGAGATGTTCAGATGCGAGAAGATGGTAATCAGCAGGTAAATCGAGTTGACCACCAAGACGTAGTACATGGCAAACAACCCGTAACCCAGCAACAGATCGCGCATAATTCCTCCTTTCCCTCCGAAGAAAACCTCAATCGTAGACCTTCCGATGAAGCTGTCCTTCTGTCACGGAAGTTGTTCGTGCTGCAATCTCCCTTCTCGGGGAAGTACTCCACGCCTATCCCGTCATATGGCCCGCCCGCTGCGTGTTGAAATAAGAGTGGTACATGGCATGCTTGGTTTTGGCTCCCGCGGCACCAGCCTGACCGCTGCCGGCGCTCTCGTCGCGGAGCGCGTCCTGGATGTTTTGCATGGCCAGGTCGGCGATTTCTTTTTGCTTCGCCTGCGAGGCGATCTCGCACAGGGCACGGAATCCGTCGTCGCCCAGTTTGGCCAGGCTGCGGGCGGCATTGTACCGCACCCACCAGTTCTCGTCGTCAATGGACCGGCTGAGCAGCGGCACATAGCTGTCGTCCGCCCATCTGCCGATCGACTTGGCCGTGAGCGATCTGATCTCCCAATCCGGGTGCTTGATGAGTGATTCCACCTGCTTCGGCGTCACCCAATCGCCCGTCCGGAGCAGCAGCTTGGCCGCGTTGATGCGGACCTCTTTCTCGTCCGCGCCGATCAGCTTCCACAAGCTGCCGATCAGCTCCCGGTCAGCCGTGGACGGCATCCCGGCCATCGCAACCAGCACCAGCCGCCAATCGGAATGTTCGATCCACTCCCGCATCAGCGGCGCGGGATCGACAGCCGACTCGCTCAGGATCTCGGCCAAAAGCCGGGGCGATTCCGGAGAAAGGGCGACCATGTGCGCGACCATTTCGCGCAGGTCCGCCGTATCCCGGGCGCAGCGGGCGATCGCTCGGGCGATGATAAAGCGCCCCGGTTCGTCCCGCTCCGTTTTCAGGACCGACAACAGCGCGGGAGCGGCCTGGCTGCAGCCCATCGCCCCCAGTTTGTAGGCGGCGTCCAAGCGGTTTACGCCAAACGAACGGGTGAGACGGGCCAGTTCTTTTTCCGGCAGCCCCAGCCGTTCAAACAGCTCGGCCAGACGCTCGCGGTGCTTTCCTTTGACGCGCTCGGCCAGCTCGATCAACTGCTCTTCCAGCACGGCCAGGTCCCACTTGCCGAGCGGACCGACCGGGAGTTTCAACTCCTCGTCCGCATCGAGATGGGCGATGACGTACGCCACATAGTCCTGCTGCTTTTTTCGTGCTTCGTCTTTCATGCGGGCCATTCGCAGGTTTCGCCACTTGATCACGAGCAGGAGGACCACCCCGCTGACAATCAGTGCGGATGCGACGCAGATAAACCCGTATGCGATCTGCAGATGTTGAAACATGCTTCTCGCACTCCTCTCCTCTCCTCTGACTTGACCACTAGCGGTAGGCCGGAATGGTCTGCAGCGCTTTCTGGTAGATCGAATAGCTCTCCTTTTTTCGTTCCGAAAACTGCGGCTGCTCCCAATCCCGCCAGGTATACCGCTCCCATGTCGAGAGCGGCACAACGGTGTCGCCCACTCCGCGGAGCCGTCCGGACGCTTTTTCCCCCCGCAGGGCAATGATGCGAATCCCTTCGGTTGCGACGGCGGTAAACGACTTGGTTTTGCCGTCTCCATAGCTCAGGACGTGTTTCGTGCTCGGATCGGTAAATCCCAGCAGCATCCAGGGAATGCGCACTTCCAACCACTCACCGTTGACCTGCCAGTGTGCCTGCGAGCTGTAGCCTTCTTTTCCTACAGCGGTCGTCCCCCGACGCAGCTTTCCTACCACCACCTCCTCAAACGGATGGACCTGCTTCGTATCCGGGGGCGACATCTCCAGGCTGACCGCCAGCTTCACCGGCGTAAACAGGCCGGAATTGTCTCGGCGCTCCTCCTCCGGGACGTTGATCATCCCGAACCGCTCCCCGTACAGTCGGCGGTGAAAATCGTACTGGGCCGCCAGTTTGACCTGGCTTTCCTGCTCGGTTCCCAACACCGCGAGCGCCTCCAGGCCTTCGTCCAGCGACAGTCCGGGAAGTTCGCCGGACTGCCGGTTGCCGCCCGGAATGGTGTCAAAGCCGATGTACACCGTTTCCTTCTCCGGCTGGAACGCACCGTCCAACCGGGCCAGCAGGTAGACGTACGCTTCGTCATGCGTCATCCAGATGTCGCGGAATCCGGGCATGTGTGCCGGAATCCTGCGCTTTTCCTCCGCCGGCAGCCTGTCCCAATCGTCCGCCTTCCCGTCGATGACCAGATCATCCTCCTTGCCGGCGTCCATCGCCAACAGTCCGAAGAACGATTCGTTGGTCAGTTCGTTTTTCCAGTAGGCGCGCCGGTCTTCCGGGATCTCGAACCGCATGGTGTTCCACGTCCGTTTGAACCATTCGTCCTGCCAGGCGAACAGAATGGCGCCCGAATACCCCTCGGCGTATATCTCCTGAAGCAGTTCCGCATTGATGCGTCCTTGCTCGCGCTCGTCGTGTCCGCCCTGGTCGCGCCCCAAGGGGCCGAGGTGCGCGACTCCCAAGGAAGAGGGAACGCCAAATTCGGTAACCACGACAGGCATCCCCCTGTGGTGGGATTTCAACTGCCTGAGGTAGGCTTTGTACGGATCGACCTCGCCGCGCTCGTTTTTCACCGTCCTCAACGCCGGATCAAAGCGGAAAAAGTCGGGATAATACGGATAGACGTGATAGGCGGCGAAGAAGCCCGCCTCCCAGTTGACGGTCCGGATATGCGTCGGATCGACACTGACCATGTCCTCGTGAATGATCGGCTCGCCCGGATGGGAGAGCGGATCGGTGGTGACCCAGTTGGTAAATGTCACCGGATGCTGCCAGCCCCGTTTGGCCTCCAGCTGCGCCGTATAATCCAGCATCTCCGCCAGCCAGCTTTCAAACGGCGTGGCTGCGGGAGCGGCCTGAAAATGACGCCCGTGATACATCGGTTCCTGTTTGCGCACCCGGTTTGTCTGGCTCACCATTTCCGGGTCCCACTCGGTGCCCACATGCCAGCCCAACAGGTACGGACCGGCATTGGCCGTGTATGTACCGCTTGCTTTGCCCTGCCGCTCGGGAATCTCGATGTCCCCGTACACCGCTCCGACGGCGTATTCGATCTCCTGGCGAAACTCGGTCTTGATCTCCGGCAAAAACGCGTCCTTCTTTTCGATCAGCGCTTCTTCCGGCGACCAGATTCCCTGAATCAGGTAGAGCGGATCATCGGCGTGCTTCCGGTTGAACTCCACCAGTGCCTCGTAGAAGACCGGCTGATGGATGGTGTAGATCCGCACGGCTCTGACACCCAATTCGTGCATCATGCCGAACCAGCGTTCGTAGTCTTCCTTTTGGATCGGCAGCTCGCCAGGATAGTGCCCCGGCAGGGAAGCCCCCAAGTTGATCCCTTTGACGAAGTAGGGTTTCCACGCGCTGTCTTTGTACATCTGAAGCTGCTCGCCGTGCGTGCGGAATTTCAAATGGTGCCCCTCCGCCGTTTGCCCCGTCTCAACCTGGGCAGACGTGGGAAACATCCACATGGCATAGCCGATCGCGACGCCGGCGAATCCCGCGAGGAGCAGCCACCTGATTCGTTTGCGAATCCCTGCCTTCTCCATCTCGACACTCCCCGATCACGTTTTACTCGGATTGACACGCCTGTCGGTCATTATACGGCAGGAAATTCCACACGGGCCATAGTCGCAGTTTCCTGCTTCACGAACACCTGTTTTGTAAAGAAAATGTAATACAATTCCAATTTCGTGCCCTTATTCCCAGAGAATTCATCAGCCAGTCCTGCAACCTTTTGGGAGACATATGGACAAAAGAAATGGGATGGCAGGATGTGTAAACCATGACATAGGTCCAAGTTACTTGAAAAAATTGGTATGTTGCTCCCAAAAAAACAACCTTCCACTTTGCATGGAAGGCTGTTTTTTTACATTTTCTTTACAGCAAGGCTGGGTCTACTGTTGGGTGGAGTGCTGCTGACCAATCTCGATTTTGCCCAACGCCTGTTTCATTTTATCCAACTGCATCTGGTAATCCCGCACCACCTCGGTCAAGACGCTGACCGACTCCTTGAAGTCGGGTTCGTTGGTAATCCTGTCGATGGCTCTATGTAAATGGAGCATCTTGTTTTCCGTTTCCCGCAGCAGATCGAGCAACTGCAATCCGTTCACCACAATATCACCTCATCCGTTTTTTCATATCGTCTCCACCCGACCGGCTGGCTATACGCACGCGAAAAAGCCCGACGGTTTTCGTCGGGCTCTTGGGCACATCGGTTAGCTGCGGGACGCGGCCAGGGAGACGAACGTTTCGACATCTTCCGCGATCAAGGCAAGCGAGCCGCGCCAGAAGTCGGCGGACCGGACGTCCACGTCCATGATGGCGGCGACGTCGGCAATGTTCATCTTGCCGGTGACCGCAAGCAGTTGATCGTACTGTTCGACAAAGGAGGCGCCGCGCTTCAGGTACTCAGCGTACAGCCCCTTGGCAAACAGGAGGCCAAAGGCGTACGGGAAGTTGTAGAAATTGTAATCGGCGTAGTAGTAGTGCGGCTTGCACACCCACATGTACGGGTGCAGGAATTCGTGGTCCAGCCCGTCGCCGTACGCCTCTTTTTGCGCCTGCAGCATGATCGCCTTCAGCTCGCTGACGGGAAGCGAACCGTTTTCGCGGCGCTTGAACAGCTCCGACTCAAACAGGTAGCGGCTGTAGATGTCGACGATTACCTGTCCCGCGCCGGAGATGTCATTTTCCAAAATGGCAAACGCCTCTTCCTCCGTCGCCTGCTGAAGCGCCGCTTTGGCGATAATCGTCTCGCAAAAGATGGAGGCCGTCTCCGCGATCGGCAGCGGGTAGTCGCTGTTCAAAAACGCCTCGTCCACCAGGCACTCGCCGTGATAGCCGTGTCCCAGCTCGTGGGCCAGCGTGCTCACGTCGTTGTACGAGCCGGTAAAGTTGGACATGATCCGGCTTTCTTTAACGACGTGCAGGTTGTAGCAGAACGCGCCGCCCCGTTTGCCTTCGCGCGGTTCGGCGTCAATCCAGCGGTTGTCAAACGCGCGCGCGGCGTAGTTGGCCAGCTTTTCGCTGAAGCTGCCAAAGTGTTTGACGATAAAGTCCCGCGCCTCCTGATAGGTAAACCGCATGTCCGCTTCTCCCACGGGCGCGAACAGATCGTAGAACGGCAGCCCGTTCGCGTGGCCCAACAGCTTCGCTTTCGTCCGGTAGTACTTGTGAAAGACGGGCAGGCTTTCGCGCATCGCGGTCAGCATCGCGTCCAGCGTTTCCTTGTCCATGCGGGAGTCCTGCAGCGTTTTGTCGAGAGCCGATTGGTAGCCGCGCAGTTTGACGGTGGTGATCACCTCTCCCTTGATGCCGTTCAGGCAGGCTGCGGACGATTCCTCGATTTTCTTGTAGGCGGCCAGTTCCGCCTCATACGCCGTCCTGCGCACCTGCGGGTCTTTTTCGTAGGCCATGTTGCGCACGACCGTCAGCGGGAGCTGTTTCGCTTCGCCGTCCACGGTAATGTCCACCAGCAGCGTGGAGGTGAGCAGCTCCTGCAGCTTCGCCCAGGCGTTGGAGCCGGTGTTTTTCATCTTCGCCAGGATGATTTCTTCCTTTTCGCTCAGCATGTACTTCGCCTTTTCCGCCGTCTCGGTGAGGAAGAACCGGTGCGTTTCCAGCAGCGGAGACTGGCTGATCAGGCTGTCCAGGCCGGAAAGCGCTCCCAACCATTGTTGAAACAGGACGCCCGGCTCCACCAGTTCGACCGCCTGCTCCTGAATCCGTTCCACCAACTGCAGGGCGCGTTCGTTTTTCGCGTCGACGCTTGCGGTCAGCTCCGCGTAGCTGTACAGGCGGGACTGCGTTTGCAGCACGGACGTGAGTTTGGTTATGTACGTCTCCATTTTTTCAACCGCGTCATTCTGCCCGTGCAGGTGTTCTTTGCTCCACGCCTTCAGTTCCTTCATTTCGCTGCACAATTTGTCCCAATCTTTTTGCAGTTCCGGGGAATCGAAGGACGGGTACAACACGTCCAAATTCCAGCGCATGTCCATAAGCGCGTGCCTCCTTCTTCTTGATCAACCACTTCCTTATTGTAAAAAAAATCTTATGGAGTGAGCAAGTTTTTGCCAAAAGGAACCCCCTACCCTGATCCCGGGTAGGGGGCCGCGCTTACATGTTGATGTCTTCCTCGGGATGCTGCGCCAGGGTCTGCCGGTTGATCGCCAGCGTCAGCAGGGAGCAGAGGACCAGAAATCCGCTGAGAAAAAACAAGCCGGCTGTGACGCTGCCCGTCGCTTCCTTCAGATACCCGAGCGCATAGGGGCCGAGAAAACCGCCCAGGTTGCCGATGGAGTTGATCAGCGCGATGCCCACGGCCGCCGCCTCTTCGCTGAGAAACAGCGCGGGCAGCGCCCAGAACGGCCCAAAAAAGCTGTAAATCCCGGCCGTCACCACCCCCATCATGAGGACGGACAGGTACGGATCGTCGGTAAAGGCGCACACGATCAATCCGATCGCTCCCACCGCCGGCGGGATGGCCGCGTGCATCCGCCGTTCCCCCGTCCGGTCCGAGCGGCGGGCCCACCCAATCATCGCCAATCCGCCGATCACATAGGGGATCATCGTGACCAGTCCCACCTGCGTATTGGTCAGCTTGCCGGAGAGCAGCTTGATGATCGTCGGCATCCAGAAACCGATTCCATACAGCCCCACGACCAATGTGAGGTAGATCAGGGCCAGGTGCCACACGCGCGGATTGGCCAGCACTTCTTTGGTCGTATACCGCTTGCGGGCCTGTTTGGCCTTCTGTTCGCGGGCCAGTTCCGCTTTGAGCCACTGCTTCTCTTCCGCGGTCAGCCAGTGCGCGTCATCGGGACGATCTGTCAGGTAGAAATAGGTGACGACGCCGCAGATGACCGCCGGGATGCCTTCCAGGATGAACATCCAGCGCCATCCCGGCATGCCGAACCAGTTGATGTGGTCCATGATCCAGGTGGAGACCGGGGCCCCGATGATGTTGGAAGCGGCCAGCGCGGTCATGAACAAGGCAAACGCACGCGCCTGCTCCCGCGCCCGAAACCAGTAGGTAATGTAGAGGATGATCCCGGGGAAAAAGCCCGCCTCCGCCACGCCCAGAAGAAAGCGGAGAAGGTAGAGGTGCACGGCGTTCTGCGCCCATGCCGTGACGATCACGACCAGCCCCCAGCTCACGATGATGCGGGCGATCCAGATGCGGGCGCCGATCCGGTGCATCAGGATATTGCTGGGAATCTCAAACAGAAAGTACCCGATGAAAAAGATGCCGGACACGAGACCGAACACCTCGGCCGTCAATCCCAGCGCCTGGTTCATCTCCAGGGCGGCGTAGCCCAGGTTGACCCTGTCCAGAAACGCGACGATGTAGAGGAGAAAAATAAAGGGGATGATTCGCCGCATCACCTTGCGGACGGTCCGCTCGCCGACGGATGGCTGCACGGTTTGTTCCAGGTTCATTGGGATTCCTCCTTTCCTCTTTTCAGGCGTGAACCGGCTGCGTCAGATAGGTCAGCGCGGACAGGGCGAACAGTTGGGTCGCTTCCACGAGCTGTGCGATCTCCACGTATTCATCGGCGTGGTGCGGGATGTGCCGGTCCCCCGCGCCGGTGGTCAGGATCGGGATGCCGGCCTTGTGCAGAAACGTCCCGTCCGTGGCGCCGGGCACTCCGTTGAAGACCGGTTCCTTTTTCGCCACTTCCCGGTATGCCGCCGCTGCCGCCTGCACCACATCCGCCTCCATCGGCGTCAGCGTCCAGGGACGTTCCTCGATCACGTCCAGCACGGCCTTGAACTGGTCGTCCTCGCGCGCCAACTGCTCCAGAATGGCGTTCATCTCCCGGCGCAGCGCGTCGTGATCCTGACCGGGCACCGTGCGGATGTCCAGCGTGGTCATGCATTGATCGGGAACGACGTTGATCTGCGGTTCTCCTTTGACAGGGGCCTGCAAAATCGTCGGCGTGATGCTGGGCCATCCGAGCATGGGATGCTGCCCCAGCCGGGCACACTCTCTCTGTTCCAGTTCCTCCAGCGCGAGTATCGCCCGGGCCATGCGGGTGTTGGGATTCACCCCGGTCAGCGGCATGGCGCCGTGGGCCATTTTGCCGTAGGTCCGCAGGATGGCCCGCATCGCTCCCTTCTGCGTGACGCAGAGCTGGTTTTCCTCCGGCTCGCAGATGATCGCGGCATCCACACCTTCCGCCCACCCGCGGCGGATGAAATCCTTGATCCCGATCATCATGCCTTCTTCGTCGCAGGGGATGCAGAGCAGGATTTTTCCCGGAAACGGGATGGCGGAACGCTGAATCGCCTTGACGGCGCAGATTGCCGCCGCCAGGTTGCCTTTGGTGTCGCAGGCGCCCCGGCCGTAGATGCGGCCGCCTGCGATCTGCCCGCCGAACGGGTCGTAGCTCCACGCGTCGCGGTCCCCCTCCGTCACGACGTCCGTATGCGCCTCAAAGAGAAGCGTTTTGCCCGGACGGCCGGAATCGTAAAAGGCGATCACGTTGGGCCGCCCCGGCACCACTTCCTCGTAAAACACCTGAAGTCCCATCTCCTGCAGGGTATCGGCGACAAATTGGGCGACCCGCTCTTCGTTGCCGTCCGGCTGACCGGGCCGATACACGCTCGGGATGCGCACCAGCTCCTGCGTCAGGCGAACGACTTCCTGCTCATCGACAAAGGAAATGACTTGGTTCATGGACATTCGCTCCTCTCCAGATTCTGCACGGATACCGCGATGGGACGGCATACCGCCGGCCCGCTTCCGTCCGTCTCCCCCGCACCACGGCTTCCGCCGGCATTCCCGCCTGTCTCATGATGCACGCACACCGGCAGGGGTTCCGCTCTCGGCTAAAAATCTCCTGAAATTTTCGACTTTTGTTTGCCAGCCGAGCCGATTTTCTTCCACGCCACCACGACGGCCAGCGTCACGATGACGGAGACGATCGCTTCCGGAAGGCCGCTAAACACCGCTACGCTGACGGCGACGCCGAACGGCATGTAGCCGCGGACAACCGCCATCCCGAGCACCAGGATCGTGTTCGTCATCGAGCCCACAAATCCGGCAAGGCCAATCGCCGCATGCTCGTTGACACGCCGCAGGCCCGCGTACGTCAGGTACGCCGTGACCCCGATAAACAGCCGCGGCAGGATGGCGACCAGCGGGTCTTTAAACAGCGGGACGGTGGCGTTTAAAAATGAAGAGACACCGAAAATGAGACCAATCACCAACCCAACGCCCCATCCTTCCACAATGCCGCCGATCACCGCGGGGATGTGCATGATCGTCGCACTGCCCGCCGCCGTCGGGACCGGAATGAAGCCGAGCCGCGTCACGCCCAGCAGGATGGCGATGGCCCCAAGCACACCCGCGATGACAATTTTGCGAACCGTCAAGCCCTTTTCCATGCGTCTTCCTCCTTTGGATGCCGATTGCTGGGGAAATCCCCGTCCAGGGTGAACTCCCCACTACCACGGTATTCCCACCATCACCGCGGACATGACAACGCTTACAGCAACGGCGGCGTAATCCCGGCCGTGCGCCGTGTAATGGGCGTAACGCGTCCGGGCCGCCCCCGGCGTGTAGCAGCGCGCCTCCATGGCGAGAATCAGGTCCTCCGCGCGGGACAGGGCCACGTTGAACAGGGGGATGAGAATCGGGAACATGTCTTTCGTCCGCTTGACGATCCGCCACCACTCGCCGGTGCCGAAGTCGGCGCCGCGCGACGCCTGGGCTTTCATCATCTTTTCCATTTCCATCGCAAAGGTAGGCACGAAGCGGATCGCGATGGTGATGATCAGTGCGAACGCGTGGACGGGAAACCGGATTGTTTCCAGCGGTCTCAGGAGCCGCTCCATCCCGTGCGTCAGCTCGGTCGTCGAAGTGCTGAGGGTCAGCACGCTGGAGAGAAAGATCACCTCCACGAACCGCATCGCCGACACGATCACCAACCGCACGCTTTCGCTGGAAATGGTCACAACCCCGTACTGGAGATAGATTGTCCCGCCCTGGGCGATTTCCCCGTAAAAGAGAAGCTGCAAAACGGCCAGGATGAGGATGAACGGAACGGCCGGCTTCACCCCGGACAGGCCGTACCGCAGCGGAATCCTGGCGAGGTGAAACAGCCACAGGCAGACAAGGAGAGCGAACAGGTTGCCCACGTAGGTGCCGCAGATCGCGATGGCGAGGATGAGGATGACAAAGGCGGCCAACTTAAACCGCGGATCGAGCCGGTGCACAATCGAACCCGTCGGCAGATACTGGCCGATCGTTATGTTTCGGGTCAGTTCAAATTCGGCGGACATGCGAATCCCTCCTCACTGCCTGATCAACGTCACGATTTGGTCCGCTGCTTCTTCGACGCGGTACGCCCCCACATCGACCGGATACCCCTGGTCCCGCAGCCGGTAGAGGATGTCGACGCTCTCCGGCGTTCCGATCCGATGGGCGCGCAGAATCTCCTGGCTGCCGAAGATGTCGCGCGGGGTGCCCTCGCAGACGGCCCGCCCGTCGGCCATGACGTAGACGCGGTCGGCCAGCCGGGCCACTTCTTCCATGTTGTGGGAGACGAAGATCACCGTCAGGCCTTCCTCCCGGTTCAGCCGGCGAATCCGCTCCAACAACTCGCTGCGCGAACGGGGGTCAAGTCCGGCCGTCGGTTCGTCCAGCACCAGCACCTTGGGCGCAAGCGCCAGCACGCCGGCCAGGGCCACCTTCCGCTTTTGGCCGCCGCTGAGCGCAAACGTCGGCCTGTCTTTCATCTCCTGAAACGACAGCCCGACCAGCTCCATGGCCCACTGCACGCGGCGCCGCACCTCTTCCAGCGGCAGCCCCATCTTGAACGGGCCGTACGCCACGTCGTCGCCCACCAACTTCTCGAAAATCTGGTCTTCCGGGTTTTGAAACACGAGGCCCACCTGACGCCTGAGCGCTTTCACGTCCAGCTTCGGATGAGAGACGTCCAGCCCGTTGACGATGACGGTGCCGGACTGGGGACGGATCAAGCCGTTCAAGTGCTGAATCAGGGTCGACTTGCCCGACCCGGTGTGGCCGATAATGGCAATGCACTCGCCCGCTGCCACCTGCATGGTCACGTCGGTGAGGGCGCGGTGCTCCAGCGGAGTGTTCTGCATGTACACGTGAGACAGATTGCGCACCTCGACGATCGGCTGACTCATGATCCGCTCGCCTCCGCCCGTTTGATCGTGAGCCTGTTCACTTCCGCCACCACTTCCTCGTTGTGAATCAGCGCGGGAGAAAAGGCCGGCACTTCCCGGTGGACCCATGCGGCAATCCGGCTGGCGTCCGGAACGTCCAAGTGGAGCTCCCGCAGCCGCTCGTGCTGGGCGAACACGTCCCGCGGGGTGCCCTCCAGTGCGATCCGGCCGCCTTCCATCACGATCACCCGGTCCGCTGCCGCTGCTTCCGACATGTGGTGCGTCACGTTCACGATCGTCATGCCTTCGCGATGCAGCCTGCGGACGACAGCGAGAATCTCCTGCCGTCCGCAGCTGTCCAGCATGCTGGTGGCTTCGTCCATCACCAGGCACCGCGGTTTCATCGCCAGGACGCCGGCGATGGCGATCCGCTGCTTCTGTCCGCCCGACAGATGGTGCGGCGGCCGGTGGCGAAACGCGCTCATCCCGACGGCCTCCAGGGCAAAATCGACCCGCTGTTTCATTTCCTCCGGCGGCACGCCGATGTTTTCCAGCCCAAAGGCGACGTCCTCCTCCACGATGGTGGCGACGATCTGGTTGTCGGGATGTTGAAAGACCATGCCGACCTGGCTGCGGATCTCGTGCATCCGCTTCTTGTCCCGCGTGTTGATGCCGTTCACCCAGACGTCGCCTTCCCGCGGCGTCAAAATGCCGTTGAGGTGCTTGGAGATCGTCGATTTTCCCGAGCCGTTGTGGCCGATAATGGCCAGATGTTCGCCCGGGTACACCTCAAGGGAGACGCCGTGCAGGACGGGAATGTGCTGTTCCTGGTTCACCTGATAGAAAAACGAGACGTTTTCCACGCGAATGAGCGGCTCGTTTGTCATGCGTTCCCCTCGCTTTGCGCTTAAATTCCCCGCCCGCCGTCCACGTTGACGATCTCGCCGGTCACCATCCGGGACAAGTCGCTGCACAGATAGAGCGCGGCGTGGGCGATGTCGTCCGGCTGGATCAGGCTGCCGAGCGGGACGCTGCTTACAAAGATCTCCTGCGTGTCCCTGGAGATTTTCTCCGCATCCCCGCTCATGAATTGGCGCAGCATCGGCGTCTCCGCCGGACCGGGGTTGATGCCGTTCACGCGAATCTTGTAGGGAGCCAGTTCGATCGCCAGCGCCTTGGTCAGCATGATCGCCGCTCCCTTCGAGGCGCAGTACGCGTTTAGTCCCGGGCGGGCGCGGATGCCGGCGATCGAACAGATGTTGAGGATCGCGCCGCTTCCCTGCTGTTTCATGACGGGAACGGCGTACCTGGCCGTCAGGTAGATGGACTTGACATTGACATCCATGATCCGCTGCCACTGTTCTTCCGACACCTCCTCGACCGGGGTAAAGGCCATCGGCACCCCGGCGCAGTTGACGACGGTGTCAACCGTGCCGAAGCGTTGGACCGTCTGCTCCACCGCCGCCTTCACATCGGCGTCGACGGCCACGTTGGCCGGGACCGCCCAAGCGTCGGAACCGCACTCTTCGGCTGTCGCCCGAGCGGCTTCCTCGTTCCAGTCGACGACGGCCACCCGCGCCCCCTCCCGCGCAAACTGGCGGCAAATCGCTTTTCCCATGCCGGAACCGCCGCCCGTGACGATAACCGCCTTGTCTCTCAACATCATCGGCGCTTTCCCCCTACTGTTTCAGATTCATCACGACCATGCGCAGGTCGGTCATCTCTTCGATCGCGTAGCGCGGCCCTTCCTTGCCCAGTCCGCTGTTCTTGATGCCGCCGTAGGGCATCACGTCATTGCGGTACGTGGACACGTCGTTGATGATCACGCCGCCGTACTCCAGCACCCGCGCCGCCCGCATGGCGATGTTCAGGTCGTTGGTAAAAATGCCCGCCTGCAGGCCGTAGCTGGACGCGTTGGCGACGGCGAACGCCTCCTCGATGGTACGGTAGGGGATGATCGTGACGACCGGGGCGAACACCTCCAGGCAGTTTACCTTCATCGCCGGGGTGGTCCGCGTCAGCACCGTCGGATGGAACACGGCCCCTTCCCGCCTGCCTCCGCAAAGCAGCTCCGCCCCCTGCGCGACGGCTTCCTGCACCCAGCTTTCCGCCCGGATCGCTTCCGCTTCGCTGATCATCGGCCCGACGTCCGTCTCCGGGTCTTCCGGATCGCCCACGCGCAGTTGACGCACCTCTTTCAGGTACGCCTCCGTAAACGCCTCGGCGACGCTCTCGGCCACGAGGATCCGCTGCACGGCGATGCAGGCCTGCCCCGCGTTGTGAAAGCTGCGCTGGGCGATCAGCCGCGCCGCCAGGTCGAGATCGGCGTCTTCGTGGACGATGTTGGGGGAGTTGTTGCCCAGCTCCAGCGCCACGGGACGCAGGCCGCTGCGCTGCTTGATGGCGGCGCCCACCTCTGCCGAGCCGGTAAAGGTGTACATGGCGATGCGGGGATCGTCCAGCAGCCAGTCTCCCACCTGGCTGCCGGAGCCGGTGACGATGTTGACGTGCCCTTTCGGCAGGCCGGCCTGTTCCAGCAGTTCCACCAGCAGGAAGGACGCGATCGGCGTGGCGGTCGCCGGTTTCAGCACCACCGTGTTGCCCGCGGCGATGGCGGGTGCCACCTTGTGCGTGCTGAGGAGAAGCGGGTAGTTGAACGGCGTGATCGCACCGATCACCCCTTTGGGCACGCGAATGGCAAAGCCGAGCCGGTTTTCCGCTCCCGGCGTGGCCGCGAGGGGCACCATCTCGCCGGCGATCCGCTTCGCTTCTTCGGACGAGAGACGAAGCGTGTTGATGACCCGGTCCATCTCGCCTCGGGCGTCTTTTCGCGTCTTGCCCACTTCCCTGACCAGCGACAGCTCCAGCTCCTCCCGCCGCTTCTCGGCGATCCGGCTGGCCTCCAGCAGGATGTCTGAGCGCTGGCTCGGCGTCAGGGCGCTTCGGCGGAACGTCTCCAGCGCGCGCGTGACGGCATCTTCCACGTGCTGCCGTTTCGCCTTGGCGATCGTGGCGATGACCTCGCCCGTATACTTGTGGGTGACGGGGATGCGCTCGTCCGTCTCCACCCATTCACCGTCGATGTACAATCGGTAGTGATGCACCTGTGCCTGTGTCCCTTCCATACGTCATCCTCCCCTGCGGTAAAGTTGTTCGCGAATGGCCTCCCCCATCTCCCGCGTGGTGGCGGTCCCGCCGATATCCGGCGTGCGGACGCGCCGCTCCGTCAGGACGTCTTCGATGCTGTCCAGCACCAGCCTGCCCAGTTCACGCTCGCCCAGGTGATCCAGCATCATGCTCACGCTCCAGATGGTCGCAATCGGATTGGCGATGCCTGTGCCCGCGATGTCCGGCGCCGATCCGTGAATCGGTTCAAACATCGAAGGGTAGTCCTTTTCCGGATTGATGTTGCCGGACGGGGCCAATCCCAGCCCGCCGACGATGGCCGCGCCCAGATCGGTCAGGATGTCGCCGAACAGGTTGCTGGCGACGACGACGTCAAACGTTTCCGGGCGGCTGACAAAGTAGGCGGACAGCGCGTCAATGTGCGTCAGGCGGGTCTCGATCTCCGGGTATTCCCCGCTCACTTCCTTGACGATTTCGTCCCAAAACGGCATGGAGTGGTTGATGCCATTTGACTTCGTCGCTGCGGTCAGGCGCCGCTTGCCGGTTTCTTTCGCCAGGCGGTAGGCGTAGCGCACGATCCGCTCCACGCCGTAGCGGGTGAAGACGTTGTTCTGCACCGCCAGTTCGTACGGCGTGCCCGCATGCAGGCGGCCGCCCATGTTGGAGTACTCGCCTTCCGTGTTTTCCCGCACGACGACAAAGTCGAGATCGGCGTGCCCCTTGTAGCGCAGCGGACTCTCCAGCCCGCGCAGCAGCTTGATCGGCCGGAGATTGACGTACTGCTGAAACGCCCGCCGGATCGGCAGGATCAGCTCCCAGACGGAGATGTGATCGGGTACGCCGGGATCGCCGATCGCTCCGAGCAGGATGACGTCAAACTGCCGCAGGGTCGTCAGGCCGTCCTCCGGCATCATCCGCCCGTGCTCCCGGTAATACCGGCAGTTCCAGGGAAAGGACGACGTCTCAAAGGCAAGTCCGCCGTGGATCTCGGCGGCCGCCTGCAGCAGGGCCAATCCCTCCGCCATCACCTCCGGTCCGATACCGTCACCGGCTATGACCGCGACCGCGTAATGGTTCATCGTGGCTCCTCCTTTGCAATGAGGATGCCTTTTCACTCCTGCAAATGTCATGCCAAGTCAGTATATTCTTAATTTTCTGTCGTATCGTGGCGTGAAAAAACGTCTCGTTGCAAAACGTGCAGCATTTGTTGCAATCCATGCAGCATGTGTTCACCGGCGCGTCCCGCCGTCTCCGAACTTTTTCAGCTTTCGCCACAGGGTGGTCCTGTCCATGCCGAGTAACTTCGCCGCCTCCACCCGATTTCCCTTCGTCTCTTCCAAAACTTTCCGGATCAGCATTTCTTCGTCAGACGCTCCCGACTGCGGCCCGCTGCGGGCACGCTGCATTTTCCTGACAAAATAATCCGCATCGGACGCGTCCAGGCGGTCGGATTGGCACAGCAGCACCATTCGCTCCACCACGTTGCGCAGTTCCCGCACGTTGCCGGGCCAGTCGTGCCGCTGCAGCAGGGCAAAGATCGCCGGATCCACGTCCCTGATCCGTTTGTCTCCCCGCTCGCCCACCTCGTGAATGATCGACCAGACCAGGTCGGGGATGTCCTCTTTCCGTTCCCGCAGAGGAGGCAGTTCCAATGTCAGCACGTTCAGCCGGTAGTAGAGATCGGAGCGAAACTGGCCGGATGCGATCTGCTGCTCCAGATCGCGGTTGGTGGCGGCGATGATCCGCACGTCGACGGGCACGATGCGCTCTCCGCCGATTCGTCTCACCTTTTTCTCCTGCAGCACGCGAAGCAAGAGCGCCTGGATCGGCAGCGACAGTTCCCCGATTTCGTCCAGGAACAAGGTGCCGCCGTGGGCCAGTTCGAACAGCCCGGGCTTGCCTCCCCTGCGCGCTCCGGTGAACGCCCCGTCCTCGTAGCCGAACAGCTCGCTTTCCAGGAGGTTGCCGGGCAGAGCGGCGCAGTTGACGGCGATGAAGGGGCCGGCCGCCCGTTGGCTGCCCAGGTGGATACCCTGCGCAAACAGCTCCTTTCCCGTCCCGGTCTCGCCCGTGATCAGCACGGTCGCCTCCGTCTTCCCGAAGGTGGCCGCCCACGCTTTGGCCTCGCGGATCGCCGCCGAGCGGCCGACGATGTCTTCCAGCCGGTATTTGGCCTCCAGGCCGCTCTCCATGCAGTGCTTGCGGATGCGCATCTCCATTTTTTGAATGTCGGTGATCTCCTTGAACGTGGAGACGGCTCCCACGATCTCGCCGTCCACGACGATCGACAGGCGGTTGATGATGATCTGCCTGTTGAGCACGGTGGCGATGTCGCCGATCTCCTTTTTGCCGGTCGCCAGGATGCGCAGCATGTCGGAATTCGGAATGTAGCGGGTGATCTTCTCTCCGACGATGTCGGCGGGGAGGCCGAGGATTTCGATCGCGTTCTTGTTCACCCAGATGACGGTGGAATCCCGGTCGACGGCGATGATACCGTCATGCGACGCGTCCAAAATGGCCTGGATGTGGATGCTGCTGTTCACTTCGCCGAATCCCCCTCCTGCGCCCGTTCCACCAGGGCGTTTGCTTCTGCGGGCGGTTTTCGCACCGTCCGCCGTTTGGTCCTGCGCTTCTTCTTCCTCAGGGACACCAGCGCCGCCAGCATCAAGCCCAGCGTGGCCAACTGAATCGGCTGCACCATCTCGGGGACCACCCACCCGCTCATCCCGAGCAGATGGAAGAGCACAGCCACGTACAGCAGAATGGCGGCCAGATTGTGCGCATTCAATTCCCGTCTCTCCTTTTTCCCGCACGTACGAGCGGGTTTATTTCGTACCGGTGCAAAAAACTCCCGTGAAGCGTCCCAGGCTTCACAGGAGTTTTGCGGACGGCCGACAGCTTCCCGTCAGATCGGGCGAAGGGCGACGCGGTCCAACCCGGACAGCCGCTCCACCATCTCCACCCACGCCTGCGGCTTTTGCGGCAGGACGGCGTAGTAGCGGGTGAGGAAGGTGACGATCAGATCGGCTTCCAGGCTGTCCTGGTCCTCGTCGGTTGGCAGGAAGCACAGGTCGAGACCGGTGACGGCCTCGCCGTCATTTTGCCAGGAAGGATGGACGTACGGGAAGTCAATTCGCTTGTAACCGAGATGGGACAGCACTTCCCGCCGCACGAACGGGTCCATCGGCTTGATCCCGCCAAACACGTGATCCTCGACGCGATACGGATCGTAAATCTCCGCGAACATGCCGTACAACTGCTTGCCGTTGGCCGCAGCGAGGGCGTTCAGGTCTTTTTGCCGTTCACGCGCGAGAAAACGTCCGATGCCGAGCCCCTCCCGGCCGATAATCGTAAAGTCGGTCATGGCCACGTTCAGGTCTGCGTAGTAGCGGTACTCGGTCGCTCCCACGACCTCTCCTTCGTGGACGGCCACAAACACGCGGATGCCCGGGTCTTCCAGCGGTTCCTTCCACAAGTCGAACGCCAGCACCTCTTCCGGCGGGAACACCTCCTGCATCAGGCGGTGCATGCGGGCAAACAAGGGATCGTCAATGCTTTGAATGCGAATGTACTGCACGGAACAATTCCTCCTAGCCAATGGTTCATGGGCGCGCTTCCGTCTCGTGGTGGAAAAAGGGGTTTTTCCACTCCATCAGCGCGGCGTAATTGCGCGATTCTTCGTCTTCCAGGTAGTTGGCCACCACTTTCAGGGGCGTACGGCCGCAGCGCATCAGAAACGTCACGACCGGGTCCTTCAATTCCCCCGCCACCACCTTTTCCAGGTACGCTTCCGCCGTCATCTGGTCGGCGTACCGGCCGTAGCCGGGCATGCGGCCGCCGCCCAACAGGCGCTTCAGCCCCTTGTGGACGACCAGTTCGTACATCGCCTGCATCATCCATTTGCCCAGCCCCAACTTGCGGTAGGACGGACGGATGCAGATGTCGACGATGTACAGGGTGTCGCCGTTGGGATCGTGGTTGCGAATGTAGCCGCTGTCGGTCACTTCCTCCCAGGTGTGGTCCGGGTGGGCCGGATCAAACGTGACCAGCAGGCCGGTGATGGAGCCGGCGAGGACGCCGTCCACCTCGACGCAGACGGCTCCTTCGGGAAACAGCGTGACGTGGTTGGTCAGCTGCTCTTCGTTCCACCACAGTTCCGAGGGAAACGGCGGCGGAAAGCTCTCCTGCTGGATCCGGATCAGCTCGGCAAAGTCGTCCCGCGTGTAATTGCGGATGACCGCCTTTACCGGCTTGTCCTGATCAAAGACGTACAGCTCTTTGCGGTACATGGCTCTCCCTCCCCGCTTTACTTCCAATCGGGATACAGGTCGATGCGGCGGTCGCGCCAGGTGGTGACGGAGCCTTTTTCCCGCACGTCGTACAGGAGCTGCAGATCCAGGTCGGCGGTGACGATCATGTCGTGGTTGATCTCCCCTTCGGCCAGGACGCCGCGCGGCGGGAACGGCACGTCGTTGGGCGTCAGCACGGCCGCCTGACCGAAGTTGGCCCGCATGAAATCGACCGTGGGCAGCGAGCCGACGGTGCCGGTTACGACGACGTACACCTGGTTTTCAATGGTGCGGGCGTGGCTGGTGTAGCGGACGCGGTGGAACGCGTGCCGATCGTCGGTGCACGACGGGCAGAAGATGACGTCGGCGCCGCGCGCCTTGGCCATCCGCACCAGTTCGGGAAACTCGATGTCGTAGCAGATGATCATGGCGATTTTCCCTTTGTCCGTCTCGAAAATCTCCAGGCCGTCTCCCGCGCCCATGTTCCATCCCTTGATTTCCCACGGGGTGATGTGGACCTTTTTCTGACGGCCGACACGTCCGTCCGGGTAAAAGAGGAAGGCCGTGTTGTAGAGCCGGCCGTTTTCTTCAATGATGTGGGTGCCGCCGATGATGTGCATGCCGTGCCGGGCGGCCAGCGTGGAGAACAGGTTGACGTAGTCCTCCGTAAAAGATGGCAGGGCGGTAATGGGCAGCGCGCTGCACTTGCCGTCGCCGATCGACATCAGTTGGGTGGTGAACAGCTCCGGAAACAGCAGGAACTCCGTTTCGTACTCCTCCGCCGTTTTCACGTAGTGCTCCACCTGGCGGGCAAATTCGTCAAAGCTTTGTATGGTATGCAGGTGATACTGCACCGCGGAAACGCGCATCTTCATGTAGACGACTTCCTCCTTGTGAAATTCATGATAGCTAAACTATAGCAAAAAAGCGGGCCAAAGTCTTCCTGTAGCTGCACTTTTCGCTGCGGGAATCCAGAACACAGCTCACGGCCGTCTGTACCGGGACAGACGGCCGTGCAGACAAATGGTGATTGGCGCTGATGGTGGAAGAACTGCTTTTTTACCGAAACCCATGACAGCCGGCGACCGCTGCCGCCTACCCCAGCGCGGCCACCCGCGAGGCGGTGCGGTACAACAGTTCGGTGCCGAGCGCGATGTCTTCGGGGGAGGCATACTCCTGCGGGTTGTGGCTGATGCCGTCCTTGCAGCGGACGAAAATCATCCCGTACTCGCATGCGTAGGAAAGCGCCAGGGCGTCGTGGAACGGGCCGCTCATCAGTTCGGGCGGCGTGAGGCCCATCCGTCCGCTCTCCTCCCGCATCACTGCCTTGATCCACTCGGCGCAGTAGCGCGGCTCGCTGTTCGTGTCCTCGGTGATCGTGTACGTGAGTCCACCTTCGACCGCGGCCCGTTCGATCGCCTCGCGCAGTTCCGCCTCCCGCCGGTTTCGCCGGTCGAGGTCGATGTCGCGCAGGTCGATGCTGAACCGGACCCGCTCCGGGATGATGTTGCGCGAGTCGGGAAAGACCTCCAGATGGCCGACCGTTCCGACCGTGGGGGCGTTCGGGTCCTGACCGGCAATCTCGTTGAGGGCGGCAATCACCTTGGCGGCCCCCAAAAGAGCGTCGCGCCGCATCGTCATCGGCACGGAGCCGGCGTGACCGGCAAAGCCGGCAAATTCCACGGTCCACCAGAGCGGTCCGGAGATGCCGGTGACGATGCCGACGGGCTGCCCCGCCTGGTCCAGCACCGGTCCCTGTTCAATGTGCAGTTCCAGATACGCCCCGATCGCCCCGGCCGGATAGACGGAGTCGGCAAGCCGCTCCGGGTCACAACCAAAATCGATCAAGGCCTGTCTGCGCGAGATGCCGTTTTTGTCCGTACGTTCCAACTCTTCGGGCTCCAACTGCCCGAGGATGCCGCGAGAGCCGAACAGCCCCTTTTGAAACCGGCAGCCTTCTTCATCGCAAAACGCGACCACCTCAACCGGCCGCTCCGGCCGAAAGCCGGTCTCGATCATCGTCTGCACCGCCTCCAGCCCGCCGAGCACGCCGATCGTGCCGTCAAAACGGCCGCCGTACGGCTGGGAGTCGATGTGCGAGCCGATCATCAGCACCGGCGCATCCGGCCGTCTTCCCTCCAGCCGCCCGATCAGGTTGCCGAAGTGGTCGATCCGCGTCGTGAGCCCCGCCTCCTCCATCCAGCGCTGGACCAGTTCCACGCCCGCCCGGTCCTCGGGGGACAGCGCCAGTCGGCACACCCCCGTCTCCCCGATTTTGCCGATCCGCGCCAATGCGTCAATCCGCTGCTGCAGCCGTTCGCGGTTGATCGCAAGCGATCCTGCCTCGGTATTCATCCCTTCATGACCTCCCTGCCCTGTTTTTGGTAGACGATCTCCCCGTCGATCATGGTGAGCTCCACATGCAGGTCCTTGATCCGCTCCGGCGCCGCGTCGAGAATCCGTCCGTTCAAGACGACCAGATCGGCCAGTTTGCCCGCTTCGATGCTGCCTTTGATGTCCTCTTCAAAGCTGGCGTAGGCGCCGTTTACGGTGAACAGGCGGATCGCCTCCATCACCCCGATCCGCTGACGGTCCCCCACGACCCGGCCGCTTTTGCTCCTGCGGTTGACGGCGGCGTGGATGCCCAACAGCGGCGAAAAATTCGTCACCGGGCAGTCCGACGCCCCTGCCGACACGATGCCGCTTTGGAAAAAGTCGCCGACGGGATACATGTGGCCGGCCCGATCGCCGATGCTCCGGACGTAGCCGTCGCCGTACTCGTAGAGAAAGGCGGGATTGGGAATCGGCACGACGCCGAGACGGGCCATCCGCTCGACCAGGTCGGGGGCGGAGACGCCGGCGTGCTCGATGCGGTGGCGGTGGTTGTCCCGCGGATGTTTGCGCAGCGCGTCCTCGATGCAGTCGAGCAGCATGTCGATGGCCCGGTCCCCCTGCGCGTGGGCGGTAATCTGGAACCCTTTTGCATGCGCTTCTCCCAAAATCGTATGCAGCTCGTCCCGGTTGTAGTAGAGGATTCCGCAGTCGCCGGGACGGCTGTCGTACGGCTGCCGCATCGCCATCGTCGCTGCGATGCTGGCTCCGTCCGCGAACACTTTGGCCGGGCCGATCCGAAACCGCTCGTCTCCCAGCCCTGTCACGACGCCCGCCTCCATCATGCGGCGGACGAAGGCGTCTGACTCGTTCAGCGCGCAGATCATCGCGTAGATCCGCACTTTGACGTCGCCGCCCCGCACCGCTTTCTGCATCGCCCGCAGGTTGTCCGGCCCGTATCCGCCCGCGTCGTGCACACTGGTGATGCCCGCCGCCACAAAGTCGTCCGAAGCCAGGCGCAGGGCTCTCCGATACTCTTCCTCGCTGAATGCCGCCGTTTCAAACATCTTCATGTGCGCCGTCTCCACCAAAAGTCCCGTCAGCGCCCCCGTCTCGTCCCGGTCAAGCCGTCCCCCCTGCGGATCGGGCGTGCGTTCGTCAAACCCGGCCAAGGCGAGCGCCCGGCTGTTGACGACGGAGTGATGGGCGCAGGTCCGCATCACGAAAATGGGATGTTCCGTCGACACCTCGTCCAGTTCCCGCCTGGTGGGGTAACGCCGTTCCTTCATCCGGTTTTCGTCAAATCCGGAGGCGCGCACCCACGCTCCCGCCGGCGTCCGCTCCGCCTGCCGCTTCAACGCCTCCAGCAGGCCGTCCACCGAGTCGATGCCCGCCGCCTTGCAGTCCACCCCCAATTTGTTCGTGCCGTAGAGGGTGATGTGCAGGTGGGCGTCGATGAATCCGGGCAGGAGGCTCCTGCCTTCCAGATCGATCACGCGCGTGCCCTCGTGCACGTGGCGGCGCATCTCTTCGTTTCCGCCCACGGCGGCGATCCGGTTTCCGCTCACCGCCACCGCTTCCGCCACGCGGTTTTGAGGGTCTGCCGTCACTACCTGTCCGTTCAGAAAAACGATGTCAGCCATGTCGTGTCCTCCCTTTTCCTGCTCCTAGATTGTCGGCGACTTTTCCGCCGCCGCGGCACGGGTCCCGGACGCTGTCAGCCGGGCGGTCAGGACATGGACCGCCCCCATTACCGCCACGTTGATGAGCAGGGCGATCACGCCCACATTGATGTCCTTGATGACGGCGGGCAGCGCGGGAAACAGGGTGCCCACCGTCACCTCGGCCACCGTCACGTAGACGACCGTCAGCACGCCGCAGGCAATGCCCGCAAACGCCCCGTACTTGTTGACCAGCGGACGTGCGGGCAGGCTGAACAAGAGCGCCGGAAACAACTGCGTCACCAGGCTGTATCCCATCAACAGCAGCGTGACCAGCGCCTCTCCCCCGCTCAGCGTGTAATACAGGCAGATCAGCGAGAGCACGGGCACCAGCCCTTTGGCGATGCGGCCGATCCGCTCTTCCGAGGCCGCCGGCACAAACACGTGGATGACGTTCTTCGCCAGCAGGGTGGCTGCCGTCATCAGCAGCATCGACCCGGGCACCAGGGCCGTGAGCAAACCGGCCGCGCCGATCAGTCCCACCACCCAGGGGTCAAACGTCCGTATCGACAGCCGCAAAAGCGACAGGTCGCCCTCCGCTCCCTGCAGTCCGGGAACCTGCAGGATCGCGGTGAATCCGACGAAGAAGACGAACAGCAGCATCAGGGTATAGAGCGGCAGCACGACCGTGTTTTTGCGAAACACGTTTTCATTTTTGGCGGAAAACACGGAGCCGAACGTATGCGGCCACATGTAAAACCCGAACACGGTCAAGAGCACGGTGGAGACAAACCAGGAGATGCTCATCCCTTCGGCCGGGAAAATCAAGAAGCCCGGCTTGGCCGCATCCACCGCTTCAAACATCGGCTGAATCCCGCCGTAGTAGTGATAGGGCAGATACAGGCCGAGGAAGACGACCACGAAAAAGATCATGATGTCCTTGATCACGGCCGTCCAGGCGGAGCCGTGAATGCCGGAGATCATGACGTAGATGGTCACCGCCAGCACGCCGATCCAGACGGCGGCCGTCGGGGCAATCGTCCCGTACGAGGCCTCCGACACGATAATCCCCAACCCTTTGAACTGCAGCACCAGGTACGGAATGATCGCCAGCACGCCGACCGTGGAGACGAGGATGCCGAGCACCGGACTGTTGTACTTGCTGACGAAAAAATCGGATTGGGAAACCAGCCTGTGCTCCTTGGCGTACCGCCAGATGGGCGGCAGCAGCCAGTAGGACAGCACGTACGCAAGCGAAATGTACGCCAGCACGTAGTAGGCGGGGGCGCCTTTCGAGTACGCCCAGCCGCTGCCGCCCAGAAACGTGAATGTGGTGTAGATCTCGCCGGCAACGAGCAGGAAGATGAAGACTGATCCAAAGCCGCGGCCGCCTACCGTCCACTGCTCCATGTTCATGTCTTTTCCTCTCTGGGCGCGGATGCCGAGGTAAAGCGACAGGGCGAGAAACAGAAAGAGGATGACGAGTGCCGGATTCACAGTTTCTCCCCCTTCCCGTCGGATTGGTCCAGCTTGTTGACGGCCAACATGATGAGCGAGGTCAGCACCACCCACATGACAATCCAAAACAGCACAAAAGGCATGCCCAACACGTACGGCTCCACCCGGTTGACAAACGCCACCCCGCCCAGCATCCCGATAAACGGCAGCGCGCCCAGCGCGTGTTTGACCTTCATCCTCATCCCCCTTTTGGTATGCGGTTTGTCCCATTGCCGGCCGGCTTGTCGGACTTGTATGCTACTATTATCGAAAGATTCACTCTTTTCCTTTGTCCCGTCAGCCAGAAAGAACCGGCGCTTTTTGTCCGCGGGACCAACGGATGAACGACACATGCACGTATGGGGAGGGGTCAGATGATTACTGTGCGTGAATTGATCGAGGTGGCCGGCATGGACACCACCGCTGTGCTGGCCGGGGAAGCGTTTCTGGACAAGGAACTGCGCGGGGTCACGTCGTTTGATTCGCCCGACGGCCACCGCTGGCTGCGCCCGGGAGAATTTGTCCTGACGACCGGTTTTCCGTTTGTCGCCCAGGGGCGGGAAACCGCGTCCGGCTTGATCCAGTTGATCGACGCCCTGGCGGAACGGGGAACGACCGGGTTTGCCATCAAGCTGGGCCGGTACGTCGACGCGCTCCCGGAAGCGGTGATCGCCCGTGCCATCGACAGGCAGATGCCGGTGCTTTCGTTTCCCATGGAAAAGGGCTGGTCGGACGTGATCGTGCCGGTCACCAGCTACATCAACGCCAAACAGCGGCAGGAACTGGACCGGACCCACGTGATCTACGAACGGTTTCACCGCCATCTCACCAGCGGCGGCGGCGTGGAAAATCTGGCCGAACTGCTGCATCGCGTCCTGGAGCGGCCGGTCAGCATTTACCTGCGCACCCCTCGCAAAAGGCTGGACGTACCCGCCACCGTCACCCACGCGCCGCCGCTGGAAAAGCTGCTCGGCCGGACAGGCCCGAATGTGTCCACCCGTGAGCCCCTCACGCGTTACCGGGATCGTCACCTGATCCGCTGGCTTCTGCACCACGGCGAAACACAGGGGGCCATCCTGCTGTGGGAGGTGGAACGTGACCTCCACCCGTGGGAAAAGGTGGCGATTGAACAGACGGCCGCGCTGCTCTCGCTGGAAATCGAGCGGCACCAGACGGTCGCGGCGTCCTGCCAGCGGTTTCGCAACGACTTCCTGCACCTGCTGGTCGCCGGCTGTGACGGTTCGCGCGACCTCCTCTACCGCAAAGCGGAAGAAGCCGGCTGGAGCCTGGCGGACCACTATGCGGCCACCGTGCTGAGCGACGCCGGCGCTCCCGACATCATGCACACCTGGAAGGAGCGGGCCGCTCTATTAGAGGCGCTGCGGAGCGAGTGGGAACACATCTCCCCGTCCGTCCTCTGCGGCCTGGACCGTGAGAACCGGATCCTGCTCCTGTTCCCCGCCGACGCAGGGGCGGCGGAGCCATCCCCCGAGGCCGTGGAGAGCGTTAAGCGCATCGCCCGCCGTCATACGCGCCCGCTCTGTTTGGGCATCGGCCGCCTCCATCCCGGCTTGGAGGCCGTCCCGCACAGTTACCGGGAAGCGGTGATCGCGTGCCGGGCCGCCCTGAACGCCGTCCCGACCGCCCCCGCCGGCGGCCAATCGGCGCCGTTGGTCGTGCGATGGTTTGCCCGGCTGGGTCTGGAACGGGTGCTGTTCGCAGCGAGCCCCGAACAGGAAGCCAGGCGCCTGGCCGATGAATGCCTGGACAGCCTGAGCCGCTACGACCGGGAGCGGAACGGGCAGCTCGTTCGCACCCTGCGCGCGTTTTTGGAGGCCGACGGCAATCACGCGGCGGCGGCGGAAAAACTGTTCGTGCACAAAAACACCGTCAAGTACCGGCTGCAGTTGATCCGCGAGCTGACCGGCCTGCAGCCGGAGTGCGGCCGGGACCAGCTTCTGTTTCGCATCGCGCTGACCGTGCGCAGCGCCGGGTGAGCCCTCCTTCCGCCGACCGGCGGACGCGAAAAGCCCCCGCTCCTCGCAGGGAAGAGCCGGGGGCCTTCGGGGAAAACGATCCGGCCTTACGCGTAATGTTCTTCGCGCAGCCGCTTGATCTCTTCGCTTTCCAGGTATTCGTCGTAGGTCATCAGCTTGTCGATGACGCCTTTCGGTGTGATTTCGATGATGCGGTTGGCGATCGTCTGCACGAATTGGTGGTCGTGGGAGACGAACAGGATCGTGCCTTCGAAGTCGATCAGCCCGTTGTTCAGCGCCGTGATCGACTCCAGGTCCAGGTGGTTGGTCGGTTCGTCCAGAATCAGCACGTTGGCGCCGGAGAGCATCATTTTCGCCAGCATGCAGCGCACCTTTTCACCGCCGGAGAGGACGTTTGCCTTTTTCAGCGACTCGTCGCCGGAGAAGAGCATCCGGCCGAGATAGCTGCGGATAAACGTCTCGTCCTGCTCCTTGGAAAACTGGCGCAGCCAGTCGACGAGGGTGAGGTCGGTGTTGAAATACTCGGAGTTGTCTTTCGGGAAATACGCCCGGGACGTGGTGACCCCCCACTCAAACGTGCCGCTGTCCGGCTCGATTTCGCCCATCAGGATGCGGAACAGCGTGGTTTTGGCCAGCTCGTTGGGGCCGACAAAGGCCACTTTCTCCCCTTTGTTGATCGTAAGCGTCAGGTTTTCAAACAGCTTTTCGCCGTCGACCGTCTTGCTCAAGCCCTCGATCGCCAGCAGGTTCTTGCCCGCTTCCCGATCCGGTTTGAAGTTGATGAACGGATAGCGGCGGTTGGACGGTTTGATGTCCTCCAGCGTGATTTTCTCCAGCAGCTTCTTGCGGGAGGTCGCCTGCTTCGACTTGGAGGCATTGGCGCTGAACCGGGCGATGAACTCCTGCAGTTCCTTGATTTTTTCTTCCTTCTTCTTGTTCTGTTCTTTGGCCATCTTCAGGGCCAGTTGGCTGGATTCGTACCAGAAGTCGTAGTTGCCCACGTAGAGCTGGATTTTGCCGTAGTCGATGTCGGCGATGTGCGTGCACACCTTGTTCAGGAAGTGACGGTCGTGGGAGACGACGATGACCGTGTTTTCGTAGTCGGCCAGGAAGTTTTCCAGCCAGCGGATCGACTCGATGTCCAGGTGGTTGGTCGGCTCGTCGAGCAGCAGGATGTGCGGGTTGCCAAACAGCGCCTGGGCGAGCAGTACGCGCACTTTTTCGTTCCCGGTCAGGTCCTTCATCTTCTTGTCGTGCAGCTCGGCCGGGATGCCCAGCCCGGTGAGCAGTTCGGCGGCGTCGGCTTCGGCCATCCAGCCGTTCAGCTCCTCGAACTCCGCTTCCAGTTGGGACGCGCGCAGGCCGTCCTCCTCGCTGAAGTCCGGCTTCATGTAGAGCGCGTTTTTCTCCTCCATGATCTCGTAGAGGCGCTTGTGGCCCATGATGACGGTTTTCAGCACCTCGTACTCGTCGAACTCGAAGTGGTTCTGCTTCAGCACGGCGATCCGTTCGCCGGGCGTCACCGAAACGTGTCCGCTGGTCGGCTCGATTTCTCCGGCGAGGATTTTCAAAAACGTGGACTTCCCGGCGCCGTTTGCGCCGATCAGGCCGTAGCAGTTGCCGGGCGTAAACTTGATGGAGACGTCTTCAAACAGGACGCGTTTGCCGTAACGCAGCGTCACGTTATGTGTACTAATCATCGCAATACCTGCCTTTTTCCAATCGTTCAAACATTTATCATAGCAGAGTCGGCTCCGTTTTGCAAAAAAACGGGTCGGGCGGGCAGCGTTGTCGGCTTTCACTGGCATGAAGGCGGACGCCTGATGGCGGGCAGCGTTGTCGGCTTTCACCGGCATGAAGGCGGACGCCTGATGGCGGGCGGCGTTGTCGTCTTTCGCCGGCATGGACGGCGGACGCCTGCGGACGGCGGCGCGTCCCTTTCCCCGCTGATAGAAGAGTGTCGTCGCGGGCACACTACAGATGCAGCCCATGCCAATCGCGGAAAGGGGTGGAAGCACATGTCCAAGCATAACGGCGTCAAAAACGAGAGGGGCGGCAAGGAAAATCCGCCGCAGACCCGGTCCTCCAACACGATCAGCAAGGAAGACACACGCGCCAAGCAGCGCGGGGAATAGCTGTCGCAAAAAACCGGTCCGCACACGGCAGACCGGTTTTTTCCTTGTTCATTCCCTAGCCGTTTGCCCGGAGAGCCAGCGCGGAGGCAGCCGGCAATGCTGCCTGGACAAACCGGTTCTCCGGCTCCACGTACACGTACACGTTGCGCAGCGTGGCGTACAGGGTGTCGCCCGTCTGGACGTTCAGCTCGGCAAAATGCTGCAGGCTCACTTCCGCTTCCAGCGTCTCCTGGGTATCCAGCCGTTTCAGCTCCAGCCGCATGAGCGACCCCAGCGCGTAGATGTGCCGCACCTCGGCCGCCAGGCTCTGCACGTGCTGCGGCGTCCGGCTGAGCTCCACATCGTGCGGACGGACGTAGCCGACGGCTGGCAGTTCCTCCGTCTGATCCGCCCACTCCGCCGCAAACTCCGCATCCCCCAGGGTCACTTTGCCGCCGCGGATGCGCCCCTGAAACAGGTTGACCCTGCCCAGGAAACCGTAGACGAACGGATTGGCCGGCCGGTGGTACACCTCCTGCGGCGATCCGGTCTGCTCCACCCGCCCTTCGTTCATAACCACCACGCTGTCGGCCAGCTCCAGCGCCTCTTCCTGATCGTGGGTGACAAAGACGATCGTCAGCTTCAGTTTTTCGTGCAGGCGGCGAAGCCAGCGGCGCAGTTCCTGCCGCACTTTGGCGTCCAGCGCCCCAAACGGTTCGTCCAGCAGGAGAAACTTCGGCTCGACGGCCAACGCCCGGGCCAGCGCGACCCGCTGCCGCTGCCCGCCGGAAAGCTGGGACGGATAGCGGTGGGCCAATCCGTCAAGCTGAACCAGTTTTAACAGATCGTGAACCCGTTCGCGTATCTCTTCTTTCGTCGGCCGCACCTTGCGCGGGCGGACGGTCAGCCCGAACGCGACGTTGTCAAAAATGGTCATGTGCCGAAACAGCGCGTAATGCTGGAAGACAAACCCGACGCGCCGCTCTCTCACGTCGCGATGCGTGTTGTCTTCCCCGTTGAAGTAGATCTGCCCCCGGTCCGGCGACTCCAGGCCGGCGATCAGCCTGAGCAGCGTCGTCTTGCCCGAGCCGGACGGCCCCAGCAGGGCGACCAGTTTTCCCTCGGGAATCTCCAGGCTGACGTCGTTGACGGCCGTAAACGACCCGTACGATTTGGTGATGTTGACCACTTGTATGCTCATCAGCTAGCCTCTCCCATCGCATGAAACTGAGGTTCCTCCGCCTGCTCGTGCCGCTCCGTCTTCCATTCAATGACGCTTTTGACCACCAGCGTCACCAGCGCCAGGGCGGCCAGCAGCGTGGCCACGGCAAACGCGGCGACAAAGTTGTACTCGTTGTACAGAATCTCCACGTGCAGGGGCAGGGTGTTGGTCTGGCCGCGTATGTGGCCGGAGACGACGGACACCGCGCCAAACTCCCCCATTGCCCGGGCGTTGCAGAGGATCACCCCGTAGAGCAGGCCCCACTTGACGTTGGGCAGCGTGATGCGGAAAAACGTCTGCCAGCCGTTTGCCCCCAGCGACAGCGCGGCCTCCTCCTCGTCCTTCCCCTGCGCCTCCATGACCGGAATCAGCTCACGGGCGACGAACGGAAAGGTGACAAACGTGGTCGCCAGCACAATGCCCGGCACGGCGAAGATGATTTTCAGATTGTGCGCCTCCAGCCAGGGGCCGAACAGCCCCTGACTGCCGAACAGCAGCACGAAAATCAGTCCGGAAATGACCGGCGAGACGGCAAACGGCAGGTCGATCAGCGTCAGCAGCACGTTTTTTCCGCGAAAGGAAAACTTGGCGATGGCCCACGCGGCTGCCAGCCCGAACACGACGTTGAGCGGGACGCTGATCGCCGCCGTCAGCAGGGTGAGCTTGACGGCGGCGAGCGTATTCGGATCGCTCACCGCTTCAAGAAACACGTCCACCCCCTGACGGAAGGCTTGGGAAAAGACCGCGATCAAGGGAACAATCAGGAACAATCCCAAAAAGACGAGGGCCAAGCCGATCAACAGCCAGCGCACAACAACAGGTTCCGTCTGATTGGTCACAGGTTATCCCTCCGATCGGGCGGCGTTCAATTTATTCGTCTTCCACTGCAGGTAATTGATGACCAAAAGCATCACAAAGGAGGCGACCAGCATGACGGAGGCGATGGCCGTTGCCCCCGTGTAGTCGAACTGCTCCAGCTTGGTCATGATCAAAAGCGGCACGATCTCGGTCTTCAGCGGCATGTTCCCGGAAATGAACACGACAGAGCCGTATTCGCCCAGGGCTCGCGCAAACGCCAGCGCGAATCCCGTGACTACCGCCGGAAGCAGATGAGGCAAGATCACGCGGGTGAACGTCTGCCACCGCGTCGCTCCCAGCGTCGCCGCCGCTTCTTCCACTTGTCTGTCCCAGTCCTGCAGGACCGGCTGGACGGTTCGGACGACGAACGGCAGTCCGATAAACGTCAGCGCCACGAAAATGCCCAGCGGCGTATAGGCGATTTTAATCCCCCAGACGGCAAACCACTGGCCGATCCAGCCGTTTTCCGCATAAATGGAAGCCAGCGCGATCCCCGCCACGGCGGTGGGCAGGGCGAACGGCAGGTCGACGATCCCGTCAATCACCCGCTTCCCCGGGAACTGGTACCGCGCCAGCACCCAGGCCACGAGCACGCCAAACACCGCATTCAGGCACGCCGCGAAAAAGGAGGTCAGGAAACTGACCTGAAACGACGCAATCACCCGCCGATTCAGCACCGTGTCGATAAACTGTTCCCACGTCATGCTGGAGGTCTTCAGGAACAGGACGGAGAGCGGGATCAGCACCAGCAGGCTGAGGTAAATCACGGTATAGCCCATGGTCAGGCCAAATCCGGGCAGGACCCCTTTGGCTCGCTTACGTTTGTTCATGGATGGCACTCCCTACCGCAAAATCAAGGTTGGTAAATCTGGTCAAACACGCCTCCGTCCGCGAAATGGGTCTTCTGGGCTTTCTCCCAGCCGCCGAACACCTCGTCGATGGTGAACATCTCGATGTCGGGAAACTCCGCTTGATGCGCCTTTCTCACTTCTTCGGAACGGGGACGGTAGTAATGTTTGGCGGCCAGCTCCTGCCCCTCTTTGCTGTACAGGAACTGGAGATACGCTTCGGCAACCGGCCGCGTGTTGTGCTTGTCGACGTTTTTGTCCACGACCGCGACGGGCGGCTCCGCCAGGATGCTGACGGACGGGTTGACGATTTCAAATTTGTCCTTGCCCAGCTCGTTGATCGCCAGATAGGCTTCGTTTTCCCAGGCAAGCAGCACGTCGCCGATGCCCCGTTCCACGAAGGTGGTGGTGGCGCCGCGGGCGCCGGAGTCGAGCACCGGCACGTTTTTCAGCAGGGCGGTGACAAATTCCTGGGCTTTCTTCTCGTCGCCGTTGTGTTTCTTCAGCGCGTATCCCCAGGCGGCGAGGTAATTCCAACGGGCGCCGCCCGATGTTTTGGGATTGGGGGTGATGACGGAGATGCCCGGCTTCACCAGATCGTCCCAATCCTTGATTTGTTTCGGGTTTCCTTTGCGCACCAGGAAGACAATCGTGGACGTGTACGGCGAGCTGTTGTCCGGCAGGCGCTTCTGCCAGTCGGCGGGCAGCAGGCCGTATTGGGCGATGGCGTCGATGTCATAGGCCAGGGCCAGCGTCACGACGTCCGCCTCCAGACCGTCGATGACGGAGCGGGACTGCTTCCCCGATCCCCCGTGGGACTGCTTGATGGTGACGGTCTGCCCCGTTTTCGTTTTCCAGTACTGGGTAAAGTGCTCGTTGACGTCCTGATACAATTCACGGGTCGGGTCGTAGGAGACGTTGAGAAGCTCGACGCTCGAACCTGCTGCGGCAGCCTGCTCTCCGCCCGACTGCGTCTGTTGTCCGCCCGGCGATCCGGCGCAGCCGGCCAGACTGAACGCCAGGACGATCGGCAGCAGTTTGGTGTAAAACGGTTGACGAACATGTTTCGTACGTTCCATGCCAGTTTCTCCCCCAGAAAAGTCATAGTAATGTAATCGGAATTATATGTATTGTATTTCCCCTATTTTCTCCCTGTCAACACTTTTTTCCCCATTACCCAGGCTGGCGCCCTGTGACGTCAATCTACCCTATGCGGCCGGCATGGGCAGCGTTCGTCTCGGCACGCAAAAAAACGGCGCCCTTGGCTCGGGCGCCGCATCGATTCCGCGCGATCCAGGATGACAGCCGGCGATCGGCAAAAAAAAGACGGACAGCCGAAGCGGCCTGTCCGTTTACGCTTTCCCTGCCTGCAGTCTCGATTCGAATGACGCGCGCCAACTGTCGGCCAGTTCCTTCACCGCCAGAATCCGCTCGATGGCGGCGCGGTTGTCCGTGTCGTGATACTTGATCCGATTGACAAAGGCGACGCTTACCTCGTGCTGCTGCCGCTCCAGCAGGCGAAACGGCATGTTAGTCCCGATCTGGCCCGGCTGCAGCACGCGGAAGTAAAAGCCGCTGAAGCCGGTCTGCTGTACAAGAACCACCAGATCGGCACGACCGTACCTGACGTTCAGTTTGAAACAGGGCTGGCGCGGCTGGCTCACCTGCACCACCGCCTCTCCCAACTGAAAGATGTCCCCGATGCACACCTCTTCTTCAGTGAGCCCGCGAACCGTGATGTTTTCCCCGAATGCGGCGGGAGCCAACGGCAGTTTCAGCACGTTTTCCCAATACGGATAATGATCGGCGCTGTAGACGCAGAGGGCCTTGTCGGGACCGCCGTGGCAGCGCAGGTCGGCCTGTCCGTCCCCCTCCAACTGCGCCCAGTCCAGATAGACGGGACCTGTGACCGGCTGTTTGTAAATCCCGGTGCTCAGCTCCCTGCCCTGATATGTCACGGTCTGCGGTTTGCCCGCATTGACGGATACCACTTCCACGGAGACGACCTCCCCTTCCATTTTCTGCTCATTGTACCACAGGGAAGAGCCCTCCGGCTGTTGTCAGAATGGACGGATGATTCTGATACCTCGCGTCCGTCCTTCTTTTCGATTATGATAATGGAGAAGGAGTGATACCCCGTGATTACCGTTCTGATCAAACGTCCCCACGAGGAAGCGGAGCCCGTCGCCATTGCCGGTGCGGACGAGCTGAGCGAACTGGTCGGCGGCGACTACGACGTGGTGCGTGACGACCGCCTCCCCGGCTTTTCGCTGATCGTCAACGAAGAGGCCCGCGGCGTCGAGGCCAATAACTTTCCCGTGACCACCGACGGCTACCTCGATTGGGTCTACGGGACGTGCGTCTTTGTCAAGGAAGACGGCACGTCGCTCACTGAGGAGGACGTCGAGACGGTCCGCCGCTATCTGGCTGCCAAGAGCTGAATTCGAATTCCGCAGCCAAATAATAGACCAAACCCCTGCCCCCTTTCATGGTAAAAGGAGGACAGGGGTTTTCTGTTTCGGAGCCGGTCCGGCTGCCTTACTGGACGCCGCTGCTGCCAAACCCGCCAGCGCCGCGCTCCGTCTCGTCAAGCTCGTCCACGACTTCAAACTGTGCCAGCGGGACGAGGGCCAGCACGCCCTGGGCGATGCGGTCGCCTTTGCGGATCAGGTAGGTGTGGCGGTCCACTTCCCGGTCGACCGTCGCCGGTTTTTCGCTGACGTCCAGGCAGGTATGACCCACTTCGCCGGACGGCGTGCGGATGTTGTCCATCAGCACGCATACTTCCCCCCGGTAGCCGGCGTCTACGGTACCAGGCGCGTTGCTGATGCGCAGTTTCGTCTTGGCGCTGATGCCGGAACGCGGCCGCACCTGCAGCTCATAGCCGTCCGGCAGGGCGAAGGCAAGCCCGGTGGGAATCTTCGCCGTCTCCCCGGGCGGGATCAAGACGTCCTCCACCGCCACCAGGTCGAAGCCGGCGTCAAACGCCCGCGCGTACCGGGGAATGACGGCGTCTTCGTGCAGCCGTTTGATTTTCACCGGGGCAACAAGCCGTTGATTGATTGCGATTGTGCTCATGTCAGGTCTCTCCTTGCTGATGTGTACGCGTTTTTTTCTTACAAATCGCCGAAATTCAAGCCGCTCGATTTGGTGTAGTTGGTCACCTTTTGCTCAAAGAAATCGGTCTTGGTCTGGTTCAGGTTGGCAAAGCTGTCCACCCACTTCATCGGGTGTTCGGTATGCGCGGGATAGAGGATCTCCAGGTCGAGCGCCTTCAGCCGCTGGTTGGCCAGATATTTGATGTACCGCTCCAGGATGTCGTTGTTGATCCCGAGGATTTCGTTGTTGGTCACGTATTGGCCCCAGCGGATTTCGTGCGTGGCCGCCGTGTGGAACATGCCGCGCAGTTCCTCGATCAGCTCGGGCGTAAAGACGTCCGGGTTTTCCGTCCGCAGCTCGCGGAACATGTTCTGGAACAGCACCACATGCGTCAGCTCGTCGCGCTGGATGTACTTGATCATCGTCGCCGTTCCCGTCATTTTCCCCTGACGCGCCAATGTATAAAAGAAGGAAAAACCGGAGTAGAAGTACAGCGACTCCAGCAGGTAATTGGCGATGACCGTCTTGACGAAGTTGACGTCGTTGGGGTTGTCCACGAACTGCTGGTACAAGTCGGCGATGAACTTGTTCCGCTCCAACAGCCGCTCGTCGCTGCGCCACTCGTCGTAGATGTTCTCCCGCGTCTGCGGCGAGCAGACGGAATCCAGGATGTAGCTGTAGGACTGGGCGTGAATCTCCTCCTGGAAGGTCTGGATGTTCAGAAGCGAGCAGACCTCCGGCGCGGTGATGTAGTCGGAGATGTTCGGCAGGTTGACCGACTGCAGCGAATCCAGGAAGTTGAGAAACGAGATGGTCTTGTCAAAGGCGCGCCGCTCCGCCGGGGACAGCGATTCAAACTGCTTGGCGTCGTTGGCCAGCGGCACCTCTTCCGGAATCCAGAAGTTGTTCAGCATCGTCCGGTACAGCTTGGCCGCCCACGGGTATTTGATCCGGTTCCACTCGCGCAGGTTGGTGGTGTTTCCGCCGATCATGCGCTGCGTGCCCCGCTGGCCGCTTTCGTTGAACAGCCGCTTTTTTTCCAATTGCATGCGTGTCACACTCCTCCGGCAATTCGATTCCCCGGCCAACAAAAGACCGGGGAACCGGCGTGATGGCTGCTCATCATGCGGAACAGCTCACGCAGTCTTCCACGTCGACGGATTGGTTGCGCACGTAGTAGATCGTCTTCAATCCGTTCTCCCACGCCTGGATGTACAGGTCGAGAAACTCCGGCGCGGTAATCTCGGGCGTGATGTACAGGTTGAACGACTGCGACTGGTCGATGTGCCGCTGTCTCGCCCCCGCCGCCTTGATGGACCAGCGCTGGTCGATCCGGTGCGCTTCCTTGTAGTAAAAGAAGGTTTTGTCATTCAGGTTGGGCGCGGTCTGCGGGATGTTGCCGCTCCGTTTTTCCTCCACGAAAAACTTGGCGTAGACCGGGTCCGTCGACGCGGTGGACCCGGCGATCAGGCTGGTCGTGCCCGTCGGTGCGACGGCAAACGTCCAGGCGTTGCGCATGCCGAATCGGGCGACGTCCCGCTTCAACTCGGTCCAGCGTTCGTCCGCATAGCCGCGGCGGTCGAAGTATTCGCCGGTGTGCCACTCGCTGCCCTCGAACACGGCGTACGTCCCTTTCTCTTTGGCCAGTTCCATCGACGCCTTGATGGCGTGGTAGGCGATTTCCTCGTACAGCTTGTCCGCCGTCTCGACGTGCTCGTCGCTCTCCCACTTGATGCCGTGCTGCGCCAGGTACTGATGGTAGCCGCTCGTTCCCAGTCCGACGGCGCGGTACTTCCGGTTGGTGACCGCCGCCTGTTTGACGGGATAGTAGTTGAGATCGATCACATTGTCCAGCATCCGCATTTGGATCGGTACGATCCGGGCGATGTCGTCCATCGAGCGGATGCGGCCCAGGTTGAGCGAAGAGAGGTTGCACACGACAAAATCGCCCGGTTTGTAGCGCAGCACCACGTCGCCGTCCTCCAGTTCCTCGCCGGCGAAGACCGTGGGGCTCATGTTTTGCATGATTTCGGTACACAAATTGGAACTGTACACCATGCCCGCGTGCTTGTTCGGGTTGGCGCGGTTGACCGTGTCCCGGTAAAAGATGAACGGCGTACCCGTCTCAAACGCGCTGGACATGATCCGCTTCATGATCTCGATGGCCGGGATTTCCGTCTTGATCGCCAGGCGCTCTTCGCTGACGCACAGCTCATAGCGCCGTTCGAATTCTTCGCCGTAGAAGTCTTCCAGCGAAAAGCCCATCACCTGGCGGACCTCATGCGGGTCGAACAGGTACCACATCCCCCGCTCCTTGACCCGCCGCATGAACAAGTCCGGGATGCAGACGCCGGGGAAGATGTCGTGCGCCTTCATGCGGTCGTCGCCGTTGTTTGTCTTCAGGTTCAAAAAGTCCAGAATGTCGGCATGCCAGACGTCGAGGTAGATGGCGAAGGCTCCGGCCCGCGTCCCCAACTGGTCGACGCTGATGGCGATCTGGTTGTACAGGCGGGTCCACGGCACGATGCCGCCGGACGCTCCCTTGTGGCCGCGAATGGACGCACCGCGGCTGCGCACCTTGCCCAGGTAGATGCCCACGCCGCCGCCATACTTGGAAACCATCGACGTGGCACCGGCCGTATTCATGATGCCGGACAGCGAGTCGTCCACCGTGTCGATGAAGCAGGAGGACAGTTGGTGAAACGGCGTCCCGGCGTTGGACAGGGTCGGCGTCGCCACCGTAATCTCCAGCTTGGAGAGAATGTCGTAAAAGTCCTTGGCGTGTTTCAGGCGGTCCTTTTCCTTCATCGCCAGGTGCATGGCGATGACCATGAATCGCTCCTGCGGCAGTTCCATCACGCCGCCGCCAAAGTCCTTGATCAGGTACCGGTCGGCCAGCAGGCGCAGGCCTGCATAGTTGAACAGCTCGTCCCGCTCCGGCTTGATGTACGCCCCCAATTCCGCCAATTCGGAATCCGTGTATGTTTCCGTCAGATACGTGCCGTAGAGGCCTTTATCCGTCAATGTATGTATGAGCTGCGCAAAGTCGCCGTATCCGAAATGGCCGCGGTACCCGCGGTTGATGGCGGCGTCCTTGTACAGGTCGTACGCCAGCAGGCGGGCGGCCACAAACTGCCAGTCCGGGTTGTCCACACTGGTCTTCTCAACGGCGGTCTGCATGACGATCCGCTGGATTTCCTTGGTCGTCATGCGATCGCGAAACTGAATGCAGGCGTCCATCTCCAGTTCAAGCGGATCGCATGCGGGATAATGGGCGCACGCAAAGCCGATCACCTTTTTCAGCTTGTCGATGCGGAGGTCCTCCGTCTCGCCGCTGCGCTTGACGATTTGAATGGTGCTTACTGCGCTCATAGGGCCACCCCTGCCTCTCCCGTGTTTCTCGCGCACCTTCCAGGAAAAAAGAGGGCTGGCGAGATGTCGTGAACCTTTTTCATAGTGTACAGGATGCCACTATATCTAGCAAGCTGATAAATTTTTCGACAAATTCGACACAAGATATTGATTTCGATAGGGTGGCTGTGTATGTAACACAAGACTGGCCAAAAAGAAACGGGACCGAAGACCCATTTCCAGTGTGCTTGTCAGCGAAGCGTCAGAAGATTTACAATCGGATGGAGACGCCCGAAAATTTTGGAAAGGGTGGGGACCATGATCCAGTTTTCCTACCGCCTGCTCTCCTCCCTGTCCGCCGCCGACAGACAGGCATGTGTGGAGACCGCCAACAGCGCTTTTCCCCACTGCGACCAAACCGCCTACCTGGCGGAACGCTTTCCCCTGTATGACGCAGTGCTGATGGCCCATGACGAATCCGGACTGGCCGCCTTTCAATTGATGCAGCGGTTTCGGACGGACCATGGCTGGTTTGTCTACCTGGGCCCCCTGTACTCCCGGCGGAAGGCCTATCTGCCGATGCTGTTCCACTTCTTCCGCAGCGCGATGGACACATGGCCGGACGAGACGATTCACTTCATGGCCGAACTGCAGAATCCCGACCTGCTGCTCGTCTGCAAAACCCTGTTTCCGCGGTCGTACCCGCTCCTCTGCACCCGCGAAATCCCCCTGACCGTTCGGCAAACGGCCCACGTCTTCGTCGAACGGATTGCGCATATCGAGGGATTCAGGCCGGACAACCTGTCTTCGCACGGCAGCCATACCCTGTACCGCGCGGCGGCCGGCAGCGGTGCGGTCATGACCTGGCTGCACGCCAGGGGCGTGCGGCTGGACCGGGGAGACAGCCAGATCCTGCTGCTCACCTGCCCCGCCGATGCTTCATCCCGCTCCCGTCTCATGCGGGAGATGGAACGCGGCCGGCTGATGCTCGCGCACTGGGAGCGGTTTCGGCCGGTGATGCTGCGAAAATTTGAGGAGGGAGCTGCCCGTGACTGACCTGTATTTTGCTCAGATTCGCGAAGACAGCATGGTGGAACGAACGCTTGCGGACCGGTACCGTCCGGAGACGGTCGCCGTCGTCGGGTCCGGGGGGTGTACGGCGTTTTCCCTGCTGCGCGACGATGTGCAGACAATCTACGCGATAGATGTTAACCCCGCACAGGCCGCGCTGATCGAGTTGAAAAAGGCGGCCATCGGGGCATTGAGCCGCGAGGAATACCTGGCGTTCGCGGGAGAGACGGAGGGGCTGGACCGGCAGGAAACGTACCGCCGCCTGTCGCCGCTGCTCCCCGAATACGCCCGCTCCTTTTGGGACCGCCATCCGCACCTGCTGACGCTTGGCGTGAATCAGTGCGGCGCGACGGAGCGCTTCTACCGCTTTATCGCCCAGAATATCCGCCGCAACCTCTACGGCGACGAGATCTGGCAGGAGCTGCTTTCCTGCCGCACCCTGGCGGAGCAGGCCGCCTTTCGCGAACGCTACCTGACCTCAGACGCCTGGCGCACAGCCGTGCGTCTCTTGCTGAGCAAAACGACGCACCTGCAGTTTTTCCCCGCCTTCATGTTTGCGCAGGCCAGCGAACAGGACTTTGGCGCATTTTTTGAAGCGATGTTCGCCAGAGAGCTGGAGAGCCGGTTGATCGGCGGCAACTATTTTTTCACCCAGCTCATGTTTGGCACGTATCTGCTCGACACGCCGGAAGGAGCGCCGTACTACCTGAGCGAGGATGGCTTTGCCGCGGCCAGGCGCAACCTGCACAAGCTGCGGGTGCTGCCGCTCTCCCTGCAGCAGGCGCTGCCGCAGATGCAGGGCATCGACGCCTTTTTCCTCTCCAATGTCTTCGACTGGTCGGACGAATCGCAGCGGGCGGCGATTTGCGCCGCCGTGCTCGGGGCCAAAAGCCGGGAAGCGGTCTTGCTGTACCGCAACATGCTGTCCGCTCCTCCCCTGCCCGAGGCATTTCGGGAGCGGCTGGCGGTGGACGAAGCGTGTTCCCGGGAGATGACCGGCCTTGATCGGTCGATGATGTACCGGCAGATTACCGTGGGTGTGCTGAGATGAACTACACGACATCCCCATTGACGATGGAACACAACAACGCGCTGCTGGCCCTGGCCCATGCGACGGATACGGGCAGCGACCTGTTTGTTGTGGATCGCTCCCCCGATTTCTTCCGGCTGGGAGAGAGCTGGGGGGAATCGCGGTACACGGGGCTGTGGCGCCGCGGCCGGTTGATCGGCTGCTTCGGGGTGACGCGGCAGGTCCGCTTTCTGAACGGCCGAGAGGAACCCGTGTTCTACCTGCACGATGTCAGGATTCACCCTGACTATATCGGCACGCGCGCCTTTCAGCGGCTGGCGGGTCATGCCGTGGAGAACCTGCGCCAAACGTGCCGCTGGGTGTTTGCCGTCGTCTGGGACAGCAACCGGCACCGCTCGCCGCTGACGCGGGCAAACAGCGTGTTCCCGCCGGCGGTTCCCATCGGCCGCACCGTCCACCTTGGCGTCCCGCTGTTCTGGCCGGTGAACGGAGACTGGGCGCGCGTCTGTCCGATCGACGGCGAGGAAGCGTGGTCCCATTACGAGCGCTGGGCGGCGGGCACTGCGTTTGCGTACGCCGACCGCGCCCGCTTTTTGCGCCGGGATGGCTGGTTTTTGGGCCTGCATGACGGCGGGAAACTGCGCGCCGTCTGCAAAGTCATCGACCAATCGGCGGAGCGCCGGCTGGTCGTCACCCGTTCGCTCCCTCTCCCGCTGCGCCTGATCCATGCCGCCTGCCGGTGGCGCGGGACCGCTTCCCTGCCCGGTCCCGGCGAGCCGTTTCCGCACGCCTATCTCGCCTATTACGCCTGCGCGGACGGGGAAGACGGGCGGCGGGCGTTTTTCGCCTATCTGGCCCGCTTTCACCGGCAGGAGTATCCCTACGTCTTTGCCGGCGTCTCCCCGGAACTGGCGGAGACGTATCGCCACCCGCTGTTCATCAAGCTGGGCTCCACCGCCTACGCCTACGGAGATGTCCCGCCCGGCCTGGCTCTGGACGCCCGCGAACTCACCTTACTGTAGGAGGGATTCGATGACAAATGCATACACGGAAGTGAAGCACCTGGCGCAGCAGCTCTTTGCCCGGCACGAGGTGGAGCAGCATCCGCTGTTTCTCGCGCTGCACGACCAAACGTTTTCCCCGGCGCAGGCCAAGGAAGCGGCCCTGCAGATCTATCACGTCGTGGAGCATTTCCCCCGCTTTTTGTCCGCCATCCTGACCAATCTGCCTGATTACCGGCTGCGCATGCCGCTGGTGGAAAACCTGTTTGAAGAGCACGGCCGGATGAACGCAGCGCATGTGCACCTGGAAACGTACAAGCTCTTTTTGCGCGGTATCGGCGTGACGGACGCCGAACGGGAAGCGAGCCGTCCGATCATTCCCGTACTGGCGTACAACCGCGCCGTCACCGATCTCTGCCTGCATTACCCCTACCCGGAGGGACTGGCCGCCCTGGGCGTGATCGAAGAGATCGTGGCCCGCGTCTCTCCGCTCGTCGGCGCCTACGCCGCCTCCGCGTACGGCGGCACGGCCGATCTGGCCCATTTTACCGATCACGAGACCCTGGATGTCACGCATGCCAACGAAATCTACGAAGTGGTCGCCCAGGTGTACGCGGGCGACAACAAGCCGCTGGTGGAACGCGGCATGCAGTTGGGCATGTACTACCACACCCGGCTGTATACGGACATACTGGACCATGTGCGGACGTTTGCGGCTCACGCGTGACCGGCGGACATCAAATGGTCACATCCTTCCTGACATTTTTTCGGCATTTTTCGGCGCAATGTGATATAATCACGGTTGCGTCAAAAATTCCATAAGAATAGAAGGAAGGGTGAATTGTACCTTGCAAGTACAAAAACCGTATCGTGTTTTGCTTTACTACAAGTACGTCCAGCTTGACGACTACGAGGATTACGCGGCGGAACACCTCAAGTTCTGCAAGGAGCTCGGACTGAAAGGGCGCATCATCGTCGCGCCGGAGGGCCTGAACGGCACGGTGTCCGGCACCATCGAACAGACCGACGCGTACATGGAATTCGTTCGCAAGGATCCGCGTTTTGCGGACATCTGGTTTAAGATAGATGAAGCGGACGGACATGCGTTCAAGAAAATGTTTGTTCGCGCGAAAAAAGAGTTGGTCACCTGGCGTCTGGAAGACGATTTCAGCCCGACCGAACTGACGGGCAAGTACCTGACGCCGAAAGAATTCTATGAAATGCTGCAGCGGGACGATGTGGTCGTCATCGACGGCCGCAACGATTACGAGTACGAGCTGGGTCACTTCCGCGGCGCCATCAAGCCGGGCGTGCGCTCTTCCCGCGAGTTTCCGCAGTGGATCCGCGAGAACCTGGGCCAGTTCAAGGACAAGAAGGTGCTCACCTACTGCACCGGCGGCATCCGCTGCGAAAAGCTGACCGGCATCCTGCTGAAGGAAGGCTTCAAGGATGTGTACCAACTGCACGGCGGCATCGTCACCTACGGCAAGGACCCCGAGGTGAAAGGGCGCCTGTGGGACGGAAAATGCTACGTCTTTGACGAGCGCATCTCCGTGAAGATCAACCACACCGAGGAAGACACGGTCATCGGCCGCTGCTACTACTGCGGCAAGCCGGAAGACCGCTACGTCAACTGCGCCAACCCGTTCTGCAACAAGCAGCACTTCTGCTGCCCGGAATGCGAAGTGAAGTACAAGCGTTCCTGCTCCGACGAATGCCGCGAGCATCCGCGCAACCGCTACGTGGAAGAAGAAAACGCCAAGCTGCAGACAGCCGGCTCCCAGGCGTAAACAGGCAAACAAGCTGATCTCCGTGACGAGATCAGCTTGTTTTTTTGCCAGTGATAGCATCTGCCCTCCGCAGCCGTTCCTCCCTGTCGGCCGTCCGAACTTCAAGTCCTGCGGAGCGGAAGGCCCGCTACGGCTCAACGGGCAGCGTAACGGTAAAGGCCGCCCCTTCCCCCGGTTTGCTCTTCACGCTGATGGTTCCGTGATGCATGTCGACGATTTTCTTCACGATGGACAGACCGAGCCCGCTGCCGCCGCTGGAGCGATTGCGCGATTTGTCGGCCTTGTAAAAGCGTTCGAATAGATGCGGCTGATCCTCCTCCGCGATGCCGATGCCGGTGTCGGCAACGCATACGATCACGTCCTGCCCGTTCCGCTCCAACCGGATGGTGATGCTCCCGCCGTTTGGGGTAAATTTCACACTGTTGTGAAGCAGGTTGACCCAAACCTGGCTCATCAGTTCTTCATCGGCGACGACGTTCACTTCCTCCAGGGACACGTCCATGTCGATCGCTTTGTCCACCCACTGCGGTTCGCAGGCGAGGATCACCTGCCGCAATTGACGGTCCAGGCGGTAGCGCTTCGGCTCGAACGGATGATGGTCCGACTCCAGGGACGTGAGCTTCAGCAGGTTCTCGCTCAGCTTCGACAGGCGTTGGCATTCCGTCTCGATGATGCCGAGATAATGCAGGCGCTCCTCCCGGCTGAGCCGGTCGTTTTGCAGCGCCCGGGCAAACCCGCTGATGGAGGTGAGCGGCGACTGGATCTCGTGGGAGACGTTGGAGATGAACTCCTGGCGCATTTTCTCCATTTGGCTCAGCTCGACGGCCATGTGGTTGATGCTCTCGACAAGCTGTCCGAGCGGATGGTGTTCGCCCGGCTTGACCTGCAGGTTGACGTTGAAATCCCCCTTGGCGATTCGCCGCAGGGCATCGTACAGCGACTGCCACACCGCTCTTTGTTTGGAGCGGGCGAAGAAGCCGATGACAGCCATCACCATTCCCGCCAGCACATAGCCGAGCATCACGGTGACGAGCTGCCTGACGTAATCGGGCATCTGGTTGGTCAGCCCGCCGGCGTACAGCGACGTCAGGAAATAGGCGGCCGACCAGCACACGGTAAAGAATCCCAGCACAAACACGATGCCCGCCGCGTGGCGCAGGAAGAGCTTTCCTTTCATGAACGAACCTCCAATCGGTAGCCAAGCCCGCGGATGGTGCTGATCCGAAACGAGTGCCGCTCTTCCGGAAAACGCTCGCGCAGGCGCTTGATGTGCACGTCGACGGTCCGCTCGTCCCCTTCGTAATCGTACCCCCAGATCTGCTCGATCAACTGCTCGCGGGAAAAGGTCTTTCCGGGGTAACTGGCCAGTTTGAACAGCAGTTCAAACTCCTTGAGCGGCAGGGTCACCTGCTTGTCGCCCACCTGCGCTTCGTAGGTTTTGCGGTCAAGCAGCAGTTCGCCGATCTGCACCCGCTGCGATACGGCGATCCGGTAGCGCCTCAGCAGCGCTTTTACCCTGGCGACCAGTTCCAGCGGTTCAAACGGCTTGACCAGGTAGTCGTCCGTGCCCAATTGGAAGCCTTTGATTTTCTGCGACGTTTCTCCTTTGGCGGTCAGCATGAGCAGCGGGGTGTCGTAAAGTTCCCGCAGCTCGCGGCAAAGCTGCCACCCGTCCATGTTGGGCATCATGATGTCGAGGATCACCAGATCCGCCCGGGTTGTTTCCAGGAGCGCGAGCGCTTCCCTGCCGTCGGCGGCCTCCAGGACGGTGAACCCTTCCTCCCGCAGAAAAACGCCGACCAGCTCCCGAATGTGGGGATCGTCGTCTACAACCAGTATGGTGGCCATGGTCCTCATCCCTTTCCCGATTGGATTTCCGCCGCGGTCCGCTGATCGATCCGCAGCTGCTGGGTGGCAAATTCGCGGTACATCGCATGGGTGGCGAACAGTTCCTCATGCGTTCCCCGGCCGGTGATCCTGCCTTTTTCCAGAAAGATGATGTGATCCGCGTCCATGACGGTGGACAAGCGGTGGGCAATCACCAGCGTCGTTCGCCCCTTCATCAGATTCTGCAGCGCTTTCTGCACCTCGATTTCCGATTTGCTGTCCAGGCTGGACGTGGCTTCATCCAGCATGAGGATGCGGGGATTGCGCAGAAGCGCCCGGGCGATGGCGATGCGCTGGCGCTGGCCGCCGGACAATTTGACCCCTCTTTCCCCCACCTGGGTGTCGTATTGGTCCGGCATCTCCTCGATGAAGTGATCGGCGTAGGCCATGCGCGCGGCGCGGCGCAGCTCTTCCTCGCTGACCTCCCTTTCCATTCCGTAACAGATGTTCTCCCGGATGGTTCCGGCGATGATCGGGCTCTCCTGGGACACGTATCCGATCTGGCTCCGCCACGATTGGAGGGAAAACGCGTCGATCGGTTCCTCGCCCAGCCTGATCGTCCCCCGCGTCGGCCGGTAGTAGCGCTCCATCAGCGAAAACAGCGTCGTTTTCCCGCTTCCGCTGGGCCCCACGATCGCCGTGACCCGCCCCGGCTCGATCGTGAAGCTGACGTCGTCCAGTACCGGTTCACCCGACTTGTAGGAAAAGCTCACATGCTCCAGGATGATCGGCTGATGCGGGTTGGTGACCTCGCGTCCGGCCGTCAGGTCTTCTTCCGCCGCTTCCAGCGTGGCAATGATCCGCTCGGTCGCTCCCCTCGTCTTTTGCAGGTGGGTTACAAACATTGTCAATTGGCTCATCGGCATGACAATTTGAAAGAGATACAGGATAAACGCGACCAGATCGCCCGCCGTGAGCGCTCCGGACGACACCCGCATGCCGCCGTACCCGAGAATGACCACCAGCAGCACCATCAGGACGAGGGAAACAAACGGGGAGATCAGTGCGTGCACCGTCCCTTCTTTGATGCCGAGGTGAAGCAGGTTGGTGATGCCCCGTTTGCCGTTTTGGTACTCAATCGCCTCCGCGTTTGACGCCTTCACCAGTCGAATCTCCGACAGCACCTGGTTCAAGGTCGCGGAAAATGCGGCGGTCTCATCCTGCATCCCGCGGGAAATCTTGTGCATCGTCCGCCCCAGCGGCATCAGGATCAGAATCGACAGCGGCACGGCGGTCAGCATCAGCAGCGTCATTTTCCAGTCCAGAATGAGCAGGATCGTCACCGAGCCGACGATGGAGATCGCGCCGGTAAAAAAGTTGGTCAAATGATCCGTAATCAGCCCCTTGACGACCGCCGTGTCATTCGTCATCCGGCTGATCGTCTCCCCGGTCTGGTGGTCGTCGTAATAGGAAACCGGCAGGACGAGCAGCTTTTTCCACAAGCGGTCCCGCAGTCCGGCCACCACGCCCTGGCCGATCCGGTTGAGCAGGTAGATCGACAGTCCGCCGGCGATTGACTGGGCGAGAAAGGCGGCCACCAGCACGGCTACCTGCCACCTGTCCAGCGACGCGAGCGAGAAGCTGTTGACGAGGTCTTTCGTGAACAGCGGAACGAACAGGCCCACCACGGTGGAGGCTACGCTCAGGAACAGCGCGATGGCCAGCGGCAGAGCGGGCGGGTTCGTCTGTCTGATCAGATTGAGAAACGGGCGCCAGCCACCCGTTTGTTGCTTCGACATGTTCTCCATCTCCTTTTTCAAAAACGTAAGCTGTGATCCTCACAACGCTTGGGGTTAAACGCTCTCGGCCGCCTGGACGTCCGGGTCCCTCTCCAGACCGACTCGCGGATTCCTGTTTGCCATACGTGTTCTCTCCTTTTCATCCCGTTTCGGCGTGAACAGGATACAACACGTATATGAACGGAATGTGAACGACGCGGGCCCCGAAAAAACGGCTCTCGCTTCATGTTTTCGCGTTGGGTGCAGCCGAACTGCCGCCATGTGTGATCAAGGGCGGAAACGCCATGACTTGCATCAGGGCAACGCACATGACCGCATGACCGGATGGCAGGTACGGCCGCCACAGACAGCCGCTCCGCCGGGCAGACGCGAAAACTCCGGTGTTTGTCCAATTGCGGGAACATACCGGAGTTTTCTCATGCCAGTTTTTTCGTTTTGCGAATGTTCGTTGCGCCCGAAGTATGCGCCGGTCCCAGCCCGTTTCAGGCTTCATACATCCGGTCGAGGGCGAGCGGCCGGGCAGACGGGATGGGCGCGGCGTTCGATGACGTGACGCCGCCGCATGCGCTCCCGTTTACAGCGTAGTCTGGGACGGCTCCGCTTTGTTCAGCTTTTCCTTGAACATGTCACCCAACACCCCGATATCCACTTCCCATTTGTTCTCTTTGTAATAGACAGTCGCCTTGGATTCGCCTTTTTTCCCGGTGATCCGGATGCTGGCCGTCTTTACTTCATAGCTGCCGTCGTCATGAAACGAGATGTCCGCGTCCTTCAGTTCCGATTCCAGGATGGGGACGACCGTCTTTTGCACCGCATCCTGCGTGGTCTGCACGGCTGTGCGTCCCATATCGATCACCTGCTCCGGGCTGAAATGGAAGACCAGCACGAGAATGACGCCGATCACCGCCATCATGGCAAACAGCCGAAACAGGCTTCGCATGATCCATTGAAAGGCTGCGATCACCACGATCGCGCATATGACGATGGGCCAATAGTCTGTAACGAGGTTGAGCAGCGATTCCACATCTATCACTCCTTCTTTACCCATTCTGACCCAAACGGGGCCGGACCTATCCGTGCCCCCACAAGAAGAACGGCTCCCCGCATGTGTTTCGCCAGAAGCTATTCTTATTATGAATGTTCGCAAACGGTCCGGTCAAATGGCGCCGCGCTTTCCCCTCCTCTACTCAATACGAACAGCCCGTCCTGATCGTTACAGTCCAGGGGCAGGCCCCGGCAAAAACGCAAAAATGCAGGGTGCCATTCCCGACAACGGCACGGAACTCAAAAAGGCGCCATCGCAGCGCCGCACCAGGGAGTCGGAAATGGCTGTCCGCTTTCTCCGCGCGTTCCCTTTGCGGGCGATCGTTTCGCAGGAAAAGGCCTCCTCCCCATAAGTTGTTTGTCGAACAACGCGCCCATCCATGGTATCATGGTGTTCTGTACGAAAAGCATGATGGACGAGGAGAGTAGAATGAACAGATTTCGTGCGTTTTTCAAGAACAAGATCGTGTTGTTTTGCATCGCGCTCGTTGCCTTCATGTATGTGAACAATACGTCGCTGCTGGCCGAGGAGCGGACAGGAACTCCCTTGCTTTTGGCCCATCGGGGATTGGCTCAAACGTTCAACATGGAAGGCATCACCAATGAAACGTGTACAGCCGCGCGCATCTACAAACCGGAGCATCCTTACCTGGAGAACACGATTCCGTCCATGGAGGCTGCCGTCAGGGCGGGTGCCGATCTCATCGAGTTTGATGTCCATCCGACAAAGGATGGAAAATTTGCCGTCTTCCACGATTGGACGCTGGATTGCAGAACCAATGGAAAAGGGGTTACCCGAGAGCATACGCTGGAAGAATTGAAGAAGCTGGACATTGGCTACGGCTATACGTATGACCACGGGAAAACGTATCCGTTTCGCGGAAAAGGCGTCGGCATGATGCCTTCTCTCGATGAAGTGCTCGCTCATTTTCCCCACCAGTCCTTCTTGATTCACGTGAAAAGCAACGACCCGGAAGAAGGAAAACAATTGGCCCGGTACTTGTCCACCCTGCCGGAAAAGCGCCTGGAACAGTTGACGGTATACGGGGGAGATCAGCCGATCGAAGCGCTGCGTGAAGAGCTTCCGCAGCTGCGCGTCATGTCTCTCGCGACGATGAAGCGTTGTTTGCTCCCGTATATCGCAGTGGGATGGACCGGGTATGTTCCGGAGGCCTGCGCAAGAACGGAACTGCATATTCCGGAAAAGATTGCCCCTTGGCTGTGGGGATGGCCTGACAAGTTCCTCAATCGAATGGACGAACATGACACCAGGACCATTTTGGTTGCGGGAAATGGAGATGTCTCCCAGGGGTTTGATTCGGTGGAAGACCTTGAACGTCTGCCCGCCAACTATACCGGAGGAATCTGGACCAACCGCATCGATAAAATTGCACCTGTGTTCAAGAAGCAGGAGTAACCCTGCCGTGTTTGTTTGCATGACAAAGGGGCTGTCCCGGACCTGTTCGGGAAGCCCCTTTGCTTTATGCGGAACGTGACCATTCTGTTGATGACACATGGCAGGCGGATGTCCTCATTGACAGACGGAAATGGCGCTGTCGTCGTTCCTCTCCGGCGTGTCGGGAAAGGCGTGCTTGTTCAGGAACGGGGCCGTGCTATCAATGCAGCATACTTCCTAGAACGTCTCAGCGCTGTGAGTTGTCGGCACCGGTTCTTCCCTGGCTGCCTTCCGATCGGTATCAAACCATGACCATACCATCAGCAGCAGGATCGAATAAGACAAAACCCAATAGGTAGTTTCCTGAATGGGAGCAGATCCAGAGAAAATCGGCACGCTGTAATCAAGTACCCCATGGATGACAACGGGTACGACCAGGTGATTCGTTCGAATAAACGCGATGGTGAATAACATGCCGGCTGCGGTCACATCCATGAATCGAAAGAGCAGCCGATCCATGCCAACATGTGAGCCGATCGAATCCGGAACATGTACGAGACCAAAGATCATTTGAGACAGAATAAAAGCACAAAGTAAACATCGTTTTTGATATACACCCCATTTCCTCTTTAGGAAGAGAAATACCTGGACAAATAAAAAGCCACGAAATACGGCTTCTTCAAATAGACCAACTCCCCAGATATACCCCAAGTATCCGCCCAACCACCGGGGAAACCCATCCTCAATCATACGGAACGTGACAGTCAGTTTTTCTTTGGTGAAAAGCAATTCAACTACGACAGTAATCTGTACAACACACCAAAGAAGCAGGCAAGCCCACAAAGAACGCAGAAATGTTGATGGATCCAAACCGAGATCCTTGGATTTTAACGGACCGGATATTTTCAAACACGCCATAAAAATGAGAAAAAGAAGCAAATTGATGATCAATCGAAACGTAATGAATCCGTTTGTAAGTTCCACGTACTTCTGTAACATATTGGTGCTGATTTCCACAATCGAATGATTGAACATGATGGTCAGCCCTACGAGCAAGAAAACCAACAGAAAAGAGAATCCATTTGAATGGTTGCAATTTGTCAGCTTCGGATTCAATACAAATAAAACCATGATCAATACGCCAATTTGTGCAGCGGTCAAAACCGAGAGACTAACGTAGGAGACAGAATCAACATGGTTCAGAATGATGGGGCGAAGAACGATCATGAACGTAAGGGCTGAAATGACAAGGAGAGAACGCGTTTTTTTCCATGACGTTCGATTCTTCTCCATAAATATGGAGAGCAGAAATAGCAGCAACAACAGGAAAACGATCAATCTGTCCATAAACATTCGAATCGTCACATCAATCTGGTTCGCCATTTGAAAATGTCCATCATCTGATACACATAAAGATACTCCAAGAAATAGAATCGGCATACAGAAAAGGATTGCCTGCAAGGTTTTATCTGACAGCGTACGTACCCTCAATTTCACCACCCGTTTCTTGTTCCCTGTCTATATATCCAAGGAACCGGACAACGTTCCATCATTTCATTTCGTGTCTGAGACGAACACGCAAGGACCTTGTGGTTTGAATTTTTCGACAATCGAGCATATAAGGAAATGATTGGGAAATCTGGATTTTTTCACTAGCAACACGAAGTATCATATACCAATTTTTTACTCCTGTAAACTACCAGGATTCGACCACTATTCTTAACAAGAGCTTCTCATCCAGGGGATAAATCACAATGGAAGCGGCCCTCAAGAGAGGTGATCTCACCTTCTATCCCGTCAGGAAAGAGGATGAGATCGTGGTGTCAATACACCCCGCAATGATTCTGACGATCCAGTTGGGTACGCTTGTTGATGCGTTGACCGCTCTCTGTTGAACATCGGTAGCAAAAAAGTAGATCACCCTTGAGCCTGGCAGCCTGGTGATCTACTTCCATCAGTATGCGGCGTCCCCTTTGGGGGCGGCTATTGTGCAGGCCGCCGGTGTGAGAGAACCGGCGGCGAAAAAGTCCCATCCTCATGATGAGCGAAATGGCGGAACATGTCCCTTACGCTCATAGCGGCAGGGCGTGCCGTGCGGAAGACTGTCACTTATCGACAGCCTGAAGCGGCGCTATCACAGCGCCGCTCGTGCCGCCTGCCGCTCGCCGCCGGACTGCTGCCGGGCGAGGTGCAGGGCGTATTGAATCGGTTTGCTGATCGCTTCCTTGTATACCTGAGGCGTTCCCAGCTCGCGGAAGATTTCCCGCCCCGGCTTGGGATTCACCTCGATCAGCCAGGCCCGGCCGTCGACGTCGATGCCGATGTCCAGTCCCAGCTCGATCATCCGGCCGAAGTGCTGCTCGATCGTCTCCGCCGTCTGATAGGCCAACTGCTCGCAGTCCCGGATGATCTCCCGCGCCCGCTGCTCGCCAAACCGGGCGCGCAAAAACGCCTGGGCGGGCACCGCTTTGCCGCCGCCGTGCAGATTGGCCGTGGCGCTCCTCTCCCCGCCGACGCGCATGCCCGCGCCGGTGATGCTCCAGCAGCCGTTCCCGTCTTTCTGGATCAGCAGGCGCATGTCTACTGACCGTTTCGGAACCAGATCGAGACGAAGCCCTTGCTGGATGATCATCTTCTCGCTTTTCCACCGGTCGATCCAGCGCAGCAGGGCCGGGATGCGCCTGATCAGCGCGGACACTTTGGTCCGATCCTTGTTTCGCCCCAGGAGGCGGTACCCCTCAGCCGTCTTCTCCAGGCGGACAATCCCCCTGCCGCCGGTGCCATTCAGCGGCTTCAGGTAGAGAAGCGAATGGCGCGCGAGCATGCTGCGCAGATGGGCGTGGCTGTAGAGCATCGCCTCGGGAAGCCAGCGGTGCATCCGCGCGTCCCGCCACAGGACCTCATGTACTTTCCACTTGTTGGCCAGCCGGCTGTTGGCGTACCGAAAGCCGTTTGTCCGGCGAAACGCGACGTACCGCCGAAACGCCGCCGTCGGCGTGTAGCGGTAGCGGTCGATCACCACGTCGGGACGGGGAAACATGCGGGCCCTCCAACTCCGCCCATCCGGCACAAAACCGCGCACCTGCCTGCCGGACGGCGACACGTCCTGCGGCGAAAACAAAAAAACCGTGCCGCCCAACGCCTGGCCCGCCCGGATCAGCCGGCGAAAGTAGGCCGGCTCGGCAAATTTTTTTCCCTCCCGCCAGGTCAGGATGCCGATCACGGGTCGTTTCATCACACCACCCTCTTTCGTTCCCTTCCCTGGCAGTGTATTCACCTAGCGGCGCATTGGCGCTTGCCGCAGGGCCTGTTCCAGACGGCGCAAATCGTCCGGCAGCGGTGATCGGACCTCCATCGTCTCTTCGCCAAACGGGTGGGAAAAGCGCAGGACGGCGGCGTGCAGGGCCTGTCGGCCGATCATGCCGGCCTTTCCGCCGTAGAGGGTATCACCGATAAGGGGATGGCCCAAATGGCTGAGGTGGACGCGAATCTGATGGGTGCGGCCCGTCTCCAGCCGACACTCCAGCTTCGCCGCTTGAGCAAACCGCTCCACCACGCGGTAGTGCGTGACCGCCGGATCGCCGTTGGGCGACACCCGGCGCCGATTGGGATGAAACCGGTCCTTGCCGATCGGTTGGGTGATTATGCCGCTGTCCCGTTTGACCGCTCCGTGCACGAACGCGATGTAGGTACGCGAAATGTTCCGCTCCCGCAGCCGCTCGTCCAGGAGGGCCGACGCCAGGGCGTGCTTCGCGTAAAGGACGACCCCGGAGGTGTCCTGGTCCAGCCGGTGGACGTGGCGCACCTTGGCGGCCACGCCCGTCCGCGCGAAATGGCCGGCGATCAGATGATCGAGCGTCTTGGTGTGACCCGGCTCCGTGGGATGGAGCAGCAACCCGGCGGGCTTGTTTACGACCAGCAGATGGTCGTCTTCGTACAAGATGTCTACCGGCTCGTCCACTGGCTCAAGCCCCAGCGGTTCCGGCTGGCAAAGACGGAGGCGGATCTCCTGCCCCGCCTCCGCTTTCGCGTGCTGGGCGACCGGTGCGCCGTCCAGCAAGACCTCCTTGTGCTGAAAGAGCAGGTGAACCTGCTTGCGCGGCAGCCTCCACTGCTCCCGGAGCAGCGCGCCCACGGACACGGCGTCCTCCGCGAGATGGCCGACCAGCCATTCCCCTTCTTTTTTCATGTGTATCATGCCGTCGTGTCTCCCGGTTGGTTGGTTTCTCGTCTGGTTACGCCTGCTTCAGTCCCTCGTACACTTCAACTGCGCGGTTCAGGAAGTGTTCGATTTCTTCCCGGCTTTTGCCCAGCTTGCTGACGAACCGGACCAGTTCCTTGCCGTTGGAAAAGGCGATAAAGCTGGGGATGCCAAAGACGTCCAGCTTTTGCGACAGCTCCGGCAGGGTGTCGCGGTTGACGGCGACCATGTCCAGCTTGTCCTTGTAGGCTTCCTCGACTTCCGGCATGAACGGATCGATCCGGTGGCAGTCCGGGCACCAGTCCGTGTAAAACTTGACGACCACGGGTTTTTCCGAGGCAATGGCCTGTTCAAATTCCGCTTCGGTCTTGATTTCCTTCATGTCTGATCATCCTTTCTCGGATTTCTTGTGGAATTAGTGTACCACAGCCGCAGGTGTTTGTCCCGGCGGGGCCGCACTTGGCTACATCGCGCCTCCCTGCTCCACCAGGGAACGGACGAACGACTCCGCCGGACGGGAGAGCGGCCGGTCCTTGCGGTAGGCGACGACCAGCGTGCGAAACGGCCGGCCGGTAAGGCTCAGGTAGACGGGCGGCTCCGTCGTGCCCGGTGCCAGCGTAATCATCTTGGGGGCAAACGATAAGCCCATCCCCGCCGCCACCAGCGACTGCACCGTCTGGATGTTGCTGCTCTCAAAGACGATCCGCGGACGGAACCCGGCCTGTTCGCAAAGCCGCAGCGAGATCGTGCGAAACCCCTGCCCTTCTTTCAGCAGGATAAACGGCTGTCCGGCCAGCTCGGCCAGATCCACTTCCTGCCGCTTCGCCAGCGGGTGCTGCGGGGGAACCGCCAGGTAAATCTCCTCGTGAATGGCGGGGATCACCTCCAGCGAGGGATCGGCGATCGGCATCGTCAGCAGGCTGACGTCGATTTTCCCCCGGACCAAAAGCTGCTCCAGATTGCTGGACGTGTCCTCGATCAACTGCAGCTCGACACCCGGAAACTGCTTGGTAAACGCGGGGATGACCCGGGGCAGGACGTACGCGCCGGTGATCGGCAGACTGCCCACCAGAAGCTTTCCGCTCTCGCCGACCGCGTAGGCGCGCATCTCCCGCTCAAGCCCTTCCGCCATATCGATCAGCGACTGGGCCACCTGAACGAAACGCTGACCCGCGTCCGTCAGCTCCACGTGCTGCGGCAGGCGATGAAACAGGGTAACCCCGAGCAATTTTTCCAATTTGGCGATCTGCTGGCTGAGCGACGGCTGGGCCAGATGGAGCCGGCCCGCCGCGCGGGAAAAGCTGCGCTCTTCCGCCACAGCCAGCACGTAACGAATCTGTCGTAATTCCATGAAGACCTCCCGATAGGCAAAAGCTATCCATCTCATAATAATTATATCTTTGAACTATTCCCATGGCCATGATACAACCGTGATAAGAGTTTCGCACGAAGGAGGAATGTCCACATGAAACCCCGCACGATGTTTGAAAAGATCTGGGATGCCCACGTGATTCACGAAGAGCCCGGCAAACCCAGCCTGCTGTACATCGACCTGCACCTGGTCCACGAAGTCACCTCGCCCCAGGCGTTTGAAGGCCTCCGCCTGGCCGGCCGCCGCGTCCGCCGTCCCGACCTGACGTTTGCGACGATGGACCACAACGTTCCGACGGCTGACCGGTTTAATGTCAAAGACCCGATTTCCCGGCAGCAGATGGAGACGCTGACGAAAAACTGCGAGGAGTTCGGCATTACGCTGGCCGACCTGAACAGCCCCGATCAGGGGATTGTCCACGTGATCGGACCGGAGCTGGGATTGACCCTCCCCGGCAAAACGATCGTCTGCGGCGACAGCCACACCTCCACGCACGGCGCATTCGGCGCTCTGGCCTTCGGGATCGGCACGAGCGAAGTGGAGCACGTGCTGGCTACCCAATGCCTCCAGCAGGCCAAACCGAAGACGCTGGAAGTGCACGTGAAAGGCGAGCTCCCCTTCGGCGTCAGCGCCAAAGACTTAATTTTGGCGATCATCGCAAAATTCGGGACGGACTTTGCCACCGGCTACGTGATCGAGTACACCGGTGAGGCCATCCGCAAACTGACGATGGAAGAGCGCATGACCGTCTGCAACATGTCGATCGAAGCGGGAGCGCGGGCCGGCCTGATCGCGCCGGATGAGACCACGTTCGCCTACCTCAAGGGCAGACGCTACGCGCCGCAAGGGGAAGATTTCCTGCGGGCCGTCGAGCGCTGGAAACAGCTCTGCACCGACCCGGGTGCCACGTACGATCACCGCGTGGAAATCGACGCGAGCGAAATCGCGCCGCAAGTCACCTGGGGAACCAGCCCGGGCATGGGCACCGACATCACCGGCACCGTCCCCCATCCCGATTCGTTCCCGACGGCGGCGCAGCGAAAAGCGGCCCAGGACGCCCTCGCCTACATGGGGCTCACACCGGGCACCCCGATGACCGAGATCAAGATCGACCGCGTCTTTATCGGCTCCTGTACCAACGGCCGGATCGAAGACCTGCGCCGCGCGGCCGAAGTGGCGAAGGGACGCCGCGTCGCGCCCCACGTGCACGCGATGGTGGTCCCCGGTTCGCAAGCCGTGAAGCAGCAGGCGGAACAAGAAGGCCTGCACCTGATCTTCCAGGAGGCCGGCTTTGAATGGCGCGACTCCGGCTGCTCCATGTGCCTGGCGATGAACCCGGACGTGCTTCAGGAAGGTGAACGCTGCGCCTCCACCTCCAACCGCAACTTCGAAGGACGCCAGGGACGCGGCGGCCGCACCCACCTGGTCAGCCCGGAAATGGCGGCGGCGGCAGCCATCGCCGGCCACTTCGTCGACGTGCGCGAATGGAAACGTGAAGGCGTGAACAAGGAGGTCCTGCAATAATGAAACCGTTTGTCGTACACACCGGAATCGCAGCGCCGTTGGACCGCGTCAACGTGGACACCGACGCCATCATTCCCAAGCAGTTTCTCAAACGCATCGAGCGCACCGGCTTCGGCCAGTTTCTCTTTTACGAGTGGCGCTTCAACGCCGACGGCAGCCCGATCGAATCGTTCGTGCTGAACCAGCCCAAATACGCCGGCGCCACCGTCCTCTTGGCCCGCAACAACTTCGGCTGCGGCTCCTCCCGCGAGCACGCGCCCTGGGCGCTGTTGGACTACGGCTTCCGCGCCATCATCGCGCCGTCGTTTGCCGACATCTTTTACAACAACTGCTTTAAAAACGGCATCCTGCCGATCAAGCTGAGCGAGGAACAGGTGCAGGAGCTGTTCAGCCGCGCCGAGAGCCGCGACAACTACCAGCTCACGATCCATCTGCAGGAGCAGGTGATTACAGACGACGCCGGTCTCTCCTATCCGTTCGAAGTGGACGCATATCGCCGGTACTGCCTGCTCAACGGGCTGGACGACATCGGCATCACCCTGCAATACGAAGACAAGATCGCCGCCTACGAGGCAAAGCGGGAAACGTTCGTATAACTCCCCGCACACCGGCGAAGGCATGGAACCGCTCCGTGCCTTCGCTTTTCTTGTGACAAAAACAGCGCCTCCTCCAGCTTTTCCCACCCATCATAGTGCAGAACGGCCGGAAAGTAAAGATTGCCCTTTTCGCGCCGTTCACGCAGAGCTGCCGGCACGCTGACGACGGCCGGTTCCGCCTCGTATCGACACACCAACGCCGGGGCATGCCCCGGCGTTTGTCCGCTTTCCACGCTGCTCGCGATACATCGTCTCACTGTTCGCCGCGTGTTTCACGCTCTTCGCTGTCCGTCTGTCACGCGGTTTCGATGCCGTCCGCCGCCTCCAGGCCGAAAGCGCGAATCGCCTGCTCCCGCAGCTTGAACTTCTGGATTTTGCCGGAGGCGGTCATCGGGTATTCACTGACGAACTGGATGTAGTGCGGAATTTTAAACCGGGCAATCCTGCCTTCGCAGTATGTTCGCACCTCTTCCGCTGTCAGCGTCTCCCCCGGTTTCACCTTGATGCAGGCCAGCACCTGTTCGCCGTATTTGGGGTCCGGCACTCCGACCACCTGAACGTCCAGCACTTTGGGATGGGTGTAGAGGAATTCCTCGATTTCACGCGGGTAGATGTTTTCTCCGCCGCGGATGATCATGTCTTTCAGCCGGCCGGTGATGCGGAAGTAGCCCTCTTCGTCCACCGTCGCCAAATCGCCGGTGTGCAGCCAGCCTTCGTGATCGATGGCTTTGGCCGTCTGCTCCGGCATGTTGTAGTATCCTTTCATCACGAGATAGCCGCGCGTGCACAGCTCTCCCTGCACACCGGGAGGCACCGTCTCTCCGGTGACGGGATCGATCACCTTCACCTCCACGCCGTCATGCGCCCTGCCCACGGTGGAGACGCGGCGCTCAATCGTGTCGTCCGGCCGCGTCTGCGTGATGACCGGGGACGATTCCGTCTGTCCGTACGCGATCGTGATCTCGCGGATGCCCATTTTCTCCACGACGTTCTTCATCACCTCGGTCGGACACGGGGAACCGGCCATGATCCCGGTGCGCAGCGAGCGAAGGTTTCGCTCCGCAAACGACGGGTGGTTCATCTCGGCGATAAACATGGTCGGCACGCCGTACAAGGCGGTGCAGCGCTCCTCCTCCACGACGGACAAGACCGTCCCCGGATCAAAGGTAATCACCGGCACCATCGTGGCTCCCGTCGCCACGCAGGCAAGCGTGCCCATGACGCAGCCGAAGCAGTGGAAAAAGGGCACCGGGATGCACACCCGGTCCTCCGCGCCCAGCCGCTGGCACTCGGCCACCTTGATCGCGTTGTTGACGATGTTGTTGTGGGACAGCATGACGCCTTTGGGGAACCCGGTCGTCCCCGACGTGTACTGCATGTTGATGACGTCGTCCGGGTGCAGCTCCCGCTGGCGGGCCACCCGCTCCCCGTCAGGCACGGCCGCGCCGCGTTCCAGCAGATCGCGCCACAAAAACATGCCGGGCTGCCGGTCCTCCCCGATGTAGATGACGTTTTTCAGATGCGGCAGCCGTGCCGACTGCAGCCGCCCCGGTTCGCACTCGTCCAGCTCGGGGCAGATTTCCCGGATCATCTCCAGGTAGCTGGCGCCCCGGAACGAGTCGATCAGCAGGAGCGTGGTGGATTCCGACTGGCGCAGCAGGTATTCCAGCTCGTGAACGCGATAGCTGGTGTTGACCGTGACCAGCACTCCCCCCATTTTCGCCGTGGCAAACTGGCTGATCACCCACTCCGGCACGTTGGTGGCCCAGATGGCGATGTGTTCCCCTTTTTGGATCCCCAGCGAGAGAAACCCCCGGGCGGCCAGGTCGCACACGTCCCGGAACTGTGAAAACGTGTAGCGCAGGCTCCGCTCCTTGTAGACCACGGCCTCCTTGTCAGGAAAGCGGCCTGCCGTTTCGTCCAGCAGGTCGCCGATCGTAATGGAACGCAACATCGAAAGCCCCCCTTCTCCCCTAAACGTCTGACTATTCTGTCTGTTGTAGTTGATTCGATTCGCCGGCTGTATATTCCTTCCTGTCATACGTTTTTTCGGAATGGTTCTCCTGTCGTAAAGCCGGTCCGACATCCGGCGGGAAAGAAAAAGCGTCCCTTTGTCGGAACGCCTTTTCCTTACTGCACCACGAATTTTTGCACCGCTTCCACCTTGTACGGCAGGTGATTGCTGTAGTTCAGCTCAACCCGCAGCTCGTGCTCCCCTTTTGGCAGCTTCTTCAGCAGAAACTCCGGATGGTAGATCATCCCCTTCGGTTCGCCGTTCAGGTACAGGTGCGCGTGCCCTTGGCCGAAGACAGCCTGGTTGGGATCGCCCGAATCCTCGACAAACTGAAAGTTCTGGGTGAGCAGTTTGACGTCAGCCGTGCTTCCCTCCACCTTCACGTCCAGGTTGAGGGTCGGCTTCGCGGCGCCGTCCGGCGGAGCAGCGGGCAGTGCGGATGCGGGGACGCTCGGTTCTTCCGGTCTGTAGGAGTCGGATACATGCAGCGGGTCTTTGACCAGCAGTACGATACCCGCCACCAGCACGATCAGAAAGACGATGCCGCCCAGGATCAGATTGCGCAAACTGACGATAAAGACCTTCATATCCTACTCTCCCTTTCGCAGATGCTTGTCGCCTATTGGTACATGCATACGCGAAGAGAGAAAAAATAGAAGCAAAACTTTTTATCGGTAGTTGATGAACTGCACCTCAATCGGCAGGTCGGCCTTGCGGATGGCGGCGATCACCGCCTGCAGATCGTCCTTGCTTTTGCCAACCACCCGGATCTGGTCGTCCTGGATCTGCGATTTTACTTTCAGGCCGGTCTCCTTGATGATGCTGGTGATTTTTTTCGCATTCTCCTTGTCGATGCCCTGTACGAGCTTGACCCGCTGGCGGACGGTCCCGCCCGCTGCAGGCTCCACTTTGCCGTACTCCAGATTTTTGACCGGCACATCCCGTTTGACCAGTTTGCCGAGGAGGATGTCTTTGACCTGGCCCAGCTTAAATTCGTCGTCGGAAACCAGCACGATCTCCTCTTTCTCCAGCGTGATGCTGCTCTTGCTGCCTTTGAAGTCAAAGCGGTTTTCGATCTCCTTGACAGCCGTGTGGATGGCGTTGGTCACCTCGGCCAGATCCACTTTGGATACGATGTCAAACGAACTTTCCTTGCTCATGCCAGCTCCCCTTCACCTGTATTTTCCATCCATTATAGCACAGCGGCGGTCAGATCGCCTTGACCAGGCCACCGTCGACGAGGAACGCCTGGCCCGTCACGTAGCTGTTGGCCGGGGAGGCCAGGAAGGTGACGACGCGGGCGAACTCCTCCGGTTGGCCGTAACGGCCGAGCGGAATCGCAGCCTCCACCTGCCGTTTCACCTCGCCGACGTCCACCTGGAGCTGCTCCGCCCGCAGCCGGTCCAGCGAAGCGACCCGGTCCGTCGCGATTCGTCCGGGCCCGACGGTGTTGATGAGAATCCCGTCCGGGCCGAGCTCCACGGCCAGGCTTTTCGCCAGCCCGACAATCCCGGTGCGGAAGGTGTTGGACAGGATCAGGTTTTCCAGCGGCTGTTTGAACGAAGAGGAGGCAAAATTGACGATGCGGCCGAACTGCTGCCTGCGCATGTGCGGCAGCACCGCGCGAATCGCCCGCACGAAGCTGAGCAGGTTCAGCTCAAAGGCCGCGATCCACTGCTCGTCGGTCAGTTGATCAAAGGTGCCCGCTGCCGGACCGCCGGCGTTGTTGATCAAAATGTCCACGCTGCCGAACCGGGCGGCCGTCTCGTCCACCAGCCGCCGGATGTCCTCGGCTTTGGTCACGTCCACCAGCATGGCCAGCGGCTCTTTCCCCGTCTTGTCGATGATCTCCGTCCGGGTGGCGGCCAAGGCGGCTTCATCACGGCCGCAGATGGCGACGTTCGCCCCCTCCGCCGCGAGCGACAGCGCGGTCGCTTTTCCCAGTCCTTTTGTCGAGGCCAGCACGATGGCCGTTCTTCCCTGCAATTGCAGATCCATATCGATTCTCCTTTCCGGTTTTCGCAATGTTCTGGTATTCCTTGTCTGCCTCCATTCTACAGAAAAATCTGACCAATGCAAGCAAAAGGGAAAAGGCCGGACAGTTTCCGGCCTCATCGGCAGCATGGCGAAGGCTGCAGCCCGTGTGCGCATGGATGCCAGCAGCAAGGGCCCCGGGATGGGGCCCTTGTTCGGATTCGCTGCGGACCGGTGCCGCTTACAGTTCGGCGGCCGGCACCTTGTTCTTCGCCTGCTTTTTGGCGAGCCGTTTGGCTAGACGGGCCGCTTTGCGGGCCAGCCGGCGCTCCCTGGCGCTCTCAAACAGCGAGTACAGGACCGGCACCAAGACCAAGGTGACCATCGTGTGGAAGATCAGGCCGGAGATGACGGCCGTCGCCAGCGGCGCTTCCAGGTCGGACCCCTCGGCGATGGCCAGTGCCATCGGCAGCATGCCGAGAATGGCGGTCAGTTTGGTCATGATCACGGGCCGCACGCGGTCTTTCGTGCCCTGCAGGATGGCGTCCATCAGCGCCATGCCCCGGCTGCGCAGCAGGTTGATGCGGTCGATCAGGAGAATGGCGTTGGAGACGACGATCCCCACCAGCATGATGATCCCGATCATCGCCATCTCGCCGAGGATCCGCTGCGTCAGCACAAACCCGAGGATGACGCCGACCAGCGCCATCGGAATGGTCAGCATGATCAACAGCGGCTGGGACAGACGTCCAAACTGCGCCACCATGATGACGTAAATCAAGGCGATGACGCCCAGAAAGACGAACAATCCCTGCGTCATGTTGGCGCTCTGCTCTTTCAATTTGCCAGCGATCTCCACCTTGTACCCGGCCGGGACGGCAAGCGCAGGCAGTTTCTCCGCCACCTGGCGGCCCACCGTCCCCAAATCGCTGCCGAGCAGTTCAGCGGAAACGGTAACGATCCGCTCCCCCTTTTCACGGGCGATGGTGACCGGCGACTTGCTGTACCGCCACTCCACCAGTTCGGAGAGCGGCACCTGCTCACCCGTTTTGGAGCTGATCATGATTTGGTGCAATTGCTCCGGATGCTTCAGCCAGTTGTCCGGCATCCTGGCGACCACGTCCACCTCAATCCCGTCCGACGTGATCGTCGTGACCGGCTGTTCCCCGATCATCATGCTGATCTGCTGCAGCAGGGAGCGGGGATCCACCTGCAGCCGGGCGAGCGCGTCCTGCTTGGGGATCAAGGTGATTTTCTCCTTGCCCTCCCTGAAATCGTTGCGGATGTTGGTCACGCCCGGGATGGTTGCCAGCATGGCTTCCACATCGCCGGCGAGCTGCCGCATTTTCTCCATGTCTTCGCCGACGATGTCCAATTGGACAGGGGGCTCATTTCCCTGGCCGCCAAATGCGGTCGAGATGCTCTCAATGCCGGGAATCGCCTTGAGCCGGTCGTTGATGTCCTGGGTCAGCGCTTCCTTGTCGCGCTCCCGTTCCTTCTTTCCCTTCAGGGAGATGAAGAGTTCCGTCTTCTCCTTGTCACCGAAGAAAAAGACGTCTTTGACTTCCGGTATTTGCCGGAGAGAGGCTTCCGCCGCCACGCCCGCCCGCTGCGCATCTGCCAGCGTGGACCCGGTCGGCATGGTCAGCGAAGCGAACACCAGGTTTTCGTTCGCATCGATGCCCTGCCCCATTTTGACAAAGGGCAGGAGGAAGGTGGAACCGACAAAGATAACGATCGCGAGGATGACGGTTTTCACCCTGTGGCGCAAGGCCACCTGCAGCAGCCGGTTAAACCACAGCACGATCGCGTGATCCTTGCCTGCGTCCTCCAGCGACACGTTCTTGTCCTTGTTGAGAAACCGGTCGGAAAACACCGGGACGAAGAAGAACGCGGCGATGGTCGACGCCACGATGGCCGACGTGACCGTGAAGGCGATCGACTGCAGAATCGGTTTCAACCAGTCTTCAAAGTCGGCAAAGACCAGCGGCAGGAAGACGATGATAATCGTCAACTGCGAGGTGAACACCGGGGTCAGCACTTCCCGCGTTCCTTTCACGATCGCCCGCTGCAGCGGCTCCCCTTTTTCCCGGAACTGGTAAATGCTTTCCAGAACGACAATGGCCGCATCAACGATCAGGCCGACCGACAGGGAAAGCGACAGCAGGCTCACCATGTCGATGTTGTACCCGCCCCATTTCATCGCGATGAACGTCATCAAGGCGGACAGCGGAAGCGTCGTGGCGATGACCAGCGTCACGCGCCAGTTGCGCAGGAAGACGAACAGAATGATGATGGCCAGCGCCCCGCCGATCAGCACGTCCCGGCTGAGGTTGCTCACGGCGTGCTGAATGTACGAGGCGGCCTCAAACATCACCTTCAGTTCATAACGTCCGCCGGCTTCGGCGTTGATCTGTTTCACGACCTCCTCCACGTTCCGTTGGGTGGTGATCAGATCGCTCCCTTCCGCCCGCTTGACGCTGAGGTGAACGAACACGCTGCCGTTTGTCAGCGCGATCGAATCCTTTACCTTGCCGCGCAGATCCTCAATCGTCGCCAACTGGTCCAGCGTCACCGTCCCTTCCGGCGTGTCGATGTTCAACCGGCTGATTTCCTGGACGGTCGTGTAGGTGTTGTCGATCATGACGACGGTGTCAAACCCGGGATTCTCCAGCGTTCCGACGGCCTGTTTCCAGTTGGTCGCCTGGAGCTGCTCCATCACCGATGCGGGCGTCGTGCGGTAGGCGGACAGCCGTTCCGGCCGCAGCGTGACGGCGATCTGGTTTTCAAAACTGCGGTCGGACACTTCCACTTCCTTGACCCCGGGGACGGATTCGATCCGGTCCTTGATCGCGGTCTTCGCCAGGCCGAGCATGGTTTGCGGGTCCGCCCCCACCAGGGCATAGTCAATCAGGGCATCGTCTCCGAAATTGGCCTGGTTGACGTTGACCGTGTCAACCGCCTTGGGGAATCCGTTGCGCAGGCGGTTCACCGCGTTTTGCACGTCCTGCTTCACTTTGTCCCCTTTGCCTTCTTCGGCGATCACCGTGATGCTGACGTGCCCGGTGGAGGTGGTGGACGAGTACTCTTTCACGTCGGCAATCGACTTGATCTCCTGTTCGATCTTCTTCGTGACCTTTTCTTCCATCTCCTCGGGCGGAAGCGAACCGCCGGAAACGCTGACGGTAATCCACGGGAAGTTGGTCTTGGGAACCAGCTCCACTTGAAAGCTGAAAAGCGAGCCGAGCCCGGCGATGACGATGACAAAGGTGACCAGAAACACAATCAGGCGCCGCTTCAGCAAAAAGAGAATCGTCTTTTCCATGCGTTATTCCCCTTTCGCCTCCACTTTTTGCCCTTCAACGTAGAACGTAATGCCGGTGCGCAGCAGTTTGTCGCCCGGTTTGACGCCGGAGACAATTTCCATCTGGTCCCCGACCAGTTGGCCCGTTTTCACTTCCCGCTTGACGATGACGCCGTTTTCCACCGCCATCACATAGTGGGTAGATTCGCTCACGCCGACGCTTTCCAGCGGCACGAGAAAACCGTTGATCGTCCGGGGGATCTCCACGGTCGCCACCATCCCCCCGCGCCATGCGCCTTTCGGGTTGGGGACGGTCACTTCCACCCGAAACTTCCCGGTCTGCTTGTCGACCACCGGCGACACGAAGGTGACGGTTCCCTCGTTCTTCTGGCCGTCTTCGCCGATTACCTGGACCTTGGCCTTTTCGCGGAACTGGCTGATCAGCTCGTTGGTGACGTCCAGCGTCACTTTCACCTCCGACAAATCGACCAGATGGATGATGGCTTCGCCCGGATTGGCCAGTTCGCCCACCTGCTTGGAGACATCCACCACCGTACCGGCGAACGGGGCGACGATTTTGGTGTCGTCGAGCGTCTTTTTCGCCCGCTCCACCTGACCGGCCGCCTGTTTCAGCGAAGCGTTGGCCATGGCGATGTCTTCGGGCTGGGCTCCCTTGAGCAGTTCATCGAGGGCCAGCTTGGCGTTGTTCACGGCTATCTGCGCCTGGTCCACGGCCCATTTCCGGTCGTTCCATTCGCTTCGGGAGATGGCGCCGCCTTCGAACAGCTTTTGGCCCTGCTCAAACTCCCGCTTGGCCTTGTCCAGTTGGTTCTGGGCGCTTTGCAGTTGCAGACGCTGCTGTTGAATTGCTTCTTCCGTCGCACCCTTCAACGTCTTGCTCTTGCGGGCCGCCGCTTCTTCCACCTGGCCTGCCGCCGCTTCCACTTCCTTTTGGTAGTAGCGGGTATCCAGCGAGGCCAGAAGCTGACCCTGGGCGATTTTCGCCCCTCTCGTCACGTGGATGGCCGCTACCGTGCCTCCCGTGCCAAACTGCAGGATGGCATCTCGCTTCGCTTCCACGATGCCGGTCACGGTCAGCACGACGGGGTGATCCGGCTTCTTCACCGTCAGCACCTCGACGACTTTGGCCTTGGCGGGCTGCTCTTTCGGCGGTTGAGCCGTTTCCGGTCCGCAGCCGGCGGTGATGGCCAGCAGGGAAGCAAGAAAGATGGATGCGCGTTTGCTCACAATGATTCCTCCAAGTCTGTGACAGTCATTTCCAAGGGATATTGTGCCAGGAGTCCCGTCTTTCCAAAACAGTCAGCGGGTGGAACTTCCTCTCCGCCTCGAGACGGAGCCACCCCCGGCACTTCTCCCTGGACAGTACTACGTCGTACATGGAAAACCGTTACAGGATATGACCAAAAAATGGACAACAGACCGAACACAGCAAAAGAACGCAAAAAAACCGGGACATGCTGTCCCGGTTTTGTACTTCCGTTTACTTCGCTTCCGCCAGTTGTTCCATTTCCGCGAGCATCTCGGCGAAGACGCCCAGCGCCTCGCGGATCGGCTGCGGCGAGGTCATGTCGACGCCCGCTTTTTTCAGCAGATTGAGCGGGTAGTCGGAGCTGCCGCTCTTCAAGAACTGCAGGTACCGCTCCACCGCCGGCTGCCCTTCTTCGAGAATTTGCTTGGCCAGCGACGTGGCGGCGGAGAACCCGGTGGCGTATTTGTAGACGTAAAAGTTGCGATAGAAGTGGGGAATGCGCGCCCACTCCAGATCAATCTGGCTGTCCACGACCATTTCCGGCCCGTGGTAGGCCACGTTCAGCTCGCGGTAGATTTCGCTCAGGCTGTCGGCCGTGAGCGGCTCATCCTGTTCCGCCTTGGCGTGCACGGTTTTTTCAAACTCGGCAAACATGGTCTGGCGGAAGACGGTGCCGCGGAACTGCTCCAGGTAGTAGTTGATCAGGTACATCCGCTGCTTTTTGTCCGTGGTCGTCTTCAGCAGGTGGTGCATCAGCAGCGCCTCGTTCAGCGTAGAGGCCACCTCGGCGACGAAGATCTTGTAGTCGGCGTAGGTGTACGGCTGCGTCTGATTGGAGTAGTAGCTGTGCAGGGCGTGCCCCATTTCGTGCGCCAGGGTAAACATGTTGTTGACGTTGTCCTGGTAGTTCATCAGCACAAACGGATGCGTCGTGTACGCCCCCCAGGAGTACGCGCCGCTGGTTTTGCCCTGGTTTTCGTATACATCGATCCAGCCGCCCGCAAATCCTTCGGCGAGGACGCGGCCGTACTCCTCTCCCAGCGGCCGCAGCGCTTCCTTGATCGTCTCCACCGCCTGCTGATAGGGAATCTTCATCTCCACTTCCGGCACGATCGGCACGTAGAGGTCGTACATGTGCAGTTCGTCCACCGCCAGCATCTTTTTGCGCAGCGCGATGTAGCGGTGCATCAGCGGCAGGTGCTCACGGATGGTGGCGATCAGGTTGTCGTACACCGAGATGTCGACGTTGTCGGCAAACAGGGCGGCGTACAGGGCGGACGGGTATTTGCGGGTGCGGGCGTAGAACACGTCCGCCTTGACCGCAGACGTGAGCGAGGCGGCAATCGTGTTGCGGTGCTTGTCGTACGTGGCGTACAGCGCCTCGAACGCCTCCTTGCGCACACGGCGGTCCTTGCTCTCCATGAACTGGACGTACCGCCCCTTGGTCAGCTCCACCTCTTCGCCGTTTTCATCGGTGATCATCGGGAATTTGATGTCGGCGTTGTTCAGCATCCCGAAGATCTTGGACGGCGCCGAAGCCAGTTCGCTGACGTTGGCCAGGATCGCCTCCTCCTCGGCCGACAGCGTATGCGGCTTGTAGCGGGTGATTTCGTCCAGCAGGATGCGGTAATGATCCAGCCCCGGCACCTGACTGATCCACGCTTCCAACTGCTCGGTCGGGATCGCCAGAATTTCCGGCTGTATGTACGAAATCGCTCCGTATACCTGCGTGCTCAGGGCGGTCGCCCGGTCGGTCAACGCCTGGTAGGTGCTGTTGGTGTTGTCTTCGTCACGCCGCATGCGGGCGTACACGTACACCTGGTCCAGTGTCATCAGCAGTTCGTCCTGCAGCTTCAGGACCTCCAGCAGTTGTTGGCCGGACTGCGACAGCGTGCCTTTTTTGGCCGCGATCTGCTCGGCCATCTCCTTTACTCTGCGGACGTCGTTCTCCCAGTCAGCGTCGCTTTTGTAGATGTCCTCCAGCCGCCACTTGTACTCGGCCGGAATTTCGCTTCGCTTCGGCAGGTTTTTGCTTTTGTTCACCGCGATCACTCCCTCAGTTTTTTCGTCTCGTTGGGGAACCATTCCATATGTGTATGGTAGCGCATTCTGCCATCCGGTTCAAATGGCCCCGTACGCAAAAAGCCGACTTTTCTCGACGGAAAAGTCAGCTTCTGCCCACGCCGGCATAGACGAACCCGGCTTTCGACAGCGCTTCGGCCGGCCAGGCGTTGCGCCCGTCAAACAGCACGGGAGCGTTCATCGCCGCCTTCACCCGCTGCCAGTCAAGGTCTACGCAGTGTTTCCACTCCGTCACCAGCAGGGCGGCATCCGCAGCCTGGAGCGCCGCATACGGGTCGGACGCGAACGCCACCTGAGGGTACAGCCGGGCGACTGCCGGAGACGCCACCGGATCGTAAGCGGACACCGCCGCCCCTTCACGGAGCAGAACATCCAGCACCTTCAGGGACGGGGCTTCCCGAATGTCGTCCGTATTCGGTTTGAACGCCAGGCCCAGCACGGCAATCCGCCTGCCGTTCAGCGCCCCCATCCGCTCGCGCAGCCGCGCGATAAACCAGTCCGGCTGCGTCGCATTCACGTCCCGCACCTTCTCCAGGATGGAGAGGGAGACGCCGTGCTGTTTGGCGAGCTGCAGCAGGGCGATCGTGTCCTTGGGAAAACACGACCCGCCGTAGCCCAGCCCCGCCTGCAAAAACTCCGGCCCGATCCGGCTGTCCAGCCCCATCCCGCGGGCTACGGTCTGCACGTCCGTGCCCAGCACCGCGCTCAGCCGGGCCAGCTCGTTCATAAACGAAATCTTCGTGGCCAAAAACGCGTTGGACGCGTATTTGATCAGCTCCGCATCGGCCCGCGTTGTGAGCACGCGCGGCGCCGTTACCCCTTCGTACAACCGTTCCAGGACGGCAAACGCCTCATCCGCATCGGCCCCGATCACGATGCGGGACGGCGACAGCGCGTCCTGCAAGGCGCTCCCTTCCCGCAAAAACTCCGGATTGGACGCCACGTGAATCCCCCCGCACGCGGCAAGCCGGGCGGCCACGCGATCGGCCGTACCGACAGGAACCGTGCTTTTGATGGCAACGGTGCGCTGCTTCGGCACGTCGTCCTGCAGGGCGCGAATGTCATCCACGGCGGCAAACAGATAGGACAGATCGGCCGAACCGTCGGTCGCTTCCGGCGTGCCGACGCAGATGAACAGCACCTCCGCATCGCGGGCGCCCTCGTTCAGACTGGCGGCAAACCGAAGCGCGCCGCTGTCGACCGCCCGGGCCAACGCTTCCTCCAGACCGGGTTCGTATATGGGGCAGATTTTTTGCTTCAAGCGGCTGATTTTCGCCGCGTCGACATCCACGCCCGTCACCCGATGTCCGTGCAAGGCGAGGGACACCGCCGTCGTCAGACCCACGTATCCCGTACCTACTACGGCTACCTCCATCGTTTCACCTCATCGCTGCTTTTTCAGTACGCGCAGATACAAGGCTTCCAGTTTTGCGCGCTGTTTCTCTATATCGTGGCGGCGCTCCACCTTTTCTCTCGCCCGGATCACCACGTCCGGCCACCGGTCCTGCTCCTTCAGCACGCGTTTCATCATGTCGGCCAGCTTGGAGACGGACCGCTCCGGTACGAGGTATCCCGTCCTGCCGTGTTCCACCAGTTCGGGAATGCCCGCGTGATAGGTGGAGATGACCGGCCTGCCGGTCGCCATCGCTTCCATCAGGACGTTGGGAATGCCTTCCTGGTTGCCGTTTTTCGCCGTTTTGCAGGCGATGACGAACACATGGCAGTTCGCCAGTTCACGCCCAACCTCCTGATGAGGCTGGGTGCCGCGCAGCGTAACGGCATGCTGCAGGCGATGGCGCCTGATCAGGCGGCGCAGCTTCTTCTTCTCTTCCCCGTCGCCGACGATCGTCAGCGTCGCACGGGGAAACTGGGGACGGATGCGGGCAAACGCCTTTATCAGCGTATCCATCCCTTTCTTTTCTGTCAAACGGCCGACGCTCAACAGGCGAAACGCCCCGTCGACGACCGGCTGCGGGGGCTGCAGGGGAAATTTGCGCAGATCGATCCCGGAGCGGATCAAGGTGATTTTTTTGCCGGGACAGCCGAGCCGGATCAGCCGCCGCTTCATGTGCTTGCTGACGACCGTAAACGCCTTCCCTTGACGGAACAGCCGCTTCAGCGCGCGGCGGTAACGGCGGTCCTCCTGCACGCGCTTGGTGGCGTCAAACCCGTGAAAGGAGGTGATCAGCGGCAGTTTCGCCTTCCGCGCATGCGGCAGCAGCTCCAACCCGGCCGGGCCGAATCGGGCGTGCAGGCATGCGATCTTCTTTTTTTTCAGCCAGCCGGCAAGACCTTTGAACCGTCTGCGCACGTACACGGGCCAGTAGGGAAACTGCTCGCGGTTGCACGGCCGCCGCGTCAGCACGACCGGCTTCACGCGCTGGTGGCCAAGCAGTTGTTCGTAGATGAACGTCTCGCTTTTCGGCAGGAATTTTCGCCGGTAGACAAGAACCCGATGCATGCGATGGCCTCCCGATTTCATGTGTGAGCCGTTTTGGACGGTGCGCATGTCTGCGCGCTGCTGTTCGCGGGGGCAGTCAAGAAACGATCCCCCGCCCATCCCGTGGTCGGCACGGTTCTCATCCGTCTTGCCGCCTCACTCTCTTCAGCCGCTTGATGATGAGATACCCGCTTTTATAGCCGTAGACGGGTTTGTATTCGCCCCCCCAGCGCATGAGAAAGTGCTGGAAGGTCTCTCTGCGGAGCTGGTTCCGTTTCCATTTCATCTCTTTGTCGGTAAGCTGTCCCCGGTGCTTGGTCCTGTTGTACAGCTTGCGGTTGATCCACTTCACGGGGTACCGTTCAATCAGCCGGAGAATCATTCGCCGGTCTTCCATGATCCGCCCCTCATACGGATCAGAGGTATCCCATCCTCCCACCTCCCGCAAGGCGTCTACCCGATAGCACCGCGGCGCCACCATCCAGCGGGTGTACTGTAAAAAGTCGTATTTGTTGTGAAACTGCTTGTGTGTGATCAAAAACGGATCGCAGCAGCGCCCGCGCCTGACCCGCCAGATTTTCACGTTTCCGTAGAAAAGCGCCGTGTTCTTCTTGTCTTTGCGGATGTATCGCTTCAGGATGGACAGTGTCTCACTCGGCAGCCAGTCGTCCGAATCCAACTGGACCAGAAACGGCGTATCCACCATCGCCAGCGCCTGGTTCATCACCTTGGAAATGCCGGAATTCTCCTCCATCCGGTAGTACTGGATGCGGGGATGCATCAGATAGGGGGCCACTTTCTGGTACGTCTGGTCTGTGGACGCATCGTCCATGATCAGCAATTTCCAGTCCGTGGACGTCTGTTTGAGCACGCTGCGGATCGCCTTGTCGATATACGCTTCCCGGTTGTACGTGGGAATGACAACGGTGAAAGTAGGGGTCTCCGGCGTCATCGTCGTCATGGCGGATTCCCCTTTGCCCCGGGCATGCGGATGGAGGATTTGTCGCTGAGGATAAACACCCCTCCGCTGTCCGCTGCGCTGCCGGCGAGATGGGAGGAACGGCCAAACACGCTGTTGGTCACCGGCCATTCCACGTCCTTGAGCGAGCTGTTCTCGAGCAGAATGCTGTTTTCAATGTGCTTGCAGTTTTTCAACTGAACGCCATCCTGAATGGCGACATAGGGACCCAGCCGGCAGTTCTCGATACGGCAGCGCTTCCCGATCACCACCGGGCCGACGATGGTGCAGTTTTCCACAATGCTGTCGCTGCCGACCTCGTGCCGGACGCCCAGCTCCTGCTTCAGCATCCAGCGGTTGGCCTCGAGCCAGCGTTCAATCGTTCCCACATCCGTGTATTTCCCGTTGGTGACGGTATGGGCGATGTGATAGCCGCGGTCAATCATCGATTGGATCGCGTCCGTGATTTCGTATTCGCCGCGGCTGGACGGACGCAGGGTGGCAATCGACGCAAAGATCGGGCGGGTAAACAGATAGGCGCCGATCACTGCGAGATTGCTTTTGGGCCGCTGCGGTTTTTCTTCTACGGAGATCAGACGCTCCTCCTGTATTTCCGCGATCCCGTAATCCTCCGGTCTGTCCACCTTGCTCAGCATCACGACACCGTCCGCACGGGTGCGGGTAAAGGTCTGCGTCAGCTCGTGCAGGGAATCCATCAGTAAATTATCGCCCAATAGCAGGATAAACGGTTCGTCACGCAGGAACGGCTGCGCCAGCTGCACGGCATGGGCGATTCCCAACGGCTTTTTTTGCTCAAGAAAGGTAATGGTAGCCCCAAATTGACTACCATCGCCCACATATTGAGGAATTTGCATTTGGGACGGTTGTATGACAATTCCGATGTCACGCACACCCACTTCACGCAGTTTGAGTAAGCAGTAGTGTAAAACCGGGTGATTCGCCACAGGGAGGAGGGTTTTGGGTTGGGAATAGGAAAAGGGGTGCAGGCGGGTACCGCGTCCAGCACACAAGATTAACCCTTTCACGACAATCACTCCCCAGTTGTGCTCTGCGATACTTATAAGGTATGCGGCTTCCCCCTTCTGAACAGGGCGGACGTCCACAACCGGGAAAGAACGGGCGACCACCCATTCCGGCCGGTCGTCAGCTCAGCCGATGCTGCGCAGCGGCTGCCTGCCCTGTGCCTGCTTTCGCCCTGTGCGTTTGGCGATGACTTCCTCGAATACGCGCAGATACTCCTGGGCAGTCGCGTGCCAGGAGAATTGCCCGGCTCGCATCAGCGCCCGCCGTCCCATGTCGGAGCGGAATCGGGGAGCGCTCCACAGCGTCTCCCAGACGGCCGGCAGTTCCTTTGGCCACTCCTTGGGCGGAATGAGAAACCCGCTTCCCAGGTGGTTGACCACTTCCCCGATGCCCCCCCGCGGCGTGGTGATGACCGGCTTGCCGGAAGCCATCGCTTCCAGATTGACGCGGCAAAACGGCTCCTGCCAGACCGACGGCGTCGCCACCACGTCGCCGATCTGGTAGTACAGCGGCATCTGCGCGCCGGGCACGAAGTTGACGAATATCACCGCGTCGCCCAGCGGTTCCGCCAAGGCTTTCAGACGGCGCACGTAGGCGTTCTCGCGGTTGCTGCCGTATCCCGTCCCTCCGACGATCACCAGCCGCGCTTTCGGGTCCCGTACTTTTACGTTCCGAAACGCCGTCAGCAAAACGTGGACCCCTTTTTCGCGAATCAGCCGGCCCGCGTAGAACAGCACCCGATGATGCGACTTCAGCCCCAACTGCCGGCGCAGTTTTTTCACCGCGCGGCTGTTTCGGGCCGCCTGATAGGGCGCAACGTCCACCCCGAGGTGTACGGCGTGCACCTTTGACGCGGGCAGCCGGAGTTTTTCGATAAAATGGCTGCGCAAATACTCGCTGTTCGTGAGAATGCCGTCCGCCAGGCGGCCTACCCGCCGCATTTGTTCCGGGCTGATGAGCGGCGGGGACGCGTAGACGTGGGAGTGCATGTTCACAACGATCGGCGCACGGGGAAAATGGCGCCGCAGCGCCGGTACAAAATGCGGCCGGTTTTCCACCAGAATCACGTCCGGCTGCCGCTTGCGCAAATCGCGGATCACCCTGCGCAGGTATGGGCGCGGACCGCTGTAGGCGAAGCGGACGAACTCCCGGTGTTCCTCCCGGGCGGACTGCGGATAGTCGGGACACGTGCGGGTGTAGATCGTCACCTGATGCCCCGGCCCGAACACTTTGCTCACTTCGTCTATATCGTGCTCCACGGAGCTGCCCTTGACCGGCGGCACGGAAAACGGCCCGGGGCTAATGATGGCGATGTTCATCTCGCTCTTTCTCCCACTCTTTTTTCAAGGAGAGGACGACCTGGTACAAGTACTCGCACTCCCGTTTCTGTTCGGCTTCCAGCGCCTTGAAGCGTTCCTCCCAGGCGGCGAGCGATTCCCTCAGCGCAGCCACCTGCGCCTCGAGCTGTTCGATCCGCTCCTTCCACAACGGCTCCTCAGGCTGTTCGATCCGCTCCTTCGACGCCGGCCCTTCAAACGGAAGCAACTCCGGCAGTTTGACGGAGGTAACCCGTTCGACGGCTTCCTCGATGATGACATGACCGGAAAAGACGCCCGGCATGACCCAGTGGGGCGGTTCCCCTCGTTTTCGCTTCTCCACGGCAACATCCCTCCAACCTGCGTGCCCCGGCGGCAGCGCGTCAACGTGCGTCGCACGTCAAACCGATGCCGCACGGGCACACGTCACGTATTTCGTAATATGGTATGAAGCGATGCGGAATTGGGTACGTGTACAGCCGCAAAACCGCGGCAGCGGCCGTTCACGCACCGGACCGTGCCCAACATAAAACCGCTGTGACTCACGTGCTCACAGCGGTTGCCGGTAATCGCGCGAAGGGGCCTGTCGACGAAAGCGCAGACTGTAATGCCGCGCCTCCTCCACGCTGGTGATCTGTTGTTTTTGCCACTCCAGGAGAATCCGGTCGATGTAGCGGATGTGCAGTTTGCCCACGGCAGCCGCTTCCCGCAGGGCGGTCAGGATCAACTCCTCCGGGTGGCCGTCCTGCTCGGTCCACATGTGGATCGTCTCGATTTCAAAAGGGGACAGGGGACGTCCGAAGGCCTGTTCGAACCGGCTGTACAGACCGGCCGGCTCCTCGGCGGACGCCGCAGCCGCCTCGGCGAACGGTTCCGCCACCGAGTCGACGATACGGGAAGCCGTGAGCTGCTCGCGCCAGCTCTGGTACAACTTGCGGTACAGCGGCGTCAAATTGTACTGCTCATGGCGCAGCCCCGTTTGCTGGTCAATGTATTCGTCAATCCTGATCCACTCTTCCTTCAACAGCTTTTGCAGCGTCTGGATCAGCCTCGCGGGCGTGAGGGACATGCGCTCTTCCAGCTCCTGCAGGGTGGGAAACCGGTTCCCCTCCTGCTGAAACGACAGCAGATGGATGATCAGCATCATCTCCTCGTCGGAAAGAGACATGCGCTTGTACATTTTCAACAGCAGATTGGAGACGGACGTCGCGCCTTCTTGCAGCAGTTGCAGAATATGGGAGTCCATGAAAAGCTTTCACCTCATTGACGGGCCGGTCATCCGGCAAATCCAGGCAAGCGAACACCCTGCCGCCCTCCGGCAACAGGGTGTCGGGCCGTCAGGCAGCCAGGCTGCCGAATACGGTCGGGTCATTATGGGTAGAGACGGTACAGCATGCGCGGGAACGGAATCGTCTCACGCACGTGGTCAAGTCCGCAAATCCAAGCGATCGTCCGCTCCAGCCCGAGGCCGAAACCGGAGTGCGGCACCGTGCCGTATTTGCGCAGATCCAGGTACCACTTGTAGGCGTCTTCGGACAGATGGTGTTCTGTAAAGCGCTGCTCCAGCAGGACAGGATCGTCAATCCGCTGGCTGCCGCCGATAATTTCGCCGTAGCCCTCGGGGGCGATCAGGTCGGCACAGAGAACCACTTCCGGCCGGTTCGGATCCGGCTTCATGTAGAAGGCTTTGATCTCGGTCGGATAGTGGGTGATGAAGACCGGCTTGTCAAAGTGCTCGGCGATCATCGTTTCGTCCGGCGCGCCGAAATCGTCGCCCCACTTGATGTCGCTGCCTTTTTCCTGCAGCAGCTTGATCGCGTCGTCGTACGTGATGCGCGGGAACGGAGCCACCACGTTTTCCAGCTTGCTGGTGTCGCGGTCCAGCGTTTTCAGTTCGCGCTGGCAGTTTTTCAGAACGGACTGCACGATATGGGAGACGAACGCCTCCTGAATGCGCAGGTTTTCTTCGTGATCGACGAAGGCCATCTCGGGCTCGATCATCCAAAACTCGATCAGGTGGCGGCGAGTTTTGGACTTTTCCGCACGGAACGTCGGCCCGAAGGAGTAGACGCGCCCCAACGCCATGGCGGCTGCTTCCATGTAAAGCTGGCCGGATTGCGACAGGTAGGCGTCCTCGTCAAAATACTTGGTGTGGAACAGGTTGGTCGTTCCCTCTGCGGATGTCGGCGTGAGAATCGGCGGATCCACCTTGTAAAACCCGTGCTGCTGGAAAAACTCGGTAACGGCGCGGATCACCTCGGAACGGATCGCCATCACGGCTCGCTGGCGCGGCGTTCTCAGCCACAGGTGACGATGGTCCATCAAGAAGTCAACGCCGTGCTCCTTGAGCGAGATCGGGTAATCGTGAGCGATCTGGATGATGTCGATTCCGGTTACCGTCAGCTCGAAGCCGCTGGGTGCCCGCTCGTCCGCGCGCACTACGCCGGTTATGTACAGGGAGCTTTCCTGAGTCAGCTTGGAAGCCGCTTCCCACACCGCTTCCGGCACCTCGGCCTTGACCACGACGCCCTGGATAAAACCGGAGCCGTCGCGAAGCTGCAGGAATTGTATTTTACCGCTGCTGCGTTTGTTGTAAAGCCAGCAGCCCAGTCGCACTTCTTGTCCCACGTGCTGCCCGATCTGGGCAATGGTCGTCATCATCGGCTTGTTTTCCCTCCAATATGCCATTCCAAACAAATTCCGACTTGGTTGTAACGAATCAATTATACTATCGGGTATGCACAAATTCAATGAAAGACTGACCGGCCTTAGGTGACCATAAAAATATTATGGTAACTGATTGGGGTTCTGCGGATCGCGGCAACCCCGGGTAAAACGTGACGAACGTGACTGTTCCGTCTGCAGGTGAGCGGGCGCAACAAAACAGGGCCCTCCCTTCGCACTGCCAGAGAGGCCCCGTTTCGCTGCTGTCAGTGTTGATTCGTCTCATCCGGATGGACGGAGTGCGCGGCGCCCGGTTCGTTTTCGGCGAACCGCTCATTCGCTTCCACGGGATGGCCGTCTGGTTCGGGCACCGGCTCCTCCCGCTTCGATCCCGTCGCCGCCTCCGAGGGACCGCGGGCGTCCTCTGCCGCGTCCGGTTCGATGGCCGCTTGGGCCGAATGGACCTGCCCGCGCGCCGCATTCGTCGCCGCACGCTGTACAGGTGCTTGCCCTTGGACGTCACCCTCCACATCTTCGGGCTGCCCGAAGTCTTCGTCATGGACATCTTCAGCCTCTTCCGTCTCCGCTTCTGCGCTCGGGTCGAGGTCCGGTTCTTCGTCCTCCTCCGTCAGCACGACCGGCAGCTCCTCGTTCAGCGCCAGCGCCGTTCCTTTTTCCCCGACCGCAATCCACTGCAGTACGCCAGAAGTCTCCTGGCCAAAACGGGTGCGGAACACGTTCACGACGGCATAGGTCCGGCTCGTGTACTTGAGTGACGTACAGCATCCCGCCTGATTGGTCATGGCGATCAGACAGTAATGGGGGTCCACGTAGGGAACGTTGAGCCGGATGGTCACATCTGTCGATTTTTTGCCGGCAGCCAGGCGAAACGGAACAAATCCGAACTGCTGCAGGGTGATCCCCTGTATGCTGCCGGTTTCCACCGGCCGAAACGACAGCTTTTCCGGTGTGACAGAAGCATCGGCCAGATGCTCCGCGGCGATCGCCTTCTCCGTCACATGCTTGGCGGTTACGGCGCGGTCTGCCAATTTATCGGCCGTCACGGCTCCGTCCGCCAGCTTTTCCTGCGTCACGGCGCCGGCTGCCAGCTTCTCCCGAGTCACAGCCTCCTCCTTCAGGTGAACCGCAAACACGATGGATTCCTGCAGATGGTGAGACCCGATGCTTTTCCGCTGCACGTGTTCGGCATGAACGGAGCCGTTGGCCAGCTTATCCCGATTGATCGACCGGTCGACGATGTGATCCGTCGTCACCGCAAACACGTCCAGCTTTTCGCCGTCCACGCTGCGTGCCGCCAGCTTTTCCCGGGTGACCGCCTGATCGACCAGCAGTTCGGTGCCAATCAACTCCGGCTGGAGATGGTGAGGGCCGATCGCCTGCGGACAAATGTGGTCGCTGTCGACGATCCGGGGGGTGAGCAGGTCGCGGGTCACGCTGCCGGGAGCCAGGTGCTCACCGGTCAGGCTGCCTTTCACCACGTGCTCCCCGGTCACCGAACGGGCTTCCAGTTTGGTACCGTCCACGCTGCGGTCCGCCAGTTTCTCCCGGGTGACGCTGCCGTCCGCCAGCTTTTTCGCCGTCACGGCGCCTGCCTGGATGTGTTCGTTCTGCACGGAACCGCTCACCAGATGCTGGGCCTGCACGGATTTGTCGGCCAGTTTTTCCCCGGTGATGACGCCTTTTGACAAGTGACGTCCCTTGATGGACTCCGTCGCCAGTTTCGCCGATGTGACGGCCCCGTCCGCCAGCTTGGGGGTCGTGACGCTCAGTTCCGTGATTTTGTCGGTGGAGACGGATTCGCTCGCCAGCTTCGACGTGGTCACCACGTGATCTGCCAGGTTGTGCGTCTGGATGATGTGATCCTTTAAATGAACGTTGCTGATGATGCGCTCGCGCAGATGCACATCCTCGATTGCGCCCCTGGCCAGCTTCTCCTTCGTGATGGCCCCCTCGGCGATGTGTCTGGCTTCGATCGACTCATCGGCCACATGGACCCCGTAGACGCTGCGCGGCGCCAGCTTGTCGGCGTCCACCGCCTGATGGGCCAGTTTGCTGGTGGTCACCTGCTGGTCGCCGATTTTCTTGCTGGTCACCACGTTGTCCTGCAGATGACTGGTTTGAATCACGGCCGCCTGCAGATGGATCCCGCTGACGGCTCCCCTGGCCAATTTCTCGCTGGTGACGCAGCTGCTGTCCAAATGCTCCGTCTGAACCGCAAATGGTGCCAGCTTTTGGCCGTTGACCGCCTCCGGAGCCAGATGATGGGGGCCGATGATGAGATGGGCGATATGCTGCTCCTCGATGCAACCCGGCATCAGGTTGACGCTGTCCACGGCACACTCTGCCAGATGCTCGTGCAGAATCGCCCCGTGTTTGATGTGCTGGGATTCGACCGCTTCCTCGTCCAGTTTGCTTGCGGTCACTGCCGCGTCCCTCAGTTTGTCGGTCGTGACCGCGCCGTCCTCCAGCTTGACGGAGTTGATGATAAAGTTGGCCAGATTGCCTTTTTGAATCGCGCCCATTTTGATCTTTTCCGACGTGATCGCCTGATCCTGGATCAGCTCGCTGGTGATCGCCTGTTCCTGAATGTGCTTGGTTTGGATGGCCCCCTCGGCAAACTTGATCGAGTCGATCGTCTTGTCCGCCAGCTTATCCGACGTGATGCTGTTGTTCATCAGCTTGTCACCGGAAATGGAGCGGTCCTGGATCATCTCGCCGGTAATGACGTTTCTGCCGATGTGGACGGATTGGATGGCATCCGGGGCAATCTTGCCGGAAGTGACGCTGTTGTCGGCCAGCTTGGCGCTGTCGACGGCGTAGTCTTTCAGCAGGCTGTTGTCGATGCTGCCCGGCTTGATCTTGGAAGCGTCGATCGCCCGGTTCGCGATCTTTTCGGCCGTCACCGCCTGATCGCTCAGATCATCCGTATAGACAAAGGAATGGCCTTGCTCTTGTTTCCGCTCCTTGATGATCTTGGAGAACATTGTTTGATTGGAGGAAACGTTCTGGGGGGGAACATTTTGCAGGGGCGGGATGACGGCGCTGCTTTTGTTGGTAGTTGGGACCGGTTTCGGCTCGATTTCTTCGTAATCGTCTTCATCCGTCAATTCCGACTCCAGCCGTTCGAGCCAGACCAGGTCCGATGTCTGCGGCAGAAAGGGAATCTCGAACGACTCGTTCTTCGGGCTTTTTCCCAAGGATTTGTTCAGTTTTCGTCGGTTTAATCTTGCCATTGGGTCTCCTTCCCTTCTGATGTCTCTCCCATGTGCTCTTGTAGAATATTCAACACGGGCGCGGTTGGGTACCCTGTCCCGGAAAAAAAAGTCCGAGACTTCCGCAAGACGGATCAGCGGAAACAGGCACGGCCTCTTCCCAGGCAGACGTTGTGATGAACACAAAAAAAGCCGGCGGATCAAACCGCCAGCTCCTCGGACGATTGCCGGGCTTCGGCCAGCAGGCTGCGGAACGCGTCGCCATGCAGCACTTCCTCTTCCAGCAGGGTGTTGAGGCCGATCTGGAACACGGAGTCGAACTGGCGCAGCAGCGCGCGCGTCTTCTCCAGCAGTTCCTCCAGCAATCGGTTTACTTCTTCGTGTATTTGCGTCTTGTCCGCGAATTGCAGGTGGACGATCCCCAAGCGGGACATCCCGCTCTGGACGATCTCCGTCGCCATGTTCAGAGCCTGCTCAAAGTCGTTCTTGGAGCCGGTGCTCCGGCCGCCGTAGTAGATTTCTTCGGCGACGGCGCCGCCGAGGCAGACCATGATCTGCTGTTCCAGCGCTTCCTTGGTGTACAGGTAGCGATCCTCCAGCGGATTTTGACGGACGTAACCCAACGCTTTGCCGCGAGGACTCAGCGTCACCTGGGAGACGGAACCAGGGCGCACGTGTTCGCTGACGATCGCGTGTCCCAGCTCGTGCAGCGCCACCCGCTTCTTTTCTTCCAGCGACGCTTCCCGGTCCACTTTTTCCCCCAGCATGACCTTGTCCACCGCGTGGGCAAAGTGGCGCGCCTCAATCTTCTCGCACTGTTCGCGCATGGCGTAAATCGCTGCTTCGTTCGCCACGCTCTCCAACTGCGCGCCGGAGAAGCCAAACGTCTCCTGCGCCACTTTTTCCAGCGAGACGTCGGGGGCAAGCGGCTTGTTGGCGGTGTGGATCATCAGAATCTGCTCGCGCGCGGTCTTGTCCGGCAGATCGACGCTGATGTGCCGGTCAAAGCGTCCGGGACGAAGCAGAGCGGGGTCCAGCATGTCCTTGCGGTTGGTCGCGGCAATCAGCAGGATGCGCGGCTTGTCGCTGGTGGCGATGCCGTCCATCTCGGTCAAGAGCTGGTTCAGCGTTTGGTCGTATTCGCGCTGCTGCTGACCGTCGCGCTTGCCGCCGATCACGTCAATTTCGTCGATGAAAATGATCCCGCTGTCCTGACCGTTCTTTTCTGCCAGGGTTTTGACTTCCTTGAACAAATCGCGGATGCGCTGGGCGCCCACCCCGACGTACATCTCCACAAACTGGGAACCGGAAGCGGCCACAAACGCGGAATTGGTGTAATTGGCCGCCGCTTTGGCCATCAGCGTTTTCCCCGTCCCCGGGGGACCCGTGAGCAGCACCCCTTTGATCGGGCGAATGCCGTACTGCTCGATTTTGTCCTTGTGCACGAGAAAATCGAGCGCTTCTTTCAACTCGTTTTTGGCCCGCTCCTGTCCGCCGATGTCGGAGAACGTCACGTTGGAGGCGGGAACGGCGTGTTTGCTCGGCTTGGACTTGCCGCCGAACGACAGTTTTCCCTGGTTCTGCCGTACGATCAGAAAATAAATGGCCGTCAGGACGGCCGCAAACACGAGAAACGGCGTGATGTTGACACCGAGGAACAGCAGGAAGATCAGGATGCCGGGAATCACGCCGCACAAGATCTCCTTACCCATGCGTCGTCACCTCGTTTCCGGCCGAACGGGGAACGATGGCGTAGAAGTCGTCCTTCCCCTTTTTCATGTAGACGTAGACGTTGCGGTCGTCCATCAATGCGGACGCTTCATCCAGCCGATGGGCCGTCTTCCACTCCGTCAACATCTGCGGAATGCGGCTGTACTGGTGCAGATCCACCGCTTCCGTAAAGGAAAACAACCCGTCCATCCAAATCTGTTCCAGGTCTTGGGAGCGGTTGTCCACTCCAACTTCCACCGTCTTGCCCCCGGCCAGGGCCGCGGTTTCCTGGAGCAAGCGGCGGTATTCCTGCGGGAACAGATCCGGGCGGGTCACCTGCAGCTTTATCTCAATGCGATCCTTGCTTACATCCAAGTGCGTCAGTTCCGCTGACTGCATCTGTCCGATTTGGGTGCGAAGCGGTTTTTCCACTTCCATTTTCTGGTACAAGAACCAACCACCGAACAGGAGAGTGAGCGTCGCCAGCAGCGAGAGGCCTATCGCACGTTTTCGCAGTTGCACAGCTACTCCCCCCTTGTTGTTTTGTGCTCTCTGTCATCGGTTCCAGTATATCACACCCGTATAGCGTTTTTGGTATGCAGATGTTGGATAGCGGGACTCGACTAGAACGGCAAAAAGGCCTTTTTCGCTTGGAAAAAGGCCTTGCGAGCGTACATCTGCATCCGGTCTACGCCGGCGAGATGATGTAAGACGTGAGCAGCTTGCCGCTGAACAGGTCGTAGTGGAGATAGTGAAAACGGCCGTCGCGATCCTGCAGGGTGACTTCCCAAAAGCGGCTGTTCTCGTCCAACCCCGGGACGATGTGCAGCACCCGCGCGTCCGGGAAGCCTTTTTTGACCGCCGCTTCGACACTTTCCCGGCTTACCGCCCTGTCCATCGTGTCAAATTCGGCCTTGTCGGCTGTCAGCCAGGCGACCACCGGCGTTCCGGCCATGTTTTTGCCCAGCACGACGGCGTACGCCTGCTTGCCGCGGTACTCGTCAATCGCATCGATCTGGGCGATCGTCGTCCGTTCCTGTACCCACTGCCGCACCTGGTCTTCGAAGTCGTGCCGCTTGCCCACGACCGTGGAGGTCAGGTGATAGGCGGCACCCAGGGCGACCACCAGACAAACGGTCACTGCCCCTAGAAAGATTCGTACGTACACAATGACAATCCCCTTTATCCTCCAAACGTTACAGCCGGAAGCGAAGCTGGTCCTGCTTCATGCCGGCCGGCGTCTTCATTTGCAGCAGCACGTCCAACTGCCGCAATTCCCGTGTCGTACCATCGTACCACACATGGTAATCGACGGCGATCTGGCGGGCCAGTCCCGCCTCCTGGATGGGAAAAGACGGTCCCAGCCACGTCGCCAGGAGCGAGGTGACCTCTCCTGCCGGGATGGACAAGCGGTACCCCTGCCACGCCCGGTTGGAGGGGTCCGACACGGCCAGCGGCGTGACCGATCGTAGGTGGTCTTTCAGGAGAACCGCATGCTCCTGCGGCGTGAACAGGGCATAGGGCAGCGCCGTTTGCTCCTGCACCTGCCCGTCCACCGTCACGCTGACGTCCTGCTCGCTCCGCCGCAGTTCCACGTGGTGGCCGCCGATCTCCCCGCTTAATTGAAACCGCTGTCCCTGGAAACGTCCGCTCAGGACGTGATCTTGCAGGTATACTTCAAATGGCCGTTCCTTTTGCTCGGTGAGCTGGTCCAAGAGATCGGCCACGACCATCCGATCCGCTTCCGCACGTTCTGCCTCTGCCATGATGGGCACGCCCTTCCCGTCATGCCGGTTGTGCAGCGCCCCCAACGACACGCCAAGGAAAAACAGGCCGAGAAAAATGGGCAGCAGCCACCAGAGCTGCTTGGGCCGGACGTACATGTCCTTCCCCTCCTGTCCCGTTTTTTCCTTAACCTATGTGAGGCGGGAAGGTTTTAGAACGGTACGGAAAACTTGCTAAACATACCCCCCGGCGTCCCGGCCATACTACAGATACACCCCGAGGAGGTGAGCGCGTGAAACCGTCGCAACGATCGACATCTCCTGACGTGCTAGGGTATCTGCTGCAGGAATACCGCGTCTCCTGGGCAGCGTTGTCGTCGCCGCTGAGAACCTTGACCCACTCGCCCACACTGGAGTTCCGCCACGCCCCGCTTACGGACGTGTGGCAAAAATGAGCGCGGCATGGCGTCCAAACAAAACTTCCTCTACCTACACCTACGCTCCCCTTCTCCTGTCATTTGCCCTGACAGGAGCCTTTTACCGTTTCAGCGTTTGGAACACGCGGTTCGCTTCAAAAATCACGCGCTCTTCGTCCACGGTCAACAGCTCGCGGTTGCGCATCAGGAACCGGCCGGCCACGATCGTGTCGGTCACGTCCCGTCCGTTGGCCGCATACACCACGTGGGAGACCGGGTTGTGAGCGGGATGGAAATGGGCCTGATGGCTGTCCAGGACGATCAGGTCCGCCTGCTTGCCGGTTTCGATCGAACCCAGCTCATCCGGCTGGAACACGCCGTCCGCCCCGTAGCGGGTCGCCATGCGCAGCGCTTCTTCCGCCGGAACGGCCACGGGGTCGTAACCCACTCCCTTGTGCAGAATGGCGGCCAGCTTCAGTTCTTCAAACAGGTTCAGATTGTTGTTGCTGGCGGTGCTGTCCGTTCCCAGCGAAACGCTGATTCCTTTCGCCAGCATTTGGGGAACCGGCGCCACGCCGCTGGCCAGCTTCAGGTTGCTCACCACGTTGTGGGAGACTTTCACTTGATATTTTGCCAATACGTCCATTTCTTCATCCGTCAGATGAACGGCATGTGCTACCAGCGTCGGACGGCGGAACACGCCCAGTTTTTCCAGGTGGGCGACCGGACGAAGGCCGTAATCCCGCTCGTTTTGGCCCACTTCCCACTTTGTTTCCGACATGTGGATGTGGATCGGCAGGGAAAGCTCTTCCGCCCGTTCCACAATTTGCGTGATAAATTCCGGCGGGCAGGTGTACGGCGCATGAGGCGCAAGCATCGTGGTGATGCGGCCGTCCGCCTGATTGTGCCAGTTTTTGGCAAAAGTGGTAGCCTCCCGCAGTTTGGCCGCCCGCTCTTCCTCCGAGCAGAGGCCGATCATGCCGCGGCACAGCCGGGCGCGCATTCCGGTCGCTTCCACCGCTTTGGCCACTTCGTCCATGTGGTCGTACATGTCGACGAAGGTCGTCGTTCCCGTGCGGATCATCTCAATCAGCGACAGGTATGTGCCCCATTTCACATGGTCGGCGGTAAACTGCGCTTCCAGCGGCCACATTTTGTCTTCGAGCCACTGCTGCAGCGGCAGGTCGTCGGAGTATCCGCGCAAGAGCGACATGCCCGCATGGCCGTGCGTGTTGATCAGGCCCGGCAGGAGGTAGTTGCCCTTCAGGTCGATCACCTCGTCGTAGCCGGACACGTCCGCAGGCGTGGGGCCGACGTACGTAATCGCGCTGCCGGCAAACGCGACGGCTCCGTCGTGGATCACCTCGTTCTGGTCGTTTACGGTGATCACGGTGGCGTGAGTCAAGATCGTCTGTTTCATCGTTCCACTCCGTTCTTACGTTAAATAATAGGCGAGACTTTGCAGGCTGGACGTCACATCCGCATAGTGGATGCGCACCTCTTTCTCCGTCCGGATGGTCGTCGGCGCGAAGTTGAGGATGCCTTCGATCCCCGCCTCGATCAAGAGATCGGCCACCGATTGGGCGGCGGCAGCCGGGACCGTGATGATCGCCAGGCGAATGTGCCGATCCTTCACTGTCTGCTTCAGCTCTTCCAGCGGCTGGATCGTGATCCCCGCAATCTGCTTGCCCTGCTTGGCCGGATCGCTGTCAAAAATCGCCGCGATCCGCATCTGATCCTTCAGGAACGCGTTGTAGTTGCTGATCGCGTGGCCGAGATGGCCGGCGCCGACGAGCGCGACGCGAATTTCCTGATCCAGTTTGAGAATCTGGCGGATTTTTTCCACCAGGTAGTTGACGTCATAGCCGATGCCTTTCTTGCCGAAATCGCCGAACGCGGCTAAGTCTTTGCGGATTTGGGCGGGGTTGACGTCCAGATTTTTGCCCATCTGCTGGGAGGATACCGTCGTCACGCCCACTTGCTGCAAATAACTCAGGTAGCGCAGATAAATCGGCAAACGGCGAACGACCGCTTCCGAAATCTTTTCACTTTTGGCCACGTACGGTCCTTCCTCCTTACTTTTTTCGCTTGACGACACGGTAATCCCTGCCGTTGGACAGGATCGCGATCGTGCCGTGCTGGCTGGTGATGTAGGTCTCCGCCCACGATTCGCCCAGGCGTTCCAGCACTTCCTCCTGGCTGTCTTTCATCTCGTTTCGGGACTTGCCGGTCAGAATCACCGCCACCTGCGGGTCCACCTTGGTGAGAAACGGCTGGGAAGAGGCCTGGTTTCTCCCCTGGTCGGCCACTTTCAGCACTTCCGCCTTCAACTGGCCGCCGTGCTTCTCCAGCAGGCGCTCTTCCGCCTTTTCATTGACGGCGCTGGCAAAGAGAAAGCGAAGCTGGCCGTGCCGCAGCCGGAACACCAGGGAATTGTCCTGCGGAGACAAAAACAGCGGTTCGCTGGGATGAAGCACGTCCAACACAACGTCGTTGTCCAGTCTGATCGCGTCGCCGTCCGCGACGGGCAGCAGCTTTTTGTCCCCTTTGAGCGGGACGAGCCTGCGAATCGACGGCTCGATCAGACGGGGCAGAATGACCGTATCCACCGGCATCCGGTCGCTGAGAAAGGCGAAGCCCCCCGCTTGTTCCGGCTGATCGTTGGTCACGACAACATAGTCCAGACGCGTCAGCTTTCGCTCGGACAGCATGCCGAACAAGACGGGCCAGTCTTCCGCGCTTCCCGTGTCGACCAGCATGGTTTTTCCGCCCGGCAGTCGGATCAGCGTGCTCTCGCCATGCGGCAGGGCGAGAAAGTGGATCACCAGCCCGACAAATTCGCGTTCGTCGTCGCTGGCGAAGGGGTCCTCCACCTTTACCACTCCCTGCAAATGGCTGTCGATCGAGCAGCCGGCAAACAGCACGACGCACAGCAGCAGCAGCCAAGCCCTACGCGTATTCCCCAGCATTTATTCTATCACCTAAATCCCTGCGAGACTATTGCTTCATTTTATGAGTCTCGCCGGGATTGCATGCAGCCGGCCGTTCAACGCTTACAGCTCCGTGCCGGTCTCTTGGGCCAGAAACGGACCGATCCGCTCGCGGAGCTCCGGCCAGGTGCCCGTCTGCACCTGAAACGGCGGCAGGGATTGCAAAAACGCCCGGCCGTAGCGGGACTCGACGATGCGTCCGTCAAACACGACCACGACGCCGCGGTCCAAATGATGCCGGATCAGCCGGCCGACGCCCTGCTTGAACTGGATCACCGCTTGCGGCAGGGCCAGCGACATGAAGGCGTTTTTCCCGTCCGCTTTCAACTGCTCCGCTCTCCCCTGGTAGACGGGGTGATTGGGCGGCGTAAAGGGAAGCCGCACGATGACCAGGCAGCTCAGCGCTTCGCCGGGGATGTCCACGCCCTCCCAAAAACTGCTGGTCCCCAGCAGCACACCGTGTTCCAGCCGTTGGAACAGCCGGACCAGCTTGCTGCGGTTGCTGCTGTCGATGCCGTGGCCGAGCAGGGTGTACGGCTCGTCAGCCAACTGCTCCTTCATCAACTGGTACACCTGGCGGAGCATCGAGTGAGACGTAAACAGGATCAGCGTCCGGCCGCCGGCGGCGCGGATCACGTCCAGGCAGCCCTGCACGACCGCTTCCAGGTAGTGTTCGTCGCTTTCTTTTCCCGGGGCGGGAAAGTCGGAAGGGATGAACAGCAGTCCCTGTTCCTCGTAGGCAAACGGGGAGGGCAGGGCCAGGGTACGCACCCGTTCCTCCGGCATCCGATCCAGGCCAAACCGCTCAATCATGTAAGCAAAGCTGTTCTTGACCGTCAAGGTGGCCGAGGTGAGAATCAGGCTGCGCTTTGCTGTGAACAGCGGATGGGCGAGCGCATCGGCGACCTTCAGCGGCGCGGCGTGCAGATAGACGTGCTTGCGGGGGGTGCGGGCCTCCACTTCCATCCAGCAGACGTACTCCGCGTCCGGTTCCAGCAAAAAGAAGTGAAGCAGTTCGGCCGTTTCCTGAAGTTCGTCCACCAGGCCGGACACATCCGTCCGCAGGCTGCGCAGCTCGTACGGCGGTTTTTCGTCGGCGGGGATGCACTGCAGCAGGCGGTCCATGGACGCCGCGTACGCGGTGAGCGCTTCGATCACCCGGCGCGCCGCCCTGCGAATCCGTTCGTGCCGGCCGGAAAACGACTCCTTGCGGTACCGCACCGTTTCCCGCCCGGTGTCGGTCGTCTCCTCTCCCCGGTCCGCCGCCCACTGGTACAGAAGCTGCGTCATCTGCAGCGCCTTTTCGCGCAGCGCGGGGAACAGCTTGTCCATCTCCGCCAAGGTCTCCGCGACCCTGCCGCCATCCTCCGCCTGCCAATCCTGCAGCTCGGCGGCGAAGCGCCGCACAACGCTCCCTTCTTCCGCCGCCGCCCGATCCAGCAAAAACATCATTCCGGCAGTGGACAACTGCTTGCCGAGATGGGCGGTGGCGATCTCTTCCAGATGGTGGGCCTCGTCGATGACCGCCGTCTCATACGGCGGCAGAATCCGGTTCTCCGCCTGCAAATCGCTGATCAAGAGCGCGTGGTTGACGATCAGGATGTCCGCGTCCCGCGCCCGCTCCCGGGCCTGGAAATAGTAGCAGCGGCTGAACCAGGGGCAGTTGCGGTGCAGGCAGGAGGCGGCGTCGCTTTTCACCTGCTGCCAGTACAACTGTCCGGCAGCGGGCAGGCTCAACTCCTCCACGTCGCCTGTTTCCGTCTGGGTCAGCCAGGTGAGCATCTGCCCTTTGACCAGGCGGAGTTCCTGACTGTTTCCCTCCACGGGCTCCTCCAGGCTTTGTTCAAACTTGCGCAGGCAGAGATAATTGCCCCGCCCCTTCAGCGTGGCGGCGGTAAAGTCAAACGGCAGCGACTGCTTGAGAGCGGGGATGTCCTTGTGAAACAACTGCTCCTGCAGGTGAATGGTGTGCGTGCTGATCACCACCGGCTCACGGTGCTGTTTGGCCCACACGATGCTGGGCAGCAGGTAGGCGAGCGATTTGCCGGTCCCCGTCCCCGCTTCCACGAGCAGATGCGCGCCGTCGCTCATCGCGTCATGGATCGCGCGCATCATCGCTTCCTGCGCTTCCCGCCGCTGATAGCCGGGCAGGCTGCGCCCCAGCGCCGCCTTTTCGTCAAGCATCTGCTCCAGCATCTCGGCAAACGGTTTTGTCAGCGGCTCAGCGCGTTCCAGCGGCGTCTTGGCGCGTCCTTCCCGCTTGCGCAGGGCAAGCTGACGGTACACGTCCCACAGCTCCGACTCGTCCGTCTTGGTACCGGATTCGTCCAAAAGCGGCACCTCCGCCAGCTTTTCCATCTCGATGTGGCGCAGCAGGACGTCGATGTCAGTGCGAAACGACGAGACGAGCATCTGCAGCCGCTGCACCGTCACCAGCGGCAGTTGGCGCAGGATGTCCAACAGATGCAAAAACAGGCGGGCCGTCACCATCGCGTCGCTGTCCGCCTGATGCGGACGGTCGTGTTCGATCTGCAGGTCGTCGGCCAGTTCACCCAGGCGGTAGCTGTTTTGCATCGGCATCAAAAAGCGGGACAGTTCCACCGTGTCCAGCACATATCCGTCAAACGTATAATAGCCCTGGCTCAGCAGGGCTTCTTGCAGAAACTGCAGGTCAAATGCGGCATTGTGAGCCACAAAGGCCCGCCCGTCCAGCATGCGGAGGAACCTGGGAAGCGCTTCCTCCAGCGTGGGGGCATCGGCCACCATGTCGTCCGTGATGCCGGTCAACTGCGTAATAAACGGCGGGATCGGTTGCCCGGGGTTGATCAGGGTGGAATAGCTCTCCGTAATCTGCCCGTCGTCGATGGCGACGGCGCCGATCTGGATGATGCTGTCCCCCTGCCGCGGGTGGCTTCCCGTTGTCTCAAAGTCTACGACGATAAATCGATTCAACCTCTTGTCACCTCGTACGTGCGCGGACAGTAGGGCGTCCGCTTCCCTAGCATTCGGCAGCGTCCGGGAATTTTCCTGCTCCGGGCGCCGTTTCCGGCTGCAAAAGTTCGCTTGCGGCCGTCGGTCCCCCCAGCTTGGCGGCGCACAACTGCAGGTAGAGCGGGATCTCCTGAAAGTGGTCGCTGTGGGGAAGCACCCGCCGAAAATATTGCTCCGCCAGCCGCCAGTTCTCCTCCGCAACGGCAATCCGGCCGAGATGGTAATACCCGAGCGAACGAATATACGGATCCCCGTCCTCGGTAAACGGCGCGGCCAAACGTTTGGCCGTCGGCATGTCCCCCAGCCGCTCGTAAGCGGTGATCAGCCCGGACTGGGCCAGCCGGTGATCCCGCTGCTTGCTCAGGATAGAGCGAAACGATGCCAGCGCGTCGTCCACCCTGCCGTCAAACAGCAGCATCCAGCCGTAGCTGAAGGCAAAGTCGGGATTGTCCGGCGCGAGGCTGATCGCCTTTTTCATCAGGGTCAGCGCCCGCCGCGTGCCGGCGATCAGCCAGGTGTTCCAGGCCAGTCCGTGCCACGCCCACCCTTCGCGGGGAAACCGCTCCGCCAAAAAGTGGTAGCAGACCTGGGCGCGGTGATAGTTGCCCAACGATTCGTAAAGGCTGGCCATCTCCCGCAGCGTCTCGCTGTCCAGCTTGCGCGTCGGCAGTTTCAGCGAGTCCGGAGGCTGCGGGTCCGCCGTCTCGTCACGCGCCTGCAGGATGCGGGCCGCTCTCAGCCAGAGCATCTGCGCTTCCCAGTCGGAGTCCCCTTCATGCAGCAGCGATTCAACCGTCTCCAGCGCCTCCTGCACATCGCCGTCCTGCAGGTAGCAGAGCGCCAGGTTGAACCGGGCCTCCCGCTGTCCCGGATGGTGTTCGAGCGCCGCCTTGAAGGCCTGTGCCGCCTCCAGCCACTGCCGTTCTTCCGCCAGCATGCAGCCGATCGCGTTGTAGCTGATCGCCGCCACCACCGGCGATTGGGCCGAGCGGCTGAGCAGGCGGAACTCCCGGAGCGCTTCCTCCCTCGCCTCGGAAAACAACAGGCTGTAGGCGTAGTAGAGCCGGCCGCTCTCCCAGTCCGGCGATTCCTTGACCAGTTCGGCAAAGCACTGCCGGGCGTCCTGATAGAGGCGTAGCTGATAAAACCCTTCACCTTTGCGGTACATGTGCTCGAAGGGACGGCCGGCCGCTTCCGCCAGGAATGCGCCCAGGTTGGCTGCGGCCGCGTCCCCGCCATGGTCATGATGTCCGCCCGGCGATGCGTCGGCGCCCGCTTTTGCCTTCGTCGGTGCGGCTGTCCCTGGCTGACTTTCATCGGCAGGCGGGTACTCTCCCTCCAACTGCTTGATGCGGCGAATCGCGAGGGACAGCTTTTCCTCAAACTGCAGCCACAGATCGACCACCCGATCACTCACCTGGCGCAGTTCAAACAATTGATCGGCGAGCAGGAGCTTTTCGTCCTCCGACGCCGTCGGCCACTTCCGTTCGATCGTCTCCGCTTTGGAACGCAGCGCGGAGAACCATTCTTCCAGCTTCATAAAAAAGCCACCCCCCTTGAGGCGTGAGTAGTCTCATTGTCTCACAAGGCAGGTGGCTCTATGCAGGCCCGCCGCTCGCGTCAATAGACGGTCGCGTGCACTTCCTCCGCCAGCAGTTGGGCAATCTTGTTGTTCTCGTCCATAATGGCGACGCGCGGTTTGTGGGTGCGAGCCTCTTCGTCCGTCATCATCGCGTACGAAATGATGATGACGATGTCGCCCGGCTGCACCAGGCGGGCGGCGGCTCCGTTCATGCAGATGACCCCGCTGCCCGGCTCTCCTTCGATCACGTAGGTTTCCAGACGCGCGCCGTTGTTGTTGTTGACGATTTGCACCTTTTCGTTCGGCAGGATGTCCAGCGCATCGAGAATCTCCTTGTCGATGGTGATGCTGCCGACGTAGTTCAGGTTGGCTTCCGTGACGGTGGCGCGGTGGATTTTTGCTTTCATCATCGTGCGAAACACGGCGGTCTCCTCCCCTTTTCAGTCGTGTTAGCTATACGGTAACCATCATGTTGTCGATCAGGCGAGTGCGGCCGAACCGCACCGCCAGGGCGAAAATAAGCCGCTGGCCGGGGCTGGCCGTATCAACTGGCGTCAGCCGCGGGTACGTGAGCACCTCGACGTAATCGATCTCGGCCAGCGGCTCCGCCGTGATCATCGCCGCCATGCGCTCCTTGATCTCGTCAAGCGGGACCCCCTCTTTGAGCCACGCTTCCGCCTGTTTGAGGCTGCGGTAAAGGACGGTGGCCTGCCGCCGTTCCTCCGGGTTGAGATAGACGTTGCGCGAGCTCATCGCCAGGCCATCCGGTTCGCGCACGATCGGGCAGGGCACGATCTCCACCGGAACGGACAGATCTTCCACCATTTGGCTGATGACGGCAAGCTGCTGGGCGTCCTTCTGTCCAAAAAAGGCGGCGTCCGGCTGGACGATGTGAAACAGCTTCAGCACGACGGTCGCCACGCCGTCGAAGTGACCCGGCCGGGATTGACCGCACAGCGGCTCGGACACCTGAGCCACGGAGACGGTCGTCAGCACCTGGCGCGGATACATTTCCTCCACACTCGGGGTGAACAAGAGATCGACTCCGGCGGACCGGGCCAGTTCGCGGTCCCGTTCAATATCGCGCGGATAGCGCTCAAAATCCTCGTTGGGCCCGAATTGCAGCGGGTTGACGAAAATGCTCATCACGACAAAATCGCACGTCTCCCGAGCCTTCTTGACCAGGCTGAGGTGGCCGTCATGGAGATAGCCCATGGTGGGCACGAAGCCGATCCGTTTCCCCTGCCGGCGCGCTTCGCCGACATGGCGGCGAAGTTCGGCAATCGTGGGTACCTGCAGCATGCGCTCGATCATCGCCGGCCCCCTCCTTCTCCGTAGAGCTGTTTCACCGTTTCCTCCGCCGCGTGAAAGACGTGTTCCGGAGCCGGAAAACGGCGGTCCTTCACCTCGGAGACGTACGCCGCCACCGCTTCGCGAATGACGATCCCTGTGTCGGCGTAGCGCTTGGCAAATTTGGGCTTCCAATCCGACGACCCGTACCCAACCAGATCGTGCAGCACCAGCACCTGGCCGTCACAGGAGGGGCCGGCTCCGATGCCGATGACCGGAATCTCCAGCTTGTCCGCAATGACGGCAGCCACTTCCTGCGGCACACATTCCAGCACCAGCGCGAACACGCCCGCTTCCTCCAGCGCCATCGCATCTTCCAGCAGGCGGCGGGCCTGTGCCAGATCACGCCCCTGCACCTTGTAGCCGCCCAGTTGGTGAACGGCCTGCGGCGTCAGGCCGATGTGCCCCATCACCGGAATGCCGGCCTGCACACAGCGCGTGACGATCGGCGCGAGTTCCCGGCCTCCCTCCATTTTTACCGCTTTGGCCAGCCCCTCCTGCAGGAGACGGCCCGCGTTCTTGACCGCTTCCTCCACCGTCCCGTGGTAGCTGAGAAACGGCATGTCGCTGACCACAAAGGCCCGCTTGACCGCCCTGGTCACGGCTTTGGTATGGTGCAGCATGTCGTCCATCGTGACCGGGATCGTCGAATCGTACCCCAGTACCACCATCCCGAGCGAATCTCCCACCAGGATCATGTCCGCTCCCGCTTCTTCCACCAGCTTGGCGGAAGGAAAGTCGTACGCGGTGACCATGGCGATCGGTTGGCCGTCACGCTTTTTTTTACGCAAATCGGACGTGGTGACCGGCGCCAGGTTGTTTGTCATCTCTCCCACCTCTTTGTGCGCCCCACCCCGTGGACCCATCCGGAAATAAAAAACCCTCTCGCCGAAAAAGGGAGAAGGGTGTCCATGCAAACATTTGTCCATGGTCGCTGGATTCCTTCTGTCTCGGTCCACACAGGCTCTGAGCAGATTGTTGTCCATTACGATGTGTTGATGCTTGATAAAAAATACTCCCGGTTTGGAGTGCCGTTCGCCGGACGATACGGCCTCCACCTTAGGAGTATACCAGAAGACTTATTCGTTTGCACCATAATTGACGTCGGCGGAATACACTTTATGCCGTGCACCCGCGGCGTCCTCGACGATCAGGACGCCTTCCTCGTCCAGACCGACAGCCCGTCCTTCCAGCGTGGAATGGATGGTTTTGACGGTCACCCACCGGCCGATCGTGTAGGAGCAGGCTTCCCACTCCGTCTTGATCCGGTCGAAGCCGTGCTGCAGATAGTGGTCGTACTCCGCTTCAAAGATGCGGCAAAACCGCTGGATGAACCGCACCCGGTTGACAGTCGTTCCGCTCTCGATCCGCAGCGAAGTGGCAATGGCCCTGAGCTCTTCGGGAAAATCGGCCGCGACGGCGTTGGCGTTGATCCCGATGCCGATGACGAGGTAGTTGACGCGGTCCGCTTCGGCGTTCAGCTCCGTCAGCACGCCGCACACCTTTCTGTCGCCGACAAAAATGTCGTTGGGCCATTTGATCTTGACCGCCACTCCCGTCTCCTTCTGCATCGTCTTCGCCACCGCGACGGCTGTCAGCAGCGTCATCTGCGGCGTTTTCGGGAGCGGGATCACGGGACGGACGATCAGGCTCATCCAGATGCCCGTGCCCTTGGGCGAATGCCAGGCACGTCCCAGGCGCCCTTTGCCGCCGGTCTGCTGCTCCGCGATCACCAGGGTCCCTTCCGGCGCCCCTTTGGCAGCCGCTTCATGCGCCAGCGGCTGGGTGGAGACGACGGTGTCGTACGCCTGCACGTGCTGGCCGATCCGCTTCGTGTCCAGGCCGGCGATGATCGCTTCGGCGGACAGGCGGTCGGGAGCGGCCAGCAGCCGGTATCCCGCCTTGCGGACCGCTTCCACCTCATACCCTTCCTGACGCAGTTCCTCGATGTGCTTCCACACCGCCGTCCGCGAGCAGCCGCAGGTCTGGCTCAGTTCCTCGCCGGAGATGAACCGGCCGGGATTGGCGTGGAACGCCTTCAGTATTTCCTGCTTAATGTTCATGACGCGCTACCTCTCTCCTTGCCTCTTCCACCAGCGCCTCCGGGGTGTTGGGCAGCCCGTGCAGCGCCGTCTGCTCCAGCAGGTGCATGAGCAAGCGCTGAATCCATTCCCCCGGTTTTCGCTCCAGGGCCGCCTGCAGATCGCGACCGGTGACGGCCAATTCGCGCAGCGACTTGACCGGCATCGACTCGTAGGCGGCGATCAGCGACCGCGAGGAACGGCGGTCCTTCCGCTTCCACCAGCACGCCTGCAGCAGGTTGTCCGTTTCCATGCAGACCGGCCAACCCGCCTGCAGCAAAAGTCGTCCCCACTCCACATCGCGCGGCTCATCCCAATCCGGCCGCAGCGCCGCCAGAAGCCCGACGAATTGGGCGATCGCTTCGGCTTCCCGCTTGGACATCCGAAGCTGCAGACAGAGTGTGCGCGCCTCCTGCGGGTCAAACCGGGCGGCATACATGAGCAGGGCCCACTTTTGGTTCAGCGTGCCCAGGTGCACCAGCCGCCACGCCTGCTCGTGCGACGTCCGGAACAGGCGATCCAGCAGAGGAGAAAAACCGGCCAAGCCCGTCTGCACGATCAGGCCGATCCCCTTTTGCGGCGCCGCGCTGTCGACGATCTTGTGCAGTTCTTCCCGAATCCGTTCCGCGGCGATATGCGACAAGAGCGGTGCCGTTTGCTCCATCGCCGCCAGGGTAACCGGCTCGATGGAAAAGTCAAGCTGCGCGGCAAACCGCACCGCTCTCAACAGCCGCAGGGCATCCTCGCGAAAGCGCCGCTCCGCCGTCCCCACCGCCCGGATCAGCCGATCCCGCAGGTCGTCCCGCCCGCCGAACGGATCGCGCAAACGGTCGAACCGGTCCATCGCCATCGCGTTGATGGTAAAGTCCCGCCGCTCCAGGTCGAGGTGCAGGTCGGAGACGAAGCGGACCTCTTTCGGCCGGCGGTAGTCCTCGTACGTACCTTCCACCCGGTACGTGGTCACTTCGAACATCTGCCCGTCCAGCCTGACGGAGACGGTCCCGTGCTGCAGGCCGGTGGGGACGTGGTCGGGAAACAGCCGCATGACGTCGCCGGGATGGGCATTCGTACATATATCTATATCGTGCACGGTTCTGCCGAGCAGCCAATCGCGGACGCACCCGCCGACGAAATAGGCTTCATAGCCGTTGTCCTCCAGCGTGCGCAGGATGCGAACCGCCAGTTCCTTGAGCAACTCCTTCACCCCGTTTTCCGTCCGCCCAGCAAAGGAGGCGTTTGTGTGAAAATCGTGTATGGCCTGTTCATCATGGTTTCCAAGCTGTTTCAGTTGGCCAAAAGCAGCCTGCACCGTCCGTGACCGTCACAACGATCCGGGGCCGAGCAGCTCGCGATACAGCAATTCGTACTGGGACGTGATCTTCTCGTGGCAGAAGGTTTCACTCGACCGCTGGATGCTGTTGCGGGACAGACGCCGGTAAAGGTCCGGGTCGGTCAGCAGGCGCACGGTCCGTTCCGCCATGCCGGCGACGTCCCCGACCGGCAGGAGAAAGCCGCACTCACCGTCCGGCACCACTTCCGGCAGTCCGCCCGCATTGGTCGTCACGACCGGCACGCCGCAGGCCATGGCCTCCAGCGCCACCAGCCCGAAGCTCTCCTTTTCCGACGGCAGCAGCATGACGTCGGCCATGGAGATTACCTCGGCCACATCCTCCTGTTTGCCGAGAAAATGGGTGTCGCTTTCCAGCCCCAGCTCGGCCACCATGTTGCGGACCGAACCGAGGTCGGGCCCCTCGCCGATCAGCATCAGCTTGACCGGAAGCTGCTCCCGCACCAGCCGGAAAATCTCGATCACGTCCGGCACCCGCTTGACCGGACGGAAATTGGAGATGTGCATCAGGATTTTTTCCCCGTTCGGTGCGAAGACGCGCTTCCACTCGCCCACCTCTTTGGGGTAGTAGCGCCGCTTGTCCACGAAGTTGTAGACCGGGACGATCTCCTTGTCGACGTGCAGCAGTTCCCGCGTCTGCCGGATCAAATCCTTGGACACGGCGGTGACCAGGTCGCTTTGTTCGATCCCGAAGCGGATCATGCCGCTCAGGCTGGAGTCGTATCCCAGTACGGTAATGTCCGTTCCGTGCAGGGTGGTGACGATCTTGAGCCGTTCGCCGACCATCTGTTTGGCCAGATAGGCGCACAGTGCGTGGGGAACGGCGTAATGGACGTGCAGCAGGTCCAGCTTTTCGTTCTGCGCCACCTGCGCCATCCGATTGGCCAGCGTCAAATCGTACGGAGGGTATTTGAACACGTCGTAATGATTGACTTCCACTTCATGGTAAAAAATGTTGGGATGAAACGTTCCCAGGCGGAAGGGCATGCTGGACGTGATGAAGTGAACCTGATGGCCCCGCTCCGCCAGCAGTTTGCCCAATTCCGTGGCAACGACTCCCGACCCGCCCAACGACGGGTAGCAGGTGATGCCAATCTTCATCCGGGTGTCCTCTCCTTCCTACAAGCTTGTCAGCACGTAAGGTGCAGCGCTGACAAACCCCTCCGCATACATGACGCCCGCCTGCTGCCCGAACAAGCGCTCCCTGTACTCCACCAGTTCCAGATACCCGTTGTTGAGCGGCGTAGAGACGCTGCCTTCTTCTTTTTCAAACTGGCTGCGGTACGACCGCAGCACCTCCATTTTTTGCGCGTACACCGGCGTGACGTCCACGACCACATTTGGCGTCGCCGTCGTGTTGATAAAATAGTACAGCAATTGGCTGGGGCGGTAGGCGGGCAGGGATCGTTCCGCGGTAAACAGACGAATTCCGGCGGAAAAGACAGCTTCCCGGACGATCCGGCTGACGCTCTCGTGATCCGGGTGACGGTCCTGCCAGTAAGGCGCCAGCACCACGCGCGGCCGCGTCTGCCGAATCAGGTCGACGACCCGGCTGATCGCCTCATCGCGCACCCGTTCCAGGCCGCGGTCCGGCAAGCCGAAATTATAGCGGACCGCAATCCCCAGCCGCTTGTCAGCCTCCGCCGCCTCCGCCTGCCGGCGCTCCACGGTGCCGTTGGACGAAAGTTCGGCGTAGGTCAGGTCGAGGATGCCGACGCGTTTGCCCTGTTTCACTGCCAGCAGCAGACTGCCGGCCGCCCCGATCTCCACGTCGTCGGGGTGCGCTCCGATGGCGAGGATGTCCAACTCGCTCATGCCTGCTCCTCCTTGCGCACGACCTCGCGCCAGCGCAGCTCGCCCCGCTCCAGCGCCTTCAGCAGCACTTCCGCCGTTCCCATGTTGGTGGCAAACGGAATCTTGTGCACGTCGCACAGGCGAAGCAGCGCGATGATATCCGGTTCATGCGGCTGCGCCGTCAGGGGATCGCGCAAGAAGATGATCAGATCCATCTCGTTGCGGGCGATCATCGCCCCGATTTGCTGATCTCCTCCCAGGGGGCCGGAGAGAAACCGCGTGACCTGTAGGGATGTCGCTTCCATGATCCTGAGTCCGGTCGTCCCCGTGGCGTACAATTCATGCTCGCGCAGGATGGACTCGTAGGCCATCGCCAATTGAACGATTTCTTCCTTTTTTCGGTCGTGTGCGATCAAAGCAATTTTCACGCAAACCTCTCCCTCGGTGTAAGTAGCGTTGCACAACGGTGTGCCCGTGCCTAATCAATCAGGTGCTCCAGTCCATAGATCAGTTCGCCCAGGTTCATCACAGCCTTAATCGCCATGTTTACTCCCGGCATGAACGACTCGCGGTTGATCGAGTCGTGACGGATGGAGAGCGTCTGGCCCGTTGCCCCGAACAGCACTTCCTGGTGAGCCACCAGTCCCGGCAGCCGCACGCTGTGAATCCGGAATCCGTGGTACTCCGCGCCGCGCGCCCCCGGGATGCTTTCCGTCTCTTCCGGGTGGCCCTGTTTGATCTCCTCGCGAACGGCCGCGATCATCTCCGCCGTTTTCAGCGCCGTTCCGCTGGGCGCGTCCAGCTTCCGGTCGTGGTGCAGCTCGATGATCTCCACATGCGGCATGTATTTCGCCGCCATGGCGGCAAATTTCATCAGCAGAATGGCCCCGATCGCGAAGTTGGGCGCGATGATGCCGCCGAGACCCGCCTCCCGGTACCGCGCCGTCAGCTCCTGCAGCTGCTCCGGCGTCAGTCCGGTCGTCCCCACCACCGGCCGAATGCCGTGGCGAAGACACAGTTCAAGGTGGCGGTAGACGCTGTGCGGCGTCGTAAAGTCAACCAGCACGTCGGGACGCATCTCGTCCAACTGTCGGCGGACCGCCTCATCGTCCCCCCGCGTGTCCAGTGCCCCTGTGTACACCAACTCCGCATCTTGTCCCAGCATTCTGACGACTTCCTGGCCCATCCGCCCGTGGGCTCCCGCTACTGCTACGCGAATCTGTTTGTCCATCTCTAGTTCGTCTCCTCTACTCTCGTCCAGCGATCCTTATCGCGTGTGTTGAATTTGTGCATAATACGATCAAACGCCTCTTGCAAATCAATGCCGAGCGAATTGGCGAAGCACAGCACAATGAAAAAGACGTCGCCCAACTCTTCGTCGATGGTTTTCTCCGCTTCGTCTTTTTTCTTTGGTTTTTCGCCGTAGTAGTGGTTGATCTCCCGCGCCAGTTCGCCCACCTCTTCCGTCATCCGGGCCATCATGGCCAGCGGGGAGAAATACCCTTCCTTGAATTGTGATATGTATTGGTCCACTTCCTGTTGGATATCCTGCAAGGTCTTCCGCTGATTCATCGGGTCACTCCTTTGTCTGCCAGAAAATATTCGTGACTTTATCGTACCTGAAAAGCCTGCGTTTGCCAAATCTCAATACGCAGGCTGGCAGGATATGGACAATCAAATCAACATTCCATTATAATGGCAGTCGTACCTACCAACAAGCCTTCATCCGTCCGCACGGATGCGGCAAGCAGGCAGGTCCGCACGGCGTCGGCCGCACCCAACTGCGCGAGTGTCTGCCGCCGAGAGGAATCCCACAGAGGGCCTGCTGCCTCCGGCTTCCCTCGGAAGGAAGCCTTCGGACGCAGGATCACCGGCAAGAAGGGAGAACGCTTATGAAACTGCGCCTCAAGAGCATCATCGCCATCATCGTCGGATCCGCCATCATGGGATTCGGCATCAACGCCTTCAACATTCCGAACAACCTGGCCGAGGGCGGCATTACCGGCATCAGTATTCTGATCAAGCTGATGATCCCGAGCGTCGACCAGGGGATCGTCTTTTTCGTCCTGAACGTGCCGCTGTTCGTGCTCGGGTGGAAAGTGCTGGGACGCACCGCGTTTGCCTACACCATTCTCGGCACGGTCGCCCTCTCCGTCTTTCTCTCCCTGTTTGAGGGCGTGCTGCCCCTGCCGATGCACGACCGGCTGCTCGCCTCGCTGTACGCCGGCGTGGCGATCGGGGTGGGCCTCGGGATCATTTTCCGCTACGGGGGCACCACGGGTGGTGTCGACATCATCGCCCGCGTGCTGCAAAAATACATGGGCATCAGCATGGGCCGCACACTGTTTTTCGGCGACATGCTGGTGATCGGCGCGTCGCTGATCTATTTGAATCTCGAAAGCGCGATGTACACCCTGGTGGCCGTCTTCATCGCCGCCCGCGTCATTGACTTTTTTCAGGACGGCGCCTACGCCGGAAAGGCGCTCACCATCATCTCCGATCACGCCGACGCGATCGCCAAACAGATTCTGGAACTGGGTCGCGGCGTCACACTGCTGGCGGGCAAAGGAGCGTTTTCCGGCGAGGAGAAACAGGTCGTGTACGTCGTGGTCAGCCGCAACGAAGTGATGCGTTACAAAAGCATCGTGCAGGAGATCGATCCCCATGCGTTCGTGATTGTCAATGACGTGCACGAGGTGCTCGGCGAAGGGTTTACGCTGGACGAAAACAAGCAGCCCATTCACGAGTGACTGGAAGACAGCCGTCCCCACTGACAGAGCCGGTACACCTTCAGCATTGTGGAACGGAAAAAACTAGGCGGCAAGCTGGCTCCGGTACGCGATCGTGGCCAGCTTTTTCACTACGATTGAATGTGTTTTGTCGCAATCCCTTCGCACAAAAGACCGTGTCGCTCGTGCGGCCTGTTCCCGCCGTGCTTGCAGCCCGGCGACAACCTGTCATCCGAACATCCTTCTGCACCGCCAAATCCACGCTTTCACGCCCTGTGCATAATGCAGGTGCACAGGGGCCTTGGACATTTCTACTCCGTACAGGTCCGCCATCGTGTTTTCCCGGATCACCGCTTGGGCGACCTGCAGCCGCCATGGCTCATGGTAAATGTCCCCGCCGTAGATCCGCTGCGTGCGGCGGCACACACAGCAAAAACGGTAACGCTCGGTCAGCCAATGCTCAATGCTGCCCGGTCTCGCCGTGAACGGTTCGGAAGTGGGCCGGTAGATCGCGTCGAACCGCTGTGCCCCCCCTTTCCGCTCGCTCTGGAAATCGATACCCGCTGCCGTTCGTTTGATTGTCATTCCGGCAGGGTAGTACGGAAGGTGATACGTCCATGTGGCGGCACGGATGGCCACCGGATTGGACGCGTCCAGTGTCAAAAAGAATACCGCCGGTTTTCCGCCTGCGATCACGTACGTGCGCACATTGATTTCCGGAAACGGAACCGTATAGGGAATGACCGGCAGAAACCTGAGCCGGATCTCGCTCATTTCAAACGGAATGACGCCAATCCACGCCATGCCGTCAAATGTATCCACTTCCAAAGGAGGAGGAACAAACTGCCGAATCCTTTCAGCAGGAACAGGCCAATGGGCAAACAGAAGATCGTCCCATGTCTGCGTCATGATCCACGTGCCTTTGATGTCAGCCCCCTCCTCTCGCTTGTCGTGTCAAAACGTTTGGAACAGACTCAGAACACTTTGCCGCTCGTGTTCTGTCCCTCGCTCCTCTGCCGATTCCTTTCCCGGTGTCGGCGCAGCGGCGGCAGGTTCCGCTTCAGCTGACGATGCGCCGGGAACGATCTCATATGGTTGACTGACCAGCCGAACCTTCGTTACCGTGCTCGTCCATTCGTCGAGCGCTACCAGATCGTCCGCGTTCACGTCCCTCAAGGAGGTTTTTCCCAACGCACGAATGGCGATTTTCATCTCTTCTGCAAAGGATTGAAAAAAGTTCTCCAAAGACTGCGCGGCCTTCTCGATTTGAAACTCGTCCTTTTGGCTGCCCGTGTAATAGGCAAGCTGCGTGGGCGGCTCCCACGGAATGGCTTTTGTCACCTGATCATGGGTCATGGCCCACAGCAGGGCTGTTCCCATGTACACGGCGTCCGCTCCCAAGGCGAGCGCTTTCAAACATTGGCCGGGCGTAGCATATCCTCCACCTGTCAAGAGGCTGATCCGGTCTTTTACTCCCCGCTTTTTCAGATAGTGAACAGCGCGAGACAAGGCGAAAATCGTCGGCAGGCCAAAGTCGTCTTCCAAAATCGGCGGCCCTCCTTTTGTGCCGGCCTGTCCGCCGTCCAGACTGATAAAATCCACCCCGGCCTGAACTGCCGCTTCCAGGTCGGCTTCCAGCTTTCCGCTGGCACACATCTTCACGCCAATGGGGATGCCATAGGTTAGGGAGCGCAGTCTGTCGACCAGGGGCTTCAGGTCCTGCGGTTTGACGATTTCCGAATGACGGGAAGGGATGACGAGGCCCTCACCGTCCGGAACCTGCAGAAGTTCACGAGCCCTTCCCTTCAAATACTTGGGCGGGATTCTGCTCGCGGCACCGGCTGTCGCACCTTGACCGAAATGAATCTCGATCGCGTCTGCCTGCCGGAGAGTCTCCGGCTCTTTCGACCAGTGCCCGGAATTGTACTGCAGGATGTAATGGGCGGCGAGTGCCCTCTCTTCGGGCAGCAAAGGTCCTTCGCCCGAGTTCGTCGCGGTTCCGACCGCTGCCGTTCCTTTGGCGATCGCGATTTTTACTTTCTCGGATACCCCGATGCCGTAGCCCATTGCGCCGGCCATCAGGGGGATGTTCAGGATCAGCGGCCGTTGGGCAAGCGGGCCGATTGTGATCATCATGTCGACGGGAGCATTTTCCGGTGCGGGAAGCGTGGCAAGCTGAGCGGGAGAAAAAACCAGGCCGTCAAAGTCCAGAAACTTGCGCGGACTGCCGAACGGCCGCTCGATTATGCCGCCGCTGGATGCCCGCAGACTGTTTTCCACGACGATCCTGGGGCTTGTTCTCGTGAGCGCCGACACCATCTCCCAGATGTTTTCCGGGTAACGGTCAGCCATCAGCCGTTTCGTAAAGCGCCCGATCCCCCATTTGATCAATGGCCGGGCAAACACGATGGCGATCAGACCCGCACAGAGAATGGCCAGGAATGCCCCGGCGAACGACCCGGCGAGAAAGGAAACCCACTTGATGGTCATGACAACCTCCTTGCCCTCTTTTCATCCCTCATTATTTCGATCTTGCGCGCTGCCTATGCGTCTGTCGCAGGAAAGCCCCGGTTGGGAGCAAAAACAGACGGCCGTCCGCTGGTGGTACACGTCTCTTCCCCTTCCGATCCGGCTCCCCATTGCAGCCGCATCCCTCATCCTCCACCGCCGTACCATACACCGATTCTGCAGGTGTGTCCTTCTCCTAAAATGAACAGAGAGCTTCTACGCACAAGGTAGAAGCTCTCTGTCTGTAAAGGGGCCCTGCAGGGAAACGGAAGGTTCTCCCGTCGGACGAATATGTTCCGGTACGCCTCCGCACAGTCAGGCAGAGTGCATCTGCCCCCGGTATTTTTTCCAGGCCACATACGCCAGCGTCAGCAGCACCGCTCCGACAATCGCCACAAACACCGGAAACGGCGAAGCCGGATGGATCAACAGGGCGATGGCGCTCTGATCCTTTCCGATGAACGCGGACTGCATCGTGCCGTTCAGATCGCGCAGGGCGTTCCGAACCATCTGCCACTCGATCCGGCTGCGGCGCAGCTCTTTGGAGATGAGATCGTACGCGGCGTCGATCTGCTTGATCTGCTCTTCCCGCAGATGGATGCTCATCGCCGGTTTGATCGCCAGATACAGGCGGGTGTTTTCGTCAAATTGCTGGCGAAACTGGTCAAAATTCCGCTCCACCGCCGACTCCATCAGATTTTGCATCTGGGTGGCATAGGAAACGTAGTAGCTCCGCCACATCGGCTGATGATCATGGGTAAGCGCGTCGATGGCGATCCTCACGCGGGTCGCGTGCCACAGCAGTTGATCGCTCGTGCTGGACATGGCGAAACTGTTTTTCGCCGCCAGGATCGACTGCGTCACGGCGTTCAGACTGTCGATCCGCAGCGAGACGGGCAGGCGCTGCTGGGGAAAGCGTTCCGCCAGCAGCCGAATCTTCTCCTGCGCCTCCTCCAGCTCCCCTTTTTTCGTATGGGTTAACAGTTCTTGCGCTATGTGATCCAACGCGGCCAACTGTTTTTCTTCGGCCGGACGGTCAAGCCTGTTGATCAACGTATGGATGGGCCAGGCCAGCATCAGCCCGATGATCAGGAAGAACAGCAGAAACCGGATGTTTTTTTTCAAAGCAAAAACCCTCCTTCCCCTAGTACAGACTATGGAAAGGAGGACAAGATTAGACCTTGTTTCTGCTGAACCGCGCGTTGGTGAACCAGATCACCGCAATGGAAATCAGGCTGAGCAGAACCGTGCAGAGACCGACGATTCCCTCATACGGATCAAGCACGGCAGGCAGCCACGGATGGATGGCCATGACGTAATCGAGGAAATCGTTATTCAACGTCCACAGTGCAGCGATTCCCACCGGCAGCCAGCTCAGCTTGAAAAATCGGGCATACAGCACCGATTCGGCCGCCATGCCTGCATGGGAGATCATAAGCATGATATCCGTCCCGCTTACCTCGTCACCCAAGAGCCATCCGGCCACGATGATGCCTACCGCCCATACGCCGTATTTAAAATTGGTGATGCCGGCCAGAGCTTCCAGCACCGGGATGTGCCGTCCCATCAAGTAGGTAAACAGCACGATGGTAAATAGTCCGCTCCCCGTCGGACTGTCCGGAACAAACGGCCGCAAGTACCCCGGGGTAGCTGCCAGTTGATTGCTGTACCAGACAAAGCCGTAGATGGTTCCCAGCAAGTTGACGACGAACAGGGTCCAGAGAAACCACCTTTTCCCCAAAGACTGCCAGAACCACTCCCATAACCAGCTCATGAACATCGTCTCCCGCTATGTGCGCCGTTAAAGAAAAAGCTGACCGAACGTCAGTCAGCTTTTCTTGTATGGGCTTATTTCAACGTTGCCATGTACTCAGCCAATTTCTTGATTTCCGCTTCATCCTTGATCAGGCCGCCCGGCATTGCCGGCGGTTTCCCGTTCTTGATGATTTCGGCAATCTGGTTCGCGTCATACTTGCTGCCGATCTTCTGCAGATTCGGCCCCATGCCGCCTTCCATGTTCTTGCCGTGGCAGCCCATGCAGCCCGTTTGAGCCGTCCACAGTGCATCGGCCTTGAAGCTCGGATCAGCCGGCGCCGGAGCGGCCGCGTTGGACCCGCCTCCACTGCCGCTTCCGCCGTGATTGGACGCGTGGTTCAGGGAGTGCTCATGGTCTGCTGCCCACGTCAGGTAGAAAATCGATACCAGCGCAGTCATCATCAGACCGGTTGCCACCGGACGGCGGGACGGACGGCGTTCTTTGCCGGTATCCAGCCACGGAGCCAGCAGCAGCGCTCCAAATGCGATACCCGGAATGATGACGGTGCCCAGGACTACCCAGTCACCTGCTGCCCACGGATACTTGAGCATCTGATACAGGAACAGGAAGTACCAGTCCGGCAGCGGAACGAACGACGTATCGTTCGGGTTCGCCTTGTCGGTCAGCGGCGACGGGTGAGAGACTGTCAGCACCAGAAACCCGACCAGACAGACGGCTGCCACCATCCACTCTTTCAACAGGAAGTTCGGCCAGAACGGCTCCGTTTTTCCCGGAAAGTCGGAGTACGACGGGGCAATGTTCGGAATGCGCTTCGCCGGTATCCGGGAGTCTCCGACGAAGGTAGCATCTTTGTCATGTTTCGCCATGCTATTTCCTCCTTAAAATCGAAGACTCATCATAGTGGACCCGAGATACCTTGCGCGCGAATCATGATGAAGTGTGCTCCCAACAGACCCAAGAGGGCTCCCGGCAGGAAGAACACGTGAATCGCAAAGAAGCGGGACAGGGTTTGCGCCCCTACGATGTCGCCGCCGGTCAGCAGGGTCTTGGCGTACGGACCGATCAGCGGCACGGAGTTCGCGATCTCCAGACCTACCTTGGTCGCGAAGTACGCCGTGTTGTCCCACGGCAGCAGGTAACCGGTGAAACCGAGGCCGAGCATGACGAAGAAAATCAGCACGCCCACTACCCAGTTCATTTCACGCGGTTTTTTGTACGAACCGGTAAAGAACACGCGCAGCGTGTGCAGAAACATCATCACGATGACCAGGCTGGCCCCCCAGTGGTGCATGCCGCGGACGATCACCCCGAATGCCACTTCGTTCTGCAGGTACTTGACCGATTCATACGCATTGATAATGTCCGGTACATAGTACATGGTCAGGAACATACCGGACAGGATTTGGATGACTGTAATAAAGAACGTAAGGCCACCAAAGCAATACACAAACGCGGAAAAATGGTGCGCCGGGTTTACGTGCTCTGGCACTTCGTGGTCGGCCAAATCGCGCCACATCGGGGTGATGTTCAGGCGCTCATCAACCCAGTCATACATTTTTTGCAACATCTTAGCCACTCACCCCCGGACGAGGATTTGGTTTCAGTTTGCCCAGATAGAGCTTGCCGTCCTTCACTTCCGTCTCGTATTCATCGAGGGATGCTGTCGGCGGAGTTCCCAGAATGTGCGCACCTTCCTTGTCGTAACGTCCCAGGTGGCACGGACAGAAATACTGGTTCGGGTGATCCGGGCTCGTGTTCCAGTCCACTGTACAGCCCAAGTGCTTACAGATCGGGGACAGTGCGAGGATCTCGCCCTTCTCATTCTTGGTCACCCACGCAGCCAGCGTCGACTCGGACTCATACCAACCGTCCTTGGTATGTACCTTGAAATCCACACGCTTCGGCTCGGGACCGAACTCGTCCACGCTGCCGACAGCCACTTTATCTGTACCCGCATGGCCTTTCAGCAAGGGGTCGACTGCAAAACGAATCATTGGTGTGATCATTCCCGCAGCGAGGAATCCGCCCGTTCCCATGAGTGCGTAGTTGAGAAACGTACGTCTGGAAATTTCCCGTTTGTCGCCCATGTCTTTTTCCCTCCTTACTCTGTAGAATAGCGCAACAATGGCGATTTCCATACATATACACTAGGTCAATCCCAATCATAGCTAACGCCTATAGAGATGTCAAGAATATCCGGGGGACGCGCCCGGCACCAACCTCGTCTGATTGAGAGATTGTTGCCATTTTGTCAAATATGGCAACTCTCCCCTGATTGATATAGTATTTCCTGAAATATCTCCGTCTATTGACGGTCGCCGTGCTGCCAGAGACGAATAATTTCCCGGCTGAGGACATCGACGGTCACCTCAAAGCGGAGCGCGGAATCCAGGTCTTCATCCCCCACTGTCAGCCTCAACAGTCTGCCTTCATCCACGCGCGCATCCAGCCGCTCCCCGCTGAACTGCAGCAGGACGTAGTGGGCAAACCCGGCCGGCAGCCGTTGGGCAAGCGGCTCGTCGCCGATCTGGTAACAGATCGGGAACATCAGCACCCGGCCCTTCAAACGCTGTTCGATCGAGGCGGCCACCTGCACCAGATAACTCATCCGCTGCACGTGCTCGTTCACCGGCTTCTCCGGCCGGTACAAATAAAGAGGGAGCAGCGCGGTATCCACGTAGGTCCGCAGCTCCTCCCAATTCTCCAGTTCTTGAACGTTCCACTGCATAAGGCGTCTCCTCTTTCCATTAACATCTGGAAACTAGCGTACCACGAAGAGGAGGAGACAGGCAATCGTCATGTCCCGCCCGGAATTACGATTGTTCGTAGGCCATGATCTCGCGCAGTTCGTCGGTCAGGCGCATGAACCGCTCCTTGTTTTTCATCGCCAGCGCTTCGTCGATCTCCTGGTACAGGGTGCGCTTGCGGTACAGGCGCACCTGCTCGTCAATCACCATTTCCGACAACAGCCCCGACACCAGTTGGTTGTTTGTCCCGTACGCATTGGAATAGAAATTTGGCCACTCCATGATACATCCCTCACTTCAGCAGAATAGTCGTTTCGGTAAAGCCATTGTATTTGCGAAGCCATGTCTGGCTGGCATACGTCCCGGCGTACAGCCACTGACCGCTTTCGTCCTGCCCGACACGGAGCAGTCCCAGATGGACCATCATTTTTAGAACGCGGTTGGTCAAAATGTTGACCGCATCATCGTAGTAAAACGGCCTGATCCAGGAAAGCAGCCGGTCCGAAAGCGCGTCCTGGCTGACCCATCCTCCCGCCCCCAGCAGGGGAATCAGTTGGACCAGCATCGGCAGATTGGGGACCGCCCGCTTGTACAGCCGCATCCAGAAGCGGATCAGATCGTGGTGCAGGTGATCGTCATACGGCTGTTTCAGCCGTTCTTCCCCCGCTTCCGTCAGCATCACCCGTCCCGGCGACTCCTCGATCCATTTCTGGTAGTAGCAGAAGTCGTAGAGCAGCGAAAACCGGTCCGGGTACAGGTCGAAGTGAAGCCCGTAGCCGAAGCGCCATTTCTGCGGCGGGAGCGGCTCTTCCTTGACGTGCAGAAACTGAAACAGCTGCTGCTGGTACCGCTTGTACATGGCGCCGTCCGCGGTCAGCGGCACAGGCTCCTGCTGCAGGAATTGTAAAAATTGCATGATATCGTCGCAGAGTGCAGTTCCTTCGTCGCGGTAGGCCGCCGGTTCCGCTGCCGTGACGGTGTCCCGCCATTTGTCCAGCCACGCCTGCAGGTACGGTTCCCGCATGTCCAGGGGAATCTGGTACTGGCCGGCCGTCCTGCTTTTCGCCGGAAAGATCCAGCCGCGCCGCATCGCGTCGGCGATAAATTTGCGCGCTTCTTCCGCCTTCCGCTCCTTGTGCGCATCCAGTGCCAAGCCGGCCTTGGCCAGCAGATCTTCCAGCGACAGCACCGTGCGCTTGTCGAGAAAGAGCAGGAGGAAAAAATGGACTTCTTCCAGGGAAAGCTGCTCCACTTCCCGGGCGATGGTCTGCCGGTACCGCAAATTGGCGAGAAGCGACGTGATCAGTTCATTCTTGGAGTGAGGGTTGCATTCGCAGCCGTAGTAATCGGCGATTTGATGGAGCTGCCGGATATCGGTGTAGACCAAGATCTCAGCCAAGTTCATCTGCGCATCCCTTCTTTGCGAGGGTTTTTCTTACCCTTCATTCTTGCCAAATTGCGGCAAAATAAACAGGAAGCCGCCAGCGCGGCTTCCTGTCAGGGCAGTTTGCTATTCGTCGTCCACATTCCATTCGTCGTGCAGCTTTTGGTATTCCTTGGCTTCTTCATATCGGCCCGCTTGCGTCAAGAGGGCGATCAGGCGGCGAATGTGGTCCAGGTCAAACCCGGACAGCGCCACGTATTGCTTCAGCGCATCGATCGCCTTTTCCGTCCGGCCGAGCGAGAGGTAGATGTCAGCCGCAAGCGGATAGGAGGCGACGTATTCCTCGTCGATCGCCTGCAGGCTGGCCACCAGCTCCGCCGCTTCCTCCAGCCTGCCGAGGTGAAACGCCATCAGCGCGCAGCCGTACAGCACCTCCTCCGAGCGCTCCAGGGCCAACGCCTGGCGATACACCTGATAGGCCTGTTCAAACTGCCCGTTTTGGGCGAGCGAGCGTCCCTTGGCCATGAGCAGCGGCAGGCTCTCCTCCCCGGCCTGCTCCAGGAGCTTCAGCGCCTCCGCGTCGCGTCCCACCCGGAAGTACATGTCGCCCAGCGCGGCGAGGATGTCGGGATCGTCCGGCTCCTTCTGGCGGGCCTGTTCCAGGTACTTGACCGCCACTTCGTCGAGGTCCTGCATGGCGTAAAGATCGGCCAGCAGCAGGTCCAGCCGGATGTGTTCAAACCCCGATTCCTTCAATTCGTACAGCAGGTGCTGCGCGGTCTCAAAATCGCTCAGGTCCAGCGCGATTTCCGCCAGCAGCATCTGGCATTCGCGCCGCTGCGGCGCCTCCAGCTCGGGATGTTCCCGCAAAATGTCGGAGAGCAGGCTGGAGGCCTGTTCGAGATGGCCGAGGCGGTACCACACTTCCGCCAGGTACATCATTACCTCCGGCAAATCCTTGCCGTGCTCCTGCACCTTTTGCAGCGCTTTGAGCCCCAGTTCCACCTCGTCGTTTTCAATCCGTTTGATCGCTTCGTCTATGACGTACAGCCATTTGTCTGTCATCGTCCTCACCTCGTATGTATGGTTGCTCTTGTCGTGCGAAAGAGCCGCAAAAGACCGTCCGAAGACGGTCTTTTTCCGTATGTTCCTTCTATAAGATCATATACCATTATGCCCGTGTCAGCCAACTCATGGAGAGGACGGTGACCAAAATGCCAAACACGCTGAGCATGATCCCGTAGTTGGGTTTGGCCGGGTCGGTCGGCTCATGATCGCCGTTGAACGGGACGATCGAGGCGGTCCCCTTCACCAGTGGCTTTTCGTCAGATACCAACGGCTGCGGTTCCACGACGTAGGTGCCGTCCGCCGTCTGCATGGAGGACGTGATGACCTGCGCCTTTTTCCCCATCGCCACCACTTCCCCGTCGATCATCAGGGAGTTGGCCTGCTCCGTACTGCTCGTATTGACGTACAGCGTAAACGAACAGAGCATCAGCAGGATAATCGCGGCACACGCGCCCACGCGACGCATGCGGGCCGTCACGGTAAACACTTTTCTCCCGATCGGAATCGCCCACTTCTCTTCCGAAAGAATCCGGGCCATCACGGCATCGACGATCGACTTGGAAGGCGCGACCGCGTGGTACTGCTCCCTGTCCGACTTCATCCAGTCGCCGCTGTCTTTCCACAGCGCGTAGTCGGCGTCGCAGGCGCGGCAGCTCGTCAAGTGGTTGTCAATCCGCCGGCGCGTCACTTCGGACAGCAGGCCGTCGGCGTAATCCGGCATCAATTCCTGTACTTCTTCACATTTCATCATCGATTCATCCCTTCAGCTTCATCCAAATGAGGGTCCAGGATGTAGGCTTCCAACTGTGCTCTAATGCTCTGCCGCGCGCGAAACAACAGGGATTTCACCGAACTCACCGTCAAATCCAGAATGGTGGCGATCTCGTTGTAATCCATCTGCTCGTATTCCCTCAGGATCAAGGCCGAGCGCTGCTTTTCCGGCAGGTTGTTGATGGCCTGTCTGACCAGGTGCTCCCGTTCGTTGCGCAGCAGGACCTGCTCCGGCAGGCGCTCGTACGACGCAAGCGGCACTTGCGGGTTATCCTCGAGGTATACGTCCGAATTCCGGCTTTTGCGCAGCTCGCTCAGCACGGTATTGCGGGCAATGGTGTAGAGCCAGGTAGAAAAGGTCGCTTCTACATCGCGGAACGAGTGAATGCTTTTATACGCCTTGTAAAACGTCTCCTGACAGATATCCTCCGCCATGTGCTCCAGATGGGCCTGGCGCAGCAAGTGGGTGACAAATGCAAGAATCTTTTTTTCGTATCGCCGGATCAGTTCGGCATAGCATTCCAGGTTGCCTTCTTTTATTTCGCGGATAAGCTGGGAATCGGTCATGTGCAGGATTACCTCCTATTGCGATTCCGATCCCTCAGCGGCCTTTGTTACATTAGACTGCCGGGGATGTAAAAAGTTGCGCTGCCTAGGCGATTCTTTTTCCTCGCCTGGCGGCCGGAATCCTCTACGAAAAAACCCCCAGATTTGGGGTTATATGACATAATTATAAGGCTTGATGTCGAGGAGGCATCGTCCCATTCCTATGGTCGAAGCAAAGCACTGGTTGCGGTACAACCACTTTCCTTTTGACATGACAGATGTTGGCAGAAGAAAATCACTAAGGTTGAGAATAGTGGAAAGAACAAATTTTGTCAACCAGTGTTCCTTTTTCAGGAAAAGAATGTCGGCATCAGCCCCGGGAATGATGCAGCCTTTGCGCGGATACAGACCTGCGGCCTTGGCGGCGTTTGTCGAAGCGACGCGAACGAGCAGGCACAGCAGCGATTCCGGGTCCCATTCCCTCCGGCGCAGGTTGACCTGCACCTCGTCCAGCGCGGCGATGACCGGCAGCGAACGGAACCAGTGGCCGGCGAGATGGCGCAGCGCCCGTTCACAATCCTCGCCGCGGAGACGGAAGACATGGTAGTACGGATCGAATTCCTCAAAGGTAAGCGACGCCTCTCCATCCACCCACGTGCGGATCTGCCAGCAGCGGCACAGCGAGAGCCACTGCCGATGCAGGCGGAGACGCTCCTCACCATTCAGTCCCGCTTCCTTCGGCACCCGCAACTGCAGCATCACCTTGTATGACGTCAGCAGGGGCGAAATCGTTTCCCAATCCATCCGAAAAAGTTCTTCGGGCCGGCGCACGACGACCCGAAGCAGCCGGTATCCCTCGCTGCACCACCTGCGCACCGTCTCGCCGTTCAGCCGCGAAGCCGGCAGTTCCACCTGCCACGTGTAATCGATCAGATTGTTGAAGTGCATCGCCGTCTGATAGCGCACCTGCGGATGATCCATCCACGCTTCCGGCTGGAGCGTGTCCACCAGACAGGTATATCCCTGCCGGATGAGCAGGCGGATCGCGTCGAGGTACTCGGGCAGCCGCCTGATCCGCCCGTGCGGCCGTTCCGGCATGGCGACAAAGCCGGGCAGCAGGTACATCCCGGACGCGTCGATCTCGTTGGGACGGGCCGTTCCCTTCGCTTCTCTCGGCAAGCTGTCTTTTGCGATCCGGCGAATTGTCCCTCCGGAAATCCAGACGTCCGCTTCGACGATTCCGTATGACGTCACGACGCTTCCTCCACGAATCACGACCTCTTCCTGCCGCACGGCTCGTCCCTCCCCCGACCGCACTTGGCGGCTTGTTTCAGTACGAGCTTATGCGCGGAAAGCGAAAAAAGAACAAAAAAGACCGCCGTTGATGTAAGCGCATTCAAACGGCGGTAGCACTATGCGTGCAGAAATATATTGGATAGGAGTGGAGAGAAACCATACTGTACCCTTATTATAACGCAATGTAAGCGCTTGTCAAATCTTTTTTTCAACATTCTTATTTCGTCTCAGGCGGGAATGCGGCGAAAAAAGGAAAAAGCGATGAAAAAAACCCGCGCGCGGCGGGTTTCTTCTGCTCTGCTCTGCTTACGGTTTGCTGATGTGCGCCAATATGTCGGCAAAGCCAGGGAAGGAGACGTTGATGGCCTCGTCATTCTCAATCACCGTTTCGCCCGCCGCCGCCAGACCGGCGATCGCCATCGCCATGCCGATGCGGTGGTCGCCCATGCTGTCGATCGTCGCGCCGGTGAGCGGCGTCGCCCCCTCCACGATCAGACCGTCCGGCGTGGGCGTTACCTTTGCCCCAAACCTGGACAGTTGGCTGGCGACGGTGGCGATCCGGTCCGTCTCTTTTACGCGCAGCTCCTCGGCGTCGCGAATCACGGTACGGCCGCTGGCCTGCGTGGCCATGACGGCGATGACGGGGATTTCATCGATCAGACGCGGAATGATCTCGCCGCCGATCTCGATGCCGCGAAGCTCGGCATGGGTGACGAGCAGGTCGGCTACCGGCTCTTCGTTTACGACCCGTTCGTTCTGCAGCTCGATGCGGCCGCCCATGGCGCGGACCACATCGATGATCCCCGTGCGGCTGGGGTTGATGCCCACATTCTCGATCAAGAGGGAACTGCCCGGCACCATCATCACGGCCGCGATCAGAAACGCCGCGGACGAGATGTCGCCCGGCACGCGGATCGCCCTGCCCTTCAAGGTTTGGCCGCCCTCGACGGATACGGTCAGACCGTCGCGGACCACCTTCACGCCAAACGCCTGCAGCATGCGTTCCGTATGGTCGCGGGAGAGCTGAGGCTCCGTCACGCTGGTGACGCCTTTGGCCTGCAGGCCGGCCAGAAGGATCGCCGATTTCACCTGGGCGCTGGCAACCGGCGACTGGTACGAGATGCCCTGCAGGTCGCCGCCGCGAATGGACAGCGGGGTGTACTCGCCGTCTTTGCGGCCGTCAATTTTGGCCCCCATCTGGCGCAGCGGCCCGATGACGCGCCGCATCGGCCGCTTGGCGATCGACTCGTCCCCCTCCATGACGGCGTGAAACGGCTGCGTTGCCAAGATCCCCGCCATGAGCCGGATGGTCGTGCCGGAGTTGCCCACGTCCAGGTGCTGCGACGGTTCCTGCAGGCCGTACCATCCTTTCCCGTGGACGGTCACGCGATCCCCTTCCTGCTCGATGTCCACGCCCATCCTGCGAAAGCAGTCGATCGTGCTCAGGCAGTCAGCCCCCGGCAGAAAGCCTTCGATCGTGGTGGTTCCCTCCGCCAGCGCGCCAAACATGACGGCGCGGTGCGAAATCGACTTGTCTCCGGGCACCCGGACTGTCCCTTCTATCCGTTTTGCTGGTTGTACGCGAAGCACGGTTCCACTCCCCTTTTTTCTCTGTTACGTCAGTCGTTGCAAAACGTTGGCTGCAGTCGCGCGTCAAAGCGTCTACGCCCCAAAGTACGACGGCACGGCCGGTCTACTCGCGCCTGTATACATTGTAATCGAAATAGCGCAGGAGTTCTTCTCCCTTTTCCAGTTCCGCCAGGGAGCGGAAGGTGATCCGCAGCACGCCCAGCATGTCTTCCCGGGTCTCCCTGATTTGAATGTTGGTGATGTTGATCTGCTTGGCGCCAAGCAGGGTGGTGATCCGGCCGATCTCTCCCGGATGGTCGGGAATGTCGATGTACAGGTCGTACAGCGGCGGCAGCGCCCCTTTTTTCCGCTCCGGCAGTCCGTCGCGGAAATCACGCGCCGACTTGAAAAACTGCTCGATGCCGTCGGCGTCTCCCTCGCGGACCAATGTCATTACGCCGTCCAGCGCCTTGGTCCAGTCATCGGCGATCTTCAGCAAGTGCTCGCGGTTGTTCAGGAGCACATCCCGCCACATGCGCGGATTGCTGGAAGCGATGCGGGTGATGTCGCGAAACCCTCCGGCCGCCAGCCGGTGGTGCCAGGGATTTTCGTCGTCGTACCCGGCCACCAGATTGACCAGGGCGGACGCCAGGATATGCGGAAAATGGCTGACCGCTCCCACTACCTGGTCGTGTTCGTCCGGGTCCATCCGCACCACCTTGGCACGGGTCAGCGCCAGCAGCTTCTCGAGCCGCTCCACCTGCTCCTCCGGTGTCCCCGGCGCGGGCGTCAGAACGTAGTACGCATTTTCAAACAGGCGGTCCGAAGCCGCTTCCACGCCCGACTTGTGCGAGCCGGCCATCGGGTGGCCGCCGATAAACGTCACATTGGACGGGATATGCGCCTCGGCGTACCGGACAACGCCCGATTTGGTGCTGCCCACGTCCGTGACGATGACGCCGGGCTTCAGGTCCAGATCGCGCAGGCGGTCCAGCGTGGCGTAAATCTGTTCCACCGGCACGGCGAGAAAAATCACGTCCGCTTCCCGCACGGCCTCCTGCAGGTCGGTGGTGCCCGCATGAAGGACGCCGAGCGTCATCGCCCTGTCCAGATAATCCTGCCGGACGTCGAAGCCGATGATCCGGTTGTGCGGATCCTCCCGCAGGGCAAGCGCGATCGAACCGCCGATCAACCCGACGCCGATTACTGTGATGGTCGTTTTCATCTCCACTGTCTATCCTCTCTGTATACGTGTAGACAAAGATGCCGGACGGACGCCGGCATCTTCTTCGTTATTTCAACGCGCCGGCCACGATGCTGCCAAGCGCCTGCAGAACCTTTTCGTTTTGTTCCGCCGAGCCGACCGTGATCCGCTGATACCCGGGGAATCCGAGCGCCCGGCCGGAGCGCACGATGATCCCCTGCTCCAGCAGTCTGCGGAAGACCTCGTCGGAGTCCTGCTGCAGATCGACCAGGACAAAGTTGGTCTGGGTCGGGAAATACGACAGTCCCCACTCGTCAAAGCGGTCGGTCAACTGCTTCAAGCCTTCCCGGTTGCGCTTGCGGCATTCTTCCACGAACGCCTGGTCCTTCAGCGCGGCGCGGGCGGCTGCCTGAGCCAGCGTGCTGGTGTTGAACGGTTCGCGCACGTGGTCGAGGTGGCCGACGATCTCTTCTGACGCGATGCCGTATCCGATGCGGAGCGCCGCCAGGCCGTAGATTTTGGAGAACGTGCGCAGGACGATCAGGTTGGGGTATTGCTTCAGCATCGGCACGGTTTGCGGATACGCCGGATCCACCACGTACTCGTAATAGGCCTCGTCCAGCACCACCAGGACGTCTTTCGGGACTTTTTGCAAAAACGCCTCCAGCTCGTCACGCGTAACGATCGTCCCGGAAGGGTTGTTGGGGTTGCACACCCAGACGACGCGCGTCTGTCCGTTGATCGCGGCCGCCATCGCTTCCAGGTCGTGCACGCCGTTTTTCAGCGGCACCTCGATCAGCTCCGCGCCCTCGATGATGGCATTGGCGCGGTACTGCGAAAAGGTGGGCGTCGCCATCACGGTGTTGGTGCCCTCCTCCAGATAGGCGCGGGCGATCATCTGCACCACTTCGTCCGAACCGTTGCCAAAAATCAACTGCTCCGGCTTGACGCCGAGAAACTCGGCCAGCTCCCAACGAAGCTGCAGACTGGCGCCGTCCGGATAGATGGCCAGCGTATCCAGTTGGGCGGCAATCGCTTCTTTCGCCTTGGGCGAGCAGCCGAACGGGTTCTCGTTGGACGCCAGCTTGATCACTTCCGTCAGGCCGAATTCTCGTTTCACATCGTCGATCGGCTTCCCGGGCTGGTACACCGGGGCGCCGAGAATGCGCTGCTTCGGTAGCATCTGCGTCTCACTCCAGTCAAGTCACGTTTTCCCCTTATTGTAGCGCACCGGCCAACTGTTGTACAAACGTTTTTATTTTTGTGACACCCTGCGCCATTTGTTCGGGATCGGACAGCAGCTCCAGGTGCCGCTCCATCTCCTGCACGATCGCGCTGCCGACGATTACCCCATCCGTGTGCTGTGCCACCGCCCGCACCTGCTCCGGCGTAGAGATGCCGAACCCGACCGCGGTCGGCGCGGAGGTGCTCGCCTTGACCCGCTTCAAAAACTGGGCGAGATCTTCACGCAGGCTTGCGCGGGCGCCGGTCACGCCGAGCGACGACACGCAGTACAGGAATCCGGTCGCCTGCGCGCCAATCGTCCGGATGCGGGATTCCGATGTGGGGGCCACCAGGGAGATGACGTGCACCCCGTGCGCTTGGGCAGCCGCTACCGCCGGCCCGTTTTCCTCCACCGGCAGGTCGGGAATGACGATGCCGTCCGCGCCTTTTTCCGCCAGCGCGGTAAAAAAGCGCTCCACGCCGTACTGCAGCACCGGATTGTAGTAGGAGAAAAGCACGATCGGCACCTGCATCCCCGATGCTCGCAGGCTGGCGACCAGTTCCAGGGCGTCGTCGATGGTCACGCCGTTGGCCAGCGCCCGTTGGGAGGCGCGCTGAATGGTAGGGCCATCCGCCAGCGGGTCCGAATAGGGAATCCCCAGCTCCAGCAGGTCGGCTCCCGCTTCCACCAGCGCGTGGGCAATCTGAAACGTCGCGTCGAGGTGAGGGTCGCCAACCGTGATGAACGGGATGAAACGCTTGCGGCTGCGGTCGGCAAACAGCCGGTCGATTCGATTCGCGAGCGCTGTCATTGTGCGTCTCCCCCTCTCCGTTCGTCGTCCAGCGCGGCCTGGATCGTCGCCACGTCTTTGTCTCCGCGGCCCGACAGACAGATGACCAGGACTTGATCCGCTCCCATCTGCGGCGCCCGTTTGACCGCCTCGGCCACGGCGTGGGCGCTCTCCAGAGCCGGGATGATCCCCTCGGTCCGGCAGAGCAGTTGAACCGCCTCCAGCGCCTCCCGGTCCGTGACGGATGTGTACTGCACCCGTCCGGTTTCCTTCAGGTAGGCATGCTCGGGTCCCACGCCCGGGTAATCCAGCCCGGCCGAGATGGAGTGCGCTTCCTGCACCTGCCCGTACTGATCCTGCAAGAGATACGTCATCGCGCCGTGAATCACGCCGGGCCGTCCGAGGGAAAGCGTCGCCGCGTGCTTGTCGGTATCCACGCCCTGTCCGGCCGCCTCCACGCCGCGCAGGGCAACGGTCTCGTCCTGCAGGAACGGGTAAAACATGCCGATCGCGTTGCTGCCTCCGCCCACGCAGGCGATCACTTCATCGGGAAGGCGGCCCACCTGCTCCAGGATCTGGCTGCGCGTTTCTTCGCCGATGATTTTCTGGAACTCCCGCACCATGTAGGGATACGGATGGGGGCCCACGACCGAGCCGATCACGTAAAACGTCTCATCCACATGGGAGACCCAGTAGCGGATCGCTTCGTTGGTCGCGTCTTTCAGCGTGCGGGAACCGGAGACGGCGGGGATCACCTCCGCTCCGAGCAGCTTCATGCGAAACACGTTCAGCGCCTGCCGCTTGATGTCCTCTTCGCCCATGAACACCTTGCAGGACAGCCCCAGTTTGGCCGCTACCGTGGCGCTGGCCACACCGTGCTGCCCCGCCCCGGTCTCGGCGATGATGGACGTCTTGCCCATCCGCTTGGCCAGGAGTCCCTGCCCCAGCGCGTTGTTCAGCTTGTGGGCCCCGGTGTGGTTGAGGTCCTCCCGCTTCAGGTAGATGCGCGCGCCTCCCAGCGCTTCCGTCAGTTTGTCGGCGTAGGTCAGAGGCGTCGGCCGTCCGGCGTATTCGCGCAGCAGCTGCCCCAGCTCGGCGCGAAACGACGGATCGCGCCGTGCTTCCGCAAACGCCTGTTCCAATTCCGCCAGGGCGCTCATCAGCGTCTCCGGCACAAACTTGCCGCCAAATGGTCCAAAGCGTCCGTGCTCGTCAGGCACGATACGCGTTTCCTTCTGCGATACGGTCATGTTCCCTCACCCTCTCCACGAATTGCCTGATTTTCTCCGCATCTTTTTCTCCGTCGCTCTCCACGCCGCTGGACACGTCGATGATCGCGGGCCGGAATCCGCCCACCAGCTCGGCCACGTTGTCCGCGTTGATGCCGCCTGCGATGATGCAGGGGGCGGGAGCCGTCCACTCCCGCAGCAGGAGAATCTGCTCCCAGGAAAAGCGTTTGCCCGTGCCGCCCGCCTGCCGGGGATCGTAGGTGTCAAACAGAAACGCGTCGGCTGCTCCCCGGTACGCGTTTACGACATTCGCCAGCGGCTCGCCGCTCCCGACCGCCAGCGCCTTCCAGACCGGCAGGGAAAACCGCTGCCGCACGCTTTCGCAAAAGGCGGGCGATTCCTGCCCGTGCAGTTGAATCACGGCAAGGGGCACATGGGCCAGCACGTGCTCCAGCTCCGCTTCCGTCGGGTTGACAAACACCCCGACCGCCGGCGGATGATCCGGTACGGACGCGAGCAGCGCCCCTGCCGTCTGCGCATCCACCCGCCGCCTGCTTTCGGCAAAGACCAGTCCCACGTAGTCAACATCCAGCCGGGCCAGCAGGTGGAGGGTTTCCTCCCGCTTGACGCCGCAAATCTTGATCCGTGTCACGACCGCACCTGCGGGCTGGCGCCTTCCCGCTCTCCCACCAGCCGGATCACGGCTTCGGCCACATCCTCGTGCCGCATGAAGTGTTCCCCGACCAAAATCGCCCGCGCGCCCGCCTGCCGCACGCGCTCCACGTCCGCCGGGGAAGAAATGCCGCTTTCGCTGACGATGAGGACACCGGGCGGAATCTCCGCCGCCACCTCGTGGGTCACCGCCAGGTCTGTCCGAAACGTCCGCAGGTCGCGGTTGTTGATGCCGATCAGCGCCGGTGTCACATGGCGGAACACCATCTCCAGCTCACGCCTGTCGTGCACTTCGATCAACACGTCCATGCCGAGCGCTTCCGCCGTCTGCGACAGCTCACGAAGCTGCTCCCCCTCCAGAATCGCGGCGATGAGCAGGATGCAGTCGGCGCCGCACGCCCTGGCTTCGGCGATTTGCCATTCGTCGATGAGAAAATCCTTGCGCAGCAGGGGCTGGTCGACCGCCGCGCGGATGTTCCGCAGATACTCGGTCTTTCCTTGAAAAAACGGTTCGTCCGTCAGAACGGAGATGCACTCCGCACCGGCCGCCGCGTAGGCCCGTGCGATTGCCTCCGGGTCAAAGTCAGGCCGGATCACGCCTTTGGACGGCGAAGCCTTTTTTACTTCCGCGATGACGCTGACGGGGCGTGCGCTGTCCGCCAGCGCCGAGCGAAACCCGCGCGGGGCGGGCATGCCTTTCGCCTCGTCCAGCAGCGTCTGCAGGGTCGTGGAAGCGTGCAGCCGGGACACCTCTTCCCTTTTGGCGTCGACGATCTTACGAAGCATGAATCATCCCTCCCGCCACCTGCCGGATTTGTTCCAGTTTGCGCAGGACCGCGCCGTCGTCGATCAGCTCCGCGGCGCGGATCACGCCTGCCTCTATGCTGATTGCGCGATCCGCCAGGTACAGGATGGCGCCCGCGTTAAGCAGGACGATGTCGCGGGCGGCTCCCCGCTTGCCGGCGAACACTTCGCGGATGATCGTCGCGTTTTCATACGCGTCGCCGCCTCGCAGTTCCTCCATCGGATACCGCCTCAAGCCGAACTGTTCCGGCTCGATCTCGTACGTGCGGATCACGCCGTCGCGCAGCTCGGCGATGCGGCTCGGCCCCGTCACGGTCAATTCGTCAAGGCCGTCAGCCCCGGCCACCACCAGGGCCCGTTCCACGTCCAGTTCGCGCAGGACTGCCGCCACGGCGGGGAGAAGCTGCCCGTCGTACACGCCCAGGAGCTGCCGCTTGGCCCCCGCCGGATTGGTCAGCGGTCCCAACAGGTTGAACACGGTCCGCACCGCCAGTTCCTTGCGCGGGCCGGCCGCGTGCTTCATCGCCTGATGGTAGAGCGGCGCGAACAGGAAGCACAGGTTGGTCACCCGCAGGCAGTCGGCCGCCGCTTCCGGCGTCAGCGTGATCGGAATGCCCAGCGCCTCCAGCACGTCCGCGCTGCCGCTCTTGCTGGAGACCGCCCGGTTGCCGTGTTTCGCGATGCAGACGCCGTCGCTGGCCGCCACGATGGCGGCTGCGGTGGAGATGTTGAACGTCTGGGCGCCGTCCCCGCCCGTGCCGCACGTGTCCACCAGGCCCGGCAGTTCCAGCGGGAACCGGACCGCCCGCTCCCGCATCGCCTGAACGAAGCCGATAATCTCCTCCACCTGTTCCCCCTTCAGCCGCAGTCCGGCGAGAAAGGCGCCGATCTGGGCGGGGGTGGCCCTGCCGTCCATGATTTCGCCCATCGCCTGGCGGGCGGTCAGACGGTCCAGATCACGTCCGCGCAATATGTGTTCCAACGCTGTTGTCAGCATGGCTGTTCCTCCTTTGGGGCAAACAACTGCTCCGCCTTCTCCAGAGCGGAGAGCATGGCTGCCGCTTTGTTCACCGTTTCCTGATACTCGTTGGCCGGGACAGAGTCGGCGACGATGCCGGCGCCCGCCTGCACGTAGGCGTATCCGTTCTGGAACAGGAGGGTGCGGATCGTAATGCAGGTCTCCAGCGTCCCGTCAAAGCCGAAATACCCGATCGCCCCGGCGTACAGATGGCGCGCGTCCGCCTCCAGCTCGGCGATGATTTCCATCGCTCTCAGCTTGGGCGCGCCGGACACCGTTCCCGCCGGGAAGGCGGAGAGCAGCGCGTCGAACGGATCCAGCCCTTCGCGCAGCTCTCCCGTCACATGGGAGACCATGTGCATGACGTGGGAGTAATGCTCGATCACCAGCGCTTCCTCCACGCGGACGCTGCCGTACCGGGCGACGCGTCCCACGTCGTTGCGCCCCAGGTCAAGCAGCATGTAGTGCTCCGCCCGCTCCTTGGGATCGGCCAGGAGGTCGGCGGCCAGGGTCTCGTCTTCTTCCGCCGTGCGCCCTCGCCTGCGTGTGCCGGCGATCGGCCGCATTTCCACCCGATTGTTTTCGACCCGAACCAGCAGCTCGGGCGACGTTCCGACGACCGTCTCGCCGTCGTACTGCAGGTAGTACATGTACGGCGAAGGGTTCAGTGTGCGCAGCAGCCGGTAGACGGCAAACGGGTCGACGTCCGTGCGCACGCGGAAACGCTGGGAGAGCACCACTTGAAAGATGTCGCCGGCCGCGATGTACGACTTGGCCCGTTCCACCATCCGTTCGTACTGCTCCCGGCTCATGTTGGGCTCGAGTTTCAGCCCGCCTTGCGCGCCGGCGCCGACAGGAATCCGGCTGCCTTCCGTCTCGGCCGGAGCGGTCACCTGCGCGGCAAGCTGCTCCAGCCGGCTGCAGACCTGTTCGTACTTGCGGGCGATCGACTCCGGCGAATCGGCTGCGTCGACGTGCAGATTCACCATCACCTGGATCTCCTGCTTGAGATGGTCAAACGCGATCAGCTCATCGACAAACCAAAAGCGCATGTCCGGCACATCCAGGCTTTCCTGCCGGTGGTACGGCAGATTTTCGAAGTAATGCAGGGTGTTGTAACCGAAGAATCCCACGGTACCGCCGCACAATCGGGGCGCCCCCTGCAGTTTGGGACTGGTGAAGCGGGCCGTCTCTTCGCGTAAAAAGTGAACGGGATTGCCGCAGAACGTCAGCGTCTCCCCGCCGCGGCGGCGGACGGTGATCTGCTGCCCGCGCGCCTCCACGGTTTGAAACGGATTCATTCCGATGAACGAGTATCGGGCCCAGCGCGTTCCGCCTTCCACGCTCTCCAGGAGAAACGAATCGCGCGTGCGAATTTTCTGGTAGATTCGGATCGGCGTCTCCTCATCTGCCAGCAGGGTCATGCGTACGGGAATCAGGGAATAGTCGGCCGAAAGGGATTGGACCTCGGCCAGGGTAGGGGAATACATCTCTTCTCTCACCTCTCGTCGCGGGGCGCCCTACACGCGTGGAAAACCGCTCCAAGCGCGGCACCCGCCCGTTTGTCAGGTGAAGAGATAGGGGGAGAAAAAGAAAAATCCAGGAAGAGTCCTGGATTGGTCTGTGCTGGTCCATCCGGCTCGCTCTTCTCTCCTCTGCCTAACTCTTCTCAACTCTGCTCTGCTCACTCTCAACTCTCAGCCGGTATCATTGAATTACCGGTAAAACGAGGCGTCCTCGTTTCACTTTATGGTAAAAGAGAACGCCCACATTGTCAACCGCGATTTGCCAAATCGGGACGAAGTTTGACGGCATCGCGCATGAACACATGATGTATTTCCGACGCCGCCTTGTCCGTGTTGACGTGCATCATCACGCGGATACAGCGGGGCAGACTGCCCGGCACGGGAATTTCCCTGGCGCACATGAGCGGCACGTACTGCCATCCGTCCAGGAGACGCGCCGCCTGCGCCGGAAATGTCGCCTTGATGTCCTCCGTCGTGGTGATGAGAATGCTGGCGATGTCGTCAGCCCGTACGCCGTTTCGGCTGACCATCTCCTCCAGCAGCAGCTTGGTGGCGGAAACGATCTCATCCTGCGTGTCGTTCTCGATCGTGATCGCTCCCCTGATTCCTCGCACTCCCATTTCTCTAAGCCCCCGCTTCTTCTTTCATCGCTGTCAATATCTCCTGTTCATCCACGTCCTTGACCAGTTCCACCTGCCCGATGGCCCGCGGCAGCACCAAGGCCAGCTTGCCGCCGACGGCTTTTTTGTCCCGCTTCATGACGTCCAGCACGGCTTCCGGCTCCAGGCCGTTTGGCCAGGCGGTGGGCAGGCGGAAGAGGCGAAGCAGCCGTTCCGTCCGCGCGGAAACGCCCGCTTGGGCAAAGCCGATGCTCTCGGCCACCTTTGCGGCCAGGCACATGCCAATGGAGATCGCCTCCCCGTGGTTCAACACGGCGTATTCGCACAGCGCTTCGAACGCGTGGCCGAAGGTGTGCCCCAGGTTGAGCAGGGCGCGCTGTCCCTGCTCCGTCTCGTCAGCCGAGACGATCGCCGCTTTGATCGCACATCCCCGGCGAATGGCGCGGCCCACCCATTCAGCATCAAGCTGCCACAGGCGCTCCGCATGCTCCTCCAGCCAGTCGACGAACGACTCGTCGGCGATCAGTCCGTGCTTGATCACCTCGGCAAAACCGGCCGCCACTTCCCGCTCAGGCAGCGTGCGCAGCGCGGCCGTATCGTACAGCACCAGCCGCGGCTGGTGAAAGGCGCCGATCAGATTTTTGCCCAGCGGATGGTTGATTCCCACCTTGCCGCCCACCGAGCTGTCGTGCGCCAACAGCGTGGTCGGTACCTGCACAAAGGCGATGCCCCGCATGTAGGTGGCGGCGGCAAAGCCGGCCAAGTCGCCAACCACGCCGCCTCCCAGGGCGAGGATGGCCGATTTGCGGTCAAGCCCCGCCTCGATGGCCCGGGTCATCACCTGTTCGTAAACCGCCAGGCTTTTGGACTGCTCTCCCGGGGGAATCACGCAGTCCGCCACGCGATAGCCCGCCGTCTCCAGCGCCTGCTTCAGCGGCTGCAGATAGCGCGGAGCTACGTTCTCATCGGATATGACAAACAGCCGGCTCGCCGGGGAAATGCCCGCATCCTGCAACAGGGCCGCCACCTGCCGCATGACACCGTCGCCGATTACAATCGGATACGTGCGCTCCCCCAACTCCACGTAAAGGGTTTCGACCGCCATCAGAACCGCTCCGTGTACGCGCGATACTGGCGCACGTTTTCCAGCATGTCGTCCATCGAGTCGGACGGGAATTTTTCGCACATGGCGCGAGCGATTTCCCAGGCGACCACCGCTTCGGCCACGACGCTGGCGGCAGGAACAGCGCAGCTGTCCGAACGTTCGATGCTGGCGGAAAACGGCTCCTTGGTGTCGATGTCCACGCTCATCAACGGTTTGTACAGCGTCGGAATCGGCTTCATCACGCCGCGCACGACGATCGGCATGCCTGTCGTCATGCCGCCTTCCAGACCGCCGGCGTTGTTTGTCTTGCGGCTGTATCCGGTGTCCTGGCTCCACACGATCTCGTCATGCACCTGGGAACCGGGCAGGCCCGCCGCGGCGAAGCCAATCCCGATCTCCACTCCTTTGAACGCCTGGATGCTCATGATCGCCTGGGCCAGCCGACCGTCCAGCTTGCGGTCCCACTGGACGTGGCTGCCCAGCCCGATCGGTACGCCTTCCACGATCACTTCGACGATGCCGCCGAGCGAATCGCCGTCCTGTTTGGCCTGGTCGATCGCCGCCATCATGCGCGGCTCCGCTTCCTTGTCCAGACATCGCACGGGGGATTCCTCGGAACGGGCGATCAGTTCGTCCAGCGTAACGTCCTGCCGCTTGGCCACCACATCGCCGATCTGCAGCACGTGACCGCCGATCCGGATGCCAAAAGCGGCCAATAGCTGCCGGGCAACAGCCCCGACTGCGACCCGGATGGCCGTTTCCCGCGCACTGGAACGTTCCAGAATATTTCGCATATCCCGTTGATGGTACTTGATCGCGCCGTTGAGATCGGCATGACCCGGACGGGGACGGGAGACGCGCCGCTTCTCTTCCGCTCCTTCCACCGGCTCGGCGCTCATGATTCCCTGCCAGTGCGTCCAGTCCTTGTTTTCCACGACCAGCGTGATCGGCGCGCCCGTCGTGTATCCGTGCCGAACCCCGGAGAGCACCTTCACCTGGTCTTTTTCAATCTGCATCCGCCGGCCGCGCCCGTGTCCCTTTTGCCGTCTCGCCAACTGCTCGTTGACCGCTTCGACGGAAAAGGGCAGGTTGCTCGGAACGCCTTCAATAATGGCGGTGAGCTGCGGTCCGTGAGATTCCCCTGCTGTCAAGTATCGCATCTCTCGCTTCCTCCATCCTCAGGCAGCATTCCCCTCCTCTGACGCGGGGTGCTGTCCTTTATCACTTTTAAGCGTTATAATATCATACCTGTCAGTCCGTGCAAATACAAAAGTGACAAACTGTCCGTACGCTCTGCGCAGACAGGCAAAACGCTTCTCCCTCGCAGGAGAAGCGTCAATCGGATTCGCGGCGCTCACATGTGATGATACACTGTCAGATAAGAGGAAAGCGGCCGCCGGAGGTGATTCGCGCGGACGAGTTTGTCCAACTGCTCCTTTTCCGCGCCGAGGATTTGCCCGCACTCCTGAAGCGTAATCAGACCGCGTCGGTATGCTTCGATGACCTTTTGCTTGTCCATCTGCTTCCTCCCCTATTGGTAGATAGCATTAGTGTTGGGAAAAAACAGCAGGGATATACCAAGGGCACGTCCGCCTTATCCCATTTTCCGATAAAAAAACGTGTCTTCCGACTCCAACTGATACTGCTGCGGCTGGAAAATCTGCTCCGTGCTCCCGACGAACAGCACGCCGCCCGGCTTTAGCGCCCGGCTGAACTTGTGGTACAGCTCGTGCTTCGCCTCCTCGGTGAAGTAGATCATGACGTTGCGGCAGATGATCAGGTCGAACTGGGAGTCGAACGGATCAGCCAGCAGGTTGTGCTTGCGGAACGTCACCCGGTTTTTGACCTCGTCGGCAATCCGGTAGCTCATCGTGTCCTTGACGAAGTACTTGGCCACCAGATCCTTGGGACAATCCTGCAGCGACCGCTCGGTGTAGACCCCCTGTTTGGCCTTGGCCAACGCCCCTTCGTCAATGTCGGTGGCGAGCAGCGACGCCTCCCAGCGGTTGCGCATCAGGATCAGCGACAGCGTGTACGGCTCTTCGCCGGTGGAGCAGGCGGCGCTCCAGCACTTCAGCCGGGGCGACTGCTTGACCAAGCGGGGCAGGATCTTGTGTTCCAATACCTCCCACCGGCCCGGGTTGCGGAAAAATTCGGACACGTTGATCGTCATCCGGTCGAGAAATTCGTAGAACAGGTCCTTGTCCTTGGAGATGGCCTCAAAGTACTGGGCGAACGTGGAATAGCCCCGCTTCAGCCTGAGCGAGGTCAACCGCCGCTTCATCTGGGCTTCTTTGTAAAGGGCGAGATCGATTCCTGTCAGTTTCTTTACGTTGGCGATAAACTGGAGAAAATCCTTGTCTTCCATGATTGCGAAAATACCCCTTTTACTCGTGTTGGAAGGCGTGCCCGCCGGCAAGCGCTGCACGTTTTGAAGCGGCGAAACGCCCCCTGGAAGACGCTGCTTCACTTGGTGGGAACGGCGCTGTTTTGCCGCTTATCCATGCGATTCGCCCTTTTTCTGCAAAATCCTGCCGATTTTTGTTGACATTTGGCGAAAAAAGAAAAAGACCCCGCGTGCGGAGTCTTTCCCCATCCCTCTTAGATCCAGCGTTGGATCGTTTTTTCGTAGGAGAGCACTTCCCCTTCGTTGAACCAGAGAGCGATTTCGCGCTCGGCGCTTTCCGGGGAATCGGAACCGTGGATGATGTTCATGCCCACGGAAGTGGCGAAGTCGCCGCGGATGGTGCCCGGTGCCGCATCCGCCGGGTTGGTTTTGCCCATCATGGCGCGCGCGGTCGCAATCACGTTGTTGCCCTGCCATACCATGGCAAAGACCGGACCGGACGTGATGAAGTCGACCAGTTCGCCGAAGAACGGGCGCTCTTTATGTTCAGCGTAGTGCTTCTCGGCCAGTTCGCGGCTGACGTTCATCAGCTTCGCGCCTACCAGTTGGAAGCCTTTTTTCTCAAAGCGGGAAACGATTTCCCCGATCAGGTTGCGCTGCACGCCGTCAGGTTTCACCATCAGAAACGTTTTTTCCATCGTAAGTATGCCTCCAGTACAGCTATGTATTGGTGCTTGCACACCAACGAAAATTTTATCAAAAGAGCGTGGGGCAAGCAACAGCCCCCCGTGAAAAAGCGATTAAAATTTCCGGTCCACCATGAAATTGGCGATGCCGAGCAGGGACTTCTTGGTCTGGTTGTCCGGCAGTCCGGCCAGCGCCTCCCGCGCACGGGCAATGTACCGCTCCGCCAGCCCCTGGGCATAGGCGATGCCGTCGTCGTTTCGCACCAGTTGGATCGCTTCATCTACGTGATTCCGGAGCGTATTGTCGCGAATCCACGCCTGAAAGCGGTCGCGCGACTTGCCGAACCGGGCGGTGTACATCGCCGGCAGCGTAATGTTCCCCTGGCGCAGGTCGCTTCCCGCCGGTTTGCCCAACTGCTTTTCCGTTCCGGTGAAGTCGAGGATGTCGTCGGTAATTTGAAACGCCATCCCCACGTTGTAGCCGTACCGGTACATCTTGCGGACCAGTTCGGGGCCGGCGCCGCTGGCAATCGCCCCCATCTGGCAGCTGATGGCGATCAAGAGCGCCGTCTTCCGCTTGATCCGGCGAAGGTACGCGCGGAAGTTCTGCTCCCAGTTGTTCAGGTCGCGCACTTGTTCGATCTCGCCTTTGACCACTTCCACAATCGCGTTGGAGAGAATCCGGTGCAGTTCGGGAATGCGCAGCTCGGCCGCGATGGACAGCGCCCGGGCGAAAATGTAGTCCCCCGTGTACATCGCCACCTTGTTGTCCCATTGGGTGCGAACGGTGTCTCTCCCGCGCCGCTTGTCCGCATCGTCGATCACGTCGTCGTGCACCAGCGTCGCCATGTGGATCAGCTCCAGCGGCACGGCCACGTGCTTCAGCCGCTTCACGTCGTAGTTGCCCCACTTTCCGCCGAGCAGCACAAACACCGGGCGTATCCGTTTTCCCCCCGCCTTGAGCAGGTGTGTGGACGAGAGGTACAAGTCCCGCACGCCGGTATCGATCGACTGTTCCAGTTCCTTTTCGATGTACTGGACGTCGTTTTTCAGTTGAAAGTAAATATCGACTAGGTTCATCCGCTCCACCTATTTCGTCAACGTAATGTGGGACTGACAACCGGGATGTTCCCACACGGACACGGTCACCGGTTCGGGCAGCAGGCCCAGCTCCGCCGCGCACCGGTAGTAGTATTCCAGCCCCGTCCGCTGCTCGTCCCGGAAATCGTGCACCAGCCCCCGGAAGTACTGACGCCAGTGTTCCTTTTCGCCGCCAAACTGCCCGTGCACGTAGTCCACCAGCGGGTCCAGGTTTTGGCGGGTCTTCTCCTTGCTGGCCAAAAAGGCCTCGTGAACCTCGCGCAGCAGGTCGGCCTGTTCGCCGATCACCTCTTTGCGCACGGCCCACAGGGCAAACGTCATGGTATACCCGGTAAAGCGATGCCACAGTTCTCCCAAATCGTAGACGTGATAGGGCCCGCCCTGGCGGTAGGCGAAAATGGCGTCGTCGCCGATCAGGAGCGCCCCGTCCGCGTCCCGCATCATCTCCGCCAGCACCGGTTCCTGTGTCACGTACGAGACGTGCAGGCCGTAAAACGTTTGCAGAATGATTTTCAGCAAATTGACCGACGTGGCGGACGTGTTGGTCAGGGCGATCCGGGCACCGTCCAGCGCCTCGATCGGCCGCTTGCTGAACAAGAAAATGGAGCCTACTCTCCCCTTGGCGCTGACGGACAGGTCGGCCAGCGCCAGATAGCGGGAGGCATGCTCGGCGTAACTGAAGGACGAAATCGGTCCGAGATCGATCTCGCCGCGGGCCATCGCCCGATTCAACTGGGCGGGCACCTGCCGGATGAAGTCGATCCGGTCTTCGAAGCGCTCCTGGTCAAAGTAAAAGTAGACAGGGAGTACGTTGGTGTAAAGGATTTGTCCAATGCGCAAGGACTTCTGCATGATCTTATTCCCCCCAGCGCCGGAACAGCTCGTGCGGTACATCCAGCGCGTCCAGTGCTTTTCCCACGACAAAATTGACAAGGTCGTCCATGGTCTGCGGCTTGTGATAGTACCCCGGCATGGCCGGCAGAATGGTAACGCCGAGGCGGCTCAGCTTCAGCATGTTTTCGAGCTGGATGGCGTTCAGCGGCGTCTCCCGCGGGACAAGCACCAGCCGGCGCCGCTCCTTCAGCATCACGTCAGCCACCCGCTCCAGCAGGTTGCCCGACGCCCCGTGGGCGATGCCGGAAAGCGTTCCCATCGAGCAGGGGACGACCACCATCCCGTCGCACCGGTACGAGCCGCTGGCGGCCGGGCAGTTGAAATCGCGCATGCCCCAGTAATGGAGGACGCCGGGTAAATCCTGCTGCAGTTTTTCCCGGATCAGGGCCTCCCGGTCGTCGGTGTTCCAGTCCAGCTCGTCCCGAAACACCTGCCAGCCGGCCTCCGTGATCATCAAGTGTACGGTATGGCCGCCGCGCAGCAGTTCTCGGACGAGTCTGACGCCGTAGACGGCGCCGCTCGCCCCGGTGATGCCAACGGCCCATTTTTGTGCGCTCATGTTATCACCAGATCAATCATGGTAAACGTAAACATGACCATGCTCAAAATGCCGTTCATGTTGAAAAAGGCCACGTCCAGCTTGGACAGGTCCGTCGGTTTTACCAGTGTATGCTCGTACACCAGGATGGCGCCGGAAATCAGCACGCCGATCAGGAACCAGACGGACAGGTTGGCGGTAACGTACAGAGACAGGAGGCCGACGAACGTGATGACGTGGCAGGCCCGTGCCACCAGCAGGGCGTTGGCGATGCCGAAGCGGCTGGGCATGGAATAGAGCCCTTCCCTGCGGTCAAACTCGAAGTCCTGGCAGGCGTAAATGATGTCAAAGCCGGCAGTCCAGAACATGACGGACAGGAACAGCAGCAGTCCGGTGAAATCCACCTGGCCGGTCGTCGCAACCCAGCCCCCCAGCGGCCCGAACCCGATGGCCACGCCGAGCACGAAATGGCAGAGCCAGGTAAAGCGTTTCGTGTACGAGTACAGGATCAGGACAAACACCGCGAGCGGCAGCAGTTTGACGGCCAGTGCGTTCAACTGGAAGGCGGCGAAAAACAGCACGGCGAAAGAGGCAACGATAAAGACGACAACCTCGGCCACGGAAATCAGTCCGGCCGGAATGGCCCGGTTGGCGGTACGCGGATTTTTCGCGTCGATGTACCGGTCGATCAGCCGGTTCAGCGACATCGCCGCGCTGCGCGCTCCCACCATGGCCACGGTCACCCAGAAAATCTCCCTCCAGGTGGGCCAGGCGTTCTCTACTACAATGTTGCCCAAGACCGCTCCCATGAAAGCAAACGGAAGGGCAAAAATCGAGTGTTCAAACTTGATCATTTCCAAAATAATTTTCAATTTGCGAAGACTCACGTGAAAACACTTCCCATCCACAGAAGGATGCCTACTGGCAAATTATGCTTTTGTGCCGATGTGCAGGGCCGCCACTCCGCCCATGAACAGCTTTACCTGAACCGGCTCCAGTCCGGCCCGTTGAAACATGCGGGCAAGTTCGCGGCTGTCCGGGAAATGGGTCAGCGACTGCGGCAGCCAGGCATACTCCTCGTATTTGTTTACCGTCCATTTGGCGATCAGCGGCAGGATCTTGTAAAAGTACAGGTAGAACAGCTTGCGGTACGGTAAAAACGGCGGTTTGGACACCTCCAGCGAGACCACTTTCCCGCCGGGTTTGACCACGCGCGTCATCTCGTTCAGCACCGTCTGGATGTCGGGGACGTTGCGCAGCGCAAAGCCGATGGTGACGAAATCAAAGGTGTTGTCCTCGTACGGGAGCTGCATCGCGTCGCCGTTGACCAGCGTGACCACGCTGCCGACGCCTTCCCGCTCCACCTTGTACGCGCCGACGTCGAGCATGTTCTGGCTGAAGTCCAGACCGACGACGCGCCCTTTTTCCCCGACCGCCTTGGCCAGCGCGATCGTCCAGTCGCAGGTGCCGCAGGCCACGTCAAGCGCCGTGTCGCCCGGCCGTATGTTCATCTGCTTCATCGTGTAATTGCGCCAGGCGATGTGGCTGCCGAAACTGATGATGTTGTTCATCTTGTCGTACTCTTCCGCGATGCTTTCAAACACGGAATGGACGTACTTCGCTTTTTCCTTCATCTGGATCTGATTCACCTGGACTACATCTCCTCAATGACCCGTTTCAGCCGGTTGACGCGGTGCGAGTAGCGGGAGGTGATCCACGTCAGCACGTGACGGGTCTCTGGCGGATGCAGCGAACGAACCAGTTGTTCGCAGATGCTCATCAGTTCCATCGCTTTCGCTTCCAGAGCCGCCGCCACCTGGGCGATCGTCGCTCCCGGTTTTTGCAACAGAAAGCGGGAGAAGCCAAAGGGAACCTGTTGTTGCCACTTTAACTGCTCCCACTCGCCCAGCATGTTCTCCACGGCCGCCGTCTCTTCAAACAGGGCCGTCCAAAACCGGCGCGTTTCTTCACTGTCCGCGTACTTGTCCACGATGGCCACGTACAATCCCGTGTCAATCTCCGTCCGCAGCGTCAGGTACTCGTCGGACGACAGCCGGCCGTCGCGTTCCGCCATGTACAGCGTCATTTTCGCTTCGTTTACCCGCTGGATGGCGTCCGACAGCACTTGAATCGCTTCCATTTCACCGGCTTCGGCGAGCATTTGGTAGTACCGGCTGCTGTAGTAGTCGCCGGCCAGAACGGTGAGCTGCCGGCTGCGCTCTGCCGCCAGCGAATTGTCATAAGAATTTTTGACGCGCTCGTGCATGTCAAGTCCCAACTGGACGAGGCCTGTCGACATGGAGAACGTCCGCGCCCGTTCCTTGGTCATGCCCCGCTCCAGCAGAAACAGGTACAACAGCGCAAGCCGGTTTTCCGCTATGGCCGGAACATCGACGTATTGTTCTACAAACGAATGGGTGATGCTTTGGTAGATCTGGTCGATGATCGCTCGAACCTCGTCTACGTATGGGGTCTGTTCTTTGCTCATGCGTCCTCCTCCACAAGCGGTTCAACCTGGTTGGTGCCTGTTTCCGTTCGCTTTCACCTTCTCGCCGGGACCCGGCAAAAAGTCCGTCCCTACCATCATACCACACTTCTTTGGTCAGGGACTAACTCTCTGGTAAAAATAAGGGTCGATTCGTACGGGAAAACGGGCTCTGATGTGCGATTCCAGATCGGCAATCTGCTCCGGCGGCGTTTCGTAGGCTGACTTGTCCTTGCGTTGGGCTTCGACGGCGATCAGGAGCTTGGGGGCCGGCGTGTCGGGTTCCACTTCCAGCAGGCGGATGTAGACCTGCTCCACGTTGGCAGTCAACCGAAACAGATCGCGCACTAGGACGTAAAAATCGCGGTACACGAGCGGCAGTTCCGCACGCTGACCGGAGGAAACGGCCAAATCGACATGAACCGACGGATTTTCCCATTTTACACGCTTAATATTATAATGAGTCGACATGAAAGTAAATAAATCCACGACATTTTGCTCGCTCAGGTCGACCGGGCGAGACGCTTGGAACGCGGGTATGTCGGGCTGGTTCCAGGGCACGCCGGGAACCAGCGACAGCATGAGAGCGAGCAGCGTGGAGACGGCAATGGCGGCCAGCAGCCTGCGGGGCATGAGACATCCCTCCTCACCACCATTGTACAAAACAAAAAAGCAGGCTATGCCTGCTTTTACTCCGACGTCTCGATCACGCCGTGATGGGTGTAGATCACCGCTTTGCCGCGCACCTTGATGGCGGACGTGTGTTCCGTGAACTGGGCGATCATCACTTCGCCCTTGTCCAGCTTTTCCGTGTGGTGAAAGCGCGTGTCGGAACCGCGCGTCAAGCCGATGACGTGAACGCCGTTTTCCTTTGCTTTGACGACAAAGTAGTCTTGCTGCGTATATGGCGATTGTGCCACCTTGTTTCCTCCTTACCCTGCTGAACTGCTACCCCTATGATGTCCCGCCGCCGTCCAACCGTTGCATGATTTTCGCGACGTAGCGCTGGGTCTCGCGGGGCAGTTGATCGTACCGGGCTTCCAGCTCTTCGTCGGTGTCGATGCCCAGGCGGTCGATCCGGCCGGGACCGGCATTGTAGGCGGCCAGGGCGACCTTCACATTTCCGTCGTACCGATCGAGCAGGCTGCGCAGGTACCTGGTGCCCCCCGCCAGATTTTCATCGGGGTTGTAAGCGTTTCGCACGTGCATGGCCCGTGCCGTGCTGTCCATCAACTGCATCAGCCCTTTTGCCCCTGCGCGGGAAACGGCATTGGGGTTAAAGTTGGACTCCGCCCGAACCACTTCCCGGACCAGGTCTTCATCCACCCCGAACGTGCGGGCGACATCGCTGATTTTCTTCAAGATGGACTGGCGGCTGACAGGCGTGTGCGCCGTCTTCTCCGCGTCGCGCGGCGGCTCGTCACCGAAGGCCCGGTCAAACTCCCAGTCGGGAGAGCCGTCCAGTTCCGCCAGTATCTCTTCGGCGGCGATGACACGCTGCCCGCTGGCCAGTTCCGCCTGCAGCAGGTCGGCAAACTGCGCGTCCCCGCCGAGCGGATCGGGAGACGTGCCCGTGCCATTGATCCGGGGCTGCGGTGTGATGTGGAGATACGGCTGAAACGATACGGACATCTTCATTCGGGAACAACCTTTCCTCGCTTGTCTTCACCCCTCATTATAGGGAAGAAAAATCAGGAAGCCAATAGCCAATTTGCCAAAAGGAAGCGCCGCGGCGGCGACCGATTGAAAAAACTGGCGCGGACGCGAAACGAACGGACCGCTTTCCCTGTCTATACCAGTAAAGACAAGAAACCCGAAGGAGAATGTCCCCATGAAGCAAGGAAGATACCGCCTCGCCACCGTCGTTCTCGCTGCATGCATGAGCGGATGGGCACCTTCCGCTTTTGCGGCCGCTGCCGACGCGCCGCTGACGATTCAGGTAAACGGTGCCGTCGTAGAGACGCCGGCCGGCATCCACGCAGCCGGCGACCAGTTGATGGTACCGCTTCGCTGGACAGCCGAGCAGTTGGGCGCCACCGTGGAGTGGGAGCCGTCCGCCAGAGCCGTCATCATCAGCAGGCCGCCCGTGATGGCGAAACAAAAGATGCTCGATTCGTACCGGCAGGGTCTGACGCTCCAGAGTCCGGAAAAGGAGAAGCAGATGTGTCCGATCCCTGCCGGGGCCAGGCAGCTTCGTCTCCCTGACGGCGAGACCCGTCCCCTGGTGCTGCACCTGAAACAAACCGGGCAGGGGAGCAAACCGAAACTGACCGTATCCCAGGGGAACGACGGGTACGTCATCTACGACGCGGCGTTTCGCGACGGCCGCGTCTACGTCCTGCAGGACTGGCTGGAGGAGCTGTTCCACGCCCGCGTGCAGTACGACAAGACGGCCCGCACCCTGTCCATCCAGACGCCGCAGCCGGAAGCGATTGAGGAGCAGATTGCCGAGATTGAACGGCATCTCGTTCCGTCCACGCCTGACGAAGCGGTGATGCTGTGGGGACGCGGCGAACAGACGCGGAGCGGCGCCCTGCAGTACGCCGCCCTCTCACCCGAACTTCGCAAACAGTTGAACCGCATCCCGGACGAGATGAACTGGGTGACCGGCGTGTCCAGCCCCTGGGTCGGCCCGATTACCGTGAAGGAAAAGAAAAAGCTGAGCGAGACCGCCTTTGCCTACACCGTGACGTTCCCGGAGATCACGTCCGCAGGGCCTCCCTATCCGACAGCGACGGAGCAGTTTGTGGTAGAGCGGCTGTCCGCAAACGGGACGACGGGATGGTATATCACCGACATGGTGCAGGCCAGCCCGTACGGCCTTTTCAGCCCAAACGCTTCATGAAACCAAAAACGTCTCTGCCGGATGATCCCAGCAGAGACGTTTTTGGTTGAAATGGTCGGAATGCAGGGATTTGAACCCTGGACCTCACCCACCCCAAGGGTGCGCGCTACCGGACTGCGCCACATCCCGACGAAACATTCCTGAGTGGAACATCGCCTATTATAAGGGAACCACACCCATTCTGGCAAGAGAATCATGGAAAAAAACGTGCGAAAGTATGCGTTCACGCAGGCCGATCCGTTTTACGAGACATTCGAACACAGCTGGGGCTTTTCCCCAATCGGGAGGTACAGCCATATCTCGCGCGGTCGTTTGTCTCCCCTACCGGCCCGGGAACCAACGTGCCGGAAGCCGGATCCTGCCGCGGCATGGCCGCGACCTGCACAAACAAAACGCCTCTCGTCCAATCGGATTGGCACGAGAGGCGTTCTTCCATGATAGAAGTAGATGGTCGGAATGCAGGGATTTGAACCCTGGACCTCACCCACCCCAAGGGTGCGCGCTACCGGGCTGCGCCACATCCCGACTGTACATCTGTACTATACAATATTTTAACCAGGGTGTCAATACCTTTCTGTCTCTTTTCTCTTTCCAAGTTATGCAAGTTATGTACGTATGAGGCTGAACACTTCCGCGCGCGCTGCCGCGTCATTGGCAAAGATGCCGCGTACCGCGGACGTCACCGTTTTGGAGCCCGGCTTCTTCACTCCGCGCATGGTCATGCACATATGCTCCGCTTCCACGACCACAACGACTCCGTGCGGGTCCAGCTTGCGGACGATCGCGTCAGCTACGGTCGACGTAATGCGCTCCTGCAGCTGCGGTCTGCGGGCTACCGCTTCGACGGCCCGGGCCAGTTTGCTCAAGCCCACCACGCGGCCGCCGCGAGGGATGTACGCGACATGAGCCTTGCCGAAGAAGGGCACAAAATGGTGTTCGCACATGGAGTAGAACGGAATGTCCTTCACCAGCACCATCTCTTCGTGATCTTCGCTGAACACCGTCTCAAAGTACTCTTCTTCGTTTATTCTCATGCCTTCAAACACTTCTGCATACATCTTCGCCACCCGTTTGGGCGTATCCAGCAATCCGTCCCGATCCGGATCGTCGCCGATCGCTTCGATGATCATGCGGACCGCCTGCTGAATTTTCTCCAGATCGACCTCTTTCATGTCAAAACCTCCCTCTCCTGCGGATGAAACAAGCCCATCTTATCACATTCCCCTGAAAAAAACAAAACGATCCGCATATCGCGAAGCATCTGAGAACGTGAAAAAAATCCACATTTCATCAATGTGGATTTTTATGTAAGTGTTTCGTTAACCGATGTAACGATTACTTGATGGAGTCCTTGAGTTGTTTACCAGGCTTGAATGCCGGTACCTTGCTGGAAGCGATCTCGATCTCTTCGCCGGTTTGCGGGTTGCGACCTTTACGAGCCGCACGCTCGCGAACTTCGAAGTTACCGAAACCAATCAGTTGAACTTTCTCTCCGTTTTTCAGTGCTTCCGCAATTGCGTCAAGAACTGCATCAACAGCTTTTGTTGCATCTTTCTTGGTCAGTTCGGTGGTCTCAGCCACTTTTGCAATCAGTTCTGTTTTATTCATTTCTTGTTCACCTCCCCTCAATGTACGCCACATCGTTGGTATTACTACTTTTCTTAACCGAATCCAATCGTTTTATACACACGATTGGGTGTTTTTACCGCTCTGACAAGCTTATAGTAATACACCATCCTTGTAAATTCAAGCCCCCTCCTGTCGAATTTAAGCGAAATCCAAGAAAAAAAGGCTTCCCGTCCCGCCGGGAGCCTCTGTTTGCCCTGCTTTTCGTAGGACTTAACGCCCACTTTTTCCAGTGTCTTACAGAATAATCGCGATGAGTCCGCCCGATCCTTCGTTGATGATCCGCCCCAAGGTCTCCTGCAGCTTGTAGCGGGCGTTGTCCGGCATCATCGTGATCTTGGCCTGGATCCCTTCCCGCACGATCGAATGCAGCGAGCGGCCAAAGATGTCCGAGTTCCAGATCGACAGCGGGTCTCTGTCGAAGTCCTGCATCAGATAGCGGACCAGTTCTTCGCTCTGCTTTTCGGTGCCGATGATCGGCGCGAATTCCGACTCCACGTCGACGCGAATCATGTGAATCGACGGAGCCGTCGCTTTCAGGCGGACGCCGAAACGGGGCCCCTGCCGGATCAGTTCGGGTTCGTCCAAGGTCATCTCATGCAGCGACGGTGCGGCGATGCCGTAGCCGGTCGTCCGGACCATGTGCAGCGCCTCCGCCACCTGGTCGTATTCCCGCTTGGCATGGGCAAATTCCTGCATGATTTTCAGCAGGTGATCCTTGCCGTTGATTTCGACTCCGACGATTTCCATCAGGATGCGGTCGTACAGTTCGTCCGGCGCGTACAGGTCGATCTCGGCAATCCCCTGCCCCATGTGCATTCCGGCCAGCGATGCCCGCTCCACAAAATCGTACTCGTTGAAATAGCTGACGACCCGGTCCACGTCGCGCAGGCGGCGGATGTCCTTCACCGTCTCCCGCACCGCTTCTTCGTAGTTTTGGCGCAGCCAGTGTCCATTTTCCAGTACCATTACCCAACTGGGCAGGTTCACGTTTACCTCGTGCACAGGGAATTCGAACAGCACTTCCCGCATCAAGAGCAGGATTTCGTGTTCCGTCACGTTGTCGACGGAGAGGGCCAGCACCGGCACGTCGTATTTCTCCTGCAGCTCCAGCCGCAGGTTTTGCGCTTCTTCCGAACGGGGACGGGTGGAGTTGACCAGGATGACAAACGGCTTGCCCACTTCCTTCAGTTCGGCCACGACCCGCTCTTCCGCTTCGATGTAACCGCTGCGGGGAATCTCCGCGATGCTCCCGTCCGTGGTGACGACGATCCCGATGGTGGAGTGTTCCTGGATGACCTTGCGCGTTCCCACTTCCGCCGCTTCCTCGAATGGAACCGGCTCCTCGTACCACGGCGTGTTGACCATGCGCGGGCCGTTTTCGTCTTCAAATCCCTTCGCGCCCTGCACGGTGTAGCCGACGCAGTCAACGAGCCGAACGTTGATGCTGAGCCCTTCCGTCACGTTTACCTGTACGGCCTGATTCGGAACAAATTTGGGTTCCGTCGTCATGATCGTTCGGCCGGACGCACTCTGCGGCAGTTCATCCGTGGCGCGTATCCGCTCTGCCTCCGACTGGATGTTGGGGATGACGACCTGTTCCATGAACCGTTTGATAAAAGTCGATTTGCCCGTCCGGACAGGTCCCACGACGCCCAGGTAAATATCCCCGCCCGTCCGTTCGGCAATGTCTTTAAAGATGTCGACTCGTTCCACCATCGATGACCTCCTTCTATTTGTCTATTGATACACTATGACCATTTTTCCGAATTATCCCTGACCGCCAGTATTTTCCCGATAATCTCGTACTAGAATCGTGGACAATACATGTATATGTGCGCTCCGGTCCGCTAGAACAAAAAAACCGCCCGGACGTGCGGAAGGACTCCCCCTGCCGGCCGCAGGCTGTGCAGCCGGGAAGCATCCGCATCGAGTCGGGCGGGATGTATGAACATGTGAGAAAGGCGGCCGCTTAACGGGCCGCCTTTGCGCCTCCTTACAGTTTCAGCAGGCGCGGTTCGCCGTTTACCATTTCGTAGGGAAACGACTTGGCCGGGACGAACATGGAATGCCGCGCCATCACATAGCGCGGGTCGGTATTTTCCTTGACCTCCGCTTTTGTGCTGCGCAGGACGTTGGCAATGTCGGCGGCGTAGTCGATGCCGACTTCACCTTTGGCGTTCATGACGAGCGGGAGCAGATAGCTGCCTACCGTCGACTGGACCTGCACATCCTGCATGGACATCTTTTCGAAATCGATGGAATAATAGCCGTTGCCCAGATCCGCTCTGATCGGCAGCTTGCCGTAATTCCGCAGGAAGCGGTTGACGGCGCTCTGCACGTCGGCCACCTTGCTGACGGCGCCCAGATGGATCAGCCGAACGGTCGGCTTGGTTTCCACATCAATCAGCACGTACTTGTACACGCCGCCTTTTTCAAACGAGTTGCCCGGCGCATCCGGCAGGTATTTGGGCATCATTCTGCGAAAATCGATCTCGTACTTCTCGAAGATCGGCGTATCCAGCGGTTTCGTCACAATCGGCAGCACGCCCGTGTCCTTTTGGAACTGTTCCACCGCCTTTTGCGTCGCCTCCAGGTAAAATTCGCTGGGAATCTGGTTCTCCATTTTCCGTTCTTCCGGATACAGACAGCCGCCCAACAGGGCAGACAAGACCGCCAGCATCACCGGCAGCCGCAACGTAGTGCGCCATGTTTGCCACATCACCTGTTACACCTCTTGCTACCATTCTTCTTCCTGGGCGCGCTGCGACTCCAGCGCCGCCCGCACGACCGACTTCCATCGGCTCTCCGGGATTCGCACCGTGCAGTCCTGACCGGTCGTTTTCGCCTGACAGGCCAGCCGGATGCCTTTGCGCAAATCCTCTTCCGGCATCTTGCGCCGCTCCAACGGCGTCGGTTCGGACAATCTTCCGCTTTCCACGACGATGCGGCACATCAGGCAGGAGGCGTGTCCGCCGCACCGCTGCGGGATGACGACCCGCGCCGCCTGGGCTGCGCTTGTGACCAATTGTCCCGGCCGCGTCTTTACGCTTTTTCCCGCGGGCAAAAACGTCAGTTTTCCCATGCTGTCAGCCCCCTGTCAATACGGGCGGTGAGCCAATGTCACACGCCCCTGTCTGACTATTTGGATTTGGCAGCCCAGACGGTACCCTTCCGCGCGCTCTGCCTTGCGAAGCCGCAGCTTCTCCTCGTTTGTCACGTCATTGAGGCAGTCGGCTCCCTCCTGCACCAGCGTTCGGCACTGGGCGCAAATCCCCCGCTCGCAGGCGTATCCCCACCCCAGCTTGTGCCGTTTGGCGATGGACACGATCGTCACATCGGTTTCCACGGGCAGTTGATGGGTGCCGGTACGCGAGATCAATGTCAATTGCGCCATCGCTTGCCCTCCTTTATGCAAAAATCACGATCAGAATCATCACGAATACGGCCAGCAGCATCAGAAACGCGACCGTCTTCAGCAGGAACGACACCAGGCCGTTTTTGGTCTTCCGCGCATAGAGCACCATGAAATTGCAAACGAACATCAGCGCGATGGCGACAAGCGAGATGTTCATCTTGGTCATTGGATCGATAGGCATATGTACGACAGCATCCTCTTTTCCGTTTTTGAAACATTATACCATACTTCTTTTTCTGCCGCTCCCGTCCGGTGAACCTCATTCTGGACGTTCGCATAGACTATCGTGATGAATCCGCCTATTGGAGGGATGGCAGATGACCACACGGAAATGGCGTAATCCCTACGCCCCCATACCCAGCAAAAAGCTGAACGAGAAGGCGCAGGAGGTATCGCTCGCCGTCACGCCGCGCAAGGCCGTGCCGGAAGTCATCGACCTGCGCACGTCCGTCTCCCGGATGCGCAGCAACATCAAGGGGATCAGCAGCACGATCCGCCAGGTCGAAGAAACGATGGATACGCTGTACGGCGCGATGCAAATCTTCGAAAGACTGGGAAAACGCTCTGCGGATGCGGAGACTGCGGAAAAGCCGGCCGGCAAACGGCAGTCTGCAGAGACAAGCAGCCCGGCCAACGAAGGGACGGAAGGCAGCAGCGGGGGCGGCAATCCGCTGGGGAACATCGACATCGGGCAGCTTCTCGGCCTGCTGCAGTCCCCGCTGGTGCAAAGCCTGCTGAGCCAGACGGCAAACGGAGCCGCGAAACGAAAAAAAGAGGGATGACATCCCTCTTTTTTTCTTGAATCTGTAGACCAGCCATGTCCCTGTAGAGCCATGATTGTTCCTAGTCATACTGTATGACGTTTTACGCAGCGGGGAACGGGCATAATCGCCCAATTCTCTTACTTCAGCAACTTGCCGAGCGAGGATAGGTCATTGAGGTTGATCTCCTGGTTGCGGAACATCTGCACGACCTTGTCTTCCTGTTCCTCGTTCAACTTTTTGCCGCTCAGTGCGGCGAGCGATCGGATCACGTGGCGCAGTTTGGCCTCGTCTTCAAAGTCGCTGCGCGTGAATTGGCTGGCCAGCGCACGCAGCCTGCCCTCATCCACGTTTCCTCCCGCTTTTCCCTGCAAACGGTCCAAAAAACGACGCGACACGTTGTTGCTCATCGTTTCAGCTCCTCCTTACGGCCTTAGGCGTTACAGCCACATCATTAACGTATGTGCGGGAGCCTAAAAAGGTGAGCGAACGCCTACGCGTCTTTACACGCCGAAAGGACCGAGGTACTCCATCTCGCGCGTGCGGCCGCGTCCCATCAGTTCTTCCACGCCCTGTCGGGGCGACTTGCCTTCAAACAGAATGCCGTACAGCACCGAGGCGATCGGCATGTCGACCTGTTTGCGGCTGGCCAGGGCGTACGCGGCTTTGGTCGTGCGCACGCCTTCCACCACCATGCCCATCTGCTGCAGCACCTCGTCCAGCGGTTTGCCCTGGCCGAGCAGATAGCCGGCCCGCCAGTTGCGGCTGTGCTTGCTGGTGCAGGTGACGATCAGGTCGCCCACGCCGGCCAGTCCGGCAAACGTCAGCGGCATGGCCCCCAGCTTGATACCGAGCCGTGTAATTTCCGCCAGGCCGCGGGTGAGCAGCGCCGCTTTGGCGTTGTCGCCAAATCCCAGCCCGTCGGACATCCCCGCTCCCAGCGCGATGATGTTTTTCAGCGCGCCGGCGATTTCCGCCCCGACCAGGTCAGAGTTGGTGTAGACACGGAAATACGTGTTCATGAAAAGGTCCTGCGCCCGCAGCATGCAATCCTCGCTGGCGGAAGCGACCACCACCGTGGTCGGCGACCGGCGCACCACTTCCTCCGCGTGGCTCGGTCCGGTCAGCACAACCAGCCCTTTGCTGATGGGCTCGGGCACTTCCTCGCCGATCACCTCCGACATGCGCTTCAAACTCTCCAGCTCAAAGCCTTTGGCGGCGTGAATCAGCAGCACGTCCGGGCGCAAAAAGGGCGCAAGCTCGCGCGTCACCTGCCGCATCGCGTGTGACGGGACGGCCAGCAGCACCACCGGTTTGTCCGACACGACCTCCCGCAGATCGACAGACGCGCGAATCCCGGGCGACAGCGTCACGCCCGGCAGGTACTTTTCATTGGTATGACGAGTGTTGACCTCGTCGGCGAGTTTCGGATCGCGCACCCAGACGTTCACGCGATGGCCGTTGTCCGCCAACACCGAGGCCAGCGCCGTACCCCAACTGCCGGCGCCGATAACGGCAACATCCTGATTCAAATGATCCCCCTCCACTTTTCCATGTTCCCATGCGATGTGTATCCGGGCACGCCTGCCCTACTGCAGATTGCGCTGGGACGGTTCCCCCAGCTTGCGCTCTCTGCCTGCAAGAAGATTTTGGATATTGTTGTAATGGCGGACGTAGGCGAAGACGGCCAGGGCCACGCTGACCCAGACGAACGCCATGTCCTTGGAGAGCAAAAACAGACACACCGGCAGGAGTGTCACAAACACGAGCGATCCCAGCGACACATATCGCGTCACGGCAATGACCAGTACCGTGATGATGACTGTGATGAGAAAGGCCAAAGGAGAGAAGCCCAGTGCCACGCCCAGCGTGGTGGCGATGCCCTTCCCCCCGCGAAATCCGAAAAAAACGGGCCAGTTGTGCCCGACGATGGCAAACAGGCCGGACAGCGCGTACGCCGTCGGATCGCCGTTTGTCAGCAGGTGTGTGATGCCCATCGCGGCCAGCCCCTTCAGCGCGTCCAGGACCAGCACGGCGATGGCCGGTCCTTTCCCCAGAACGCGCAGGGTATTGGTCGCGCCCGCGTTTCCGCTGCCGTGGGAGCGAATGTCAATGCCCGCGATCTTTTTGGCGATAAGATAGCTGAAGCTGATCGAGCCGATCAGGTAACTGATCACCCAGGACAAAAACACCATGGTTGTTTCCTCTCCCTATGTTTTTTTGCGCGTCCAGATCCGGATCGGCGTGCCTTCGAAGACAAACGCCTCCCGTATTTTGTTTTCAATGTAACGCTCATAGGAGAAATGCATCAGTTCCGGGTCGTTGACAAACAGAATGAACGTCGGCGGTTTGACGGCCGCCTGCGTCGCGTAGTTGATCTTCAGCCGCTTGCCCCGGTCGGACGGCGGCGGCGTCATGATCGTCGCGTCCGTGATCAGGTCGTTCAGCACCGCCGTGGAGACTCGCATCGAATGCGCTTCCGCCACCTGGTTGACTTTCGGCAAAATCGTGTGAATCCGCTGCTTGGTCTTGGCCGAGACGAACAGGATCGGCGCGTAGTCCAGATACTTGAACTCTTCCCGGATCAGCTCCGTGAACCGCAGCATCGTCTTGTCGTCCTTTTCAACCGCATCCCATTTGTTGACGACGATAATCACGGCGCGGCCCGCTTCGTGGGCGTAGCCGGCGATCTTCTTGTCCTGCTCGATAATGCCTTCTTCCCCGTTCAGGACAACCAGCACGACATCCGACTCTTCGATGGCCTTCATCGCCCGCATCACGCTGTATTTTTCCGTCGTTTCGTACACCTTGCCCCGTTTGCGCATCCCGGCGGTGTCGATCAGGATGTAGTTCTGTCCGTCGCGCTCAAACGGCGTGTCGATGGCATCCCGCGTCGTGCCGGCCACATCGCTGACGATGACGCGCTCTTCGCCCAGGATGGCGTTGGTGAGCGACGATTTCCCCACGTTGGGCCGTCCGATGATGGAGATGCGGATCACGTCGTCGTCCCGCTCTTCGTCCTCTCCGCCCGGGAAGTGCTTCACCACCTCTTCGAGCACGTCGCCCAGGCCGAGCCCGTGACTGCCGGAAACGGGGAACGGATCGCCCAGTCCCAGCGTGTAAAAGTCGTAAATGTCAGCACGCATGTCCGGATTGTCGATTTTGTTGACGATCAAAACAATCGGCTTCCCGGTGCGGTTCAGCATGCGGGCCAGCTCCTGATCGGCGTCGGTCACGCCGGTTCGGCCGTCGGTCACCATCAGGATGACGTCCGCCTCGTCGATGGCCAGCTCCGCCTGGTGGCGCATTTGCGTGAGAATTTCGTCGGTCTCGCCAAATTCGATTCCGCCGGTATCGATGACGTGGAAGTGGCGGTTCAGCCATTCTCCCTTCCCGTACAGGCGGTCGCGGGTCACGCCCGGCTTGTCCTCCACGATGGCGATGCGCTCGCCGACCAATCGGTTAAAAATCGTGGACTTGCCCACGTTGGGTCTACCCACAATGGCTACCACTGGCAATCCCATAGTTGACAACACTCTCTCTCATATCTGTTTTGACTAGCTAATCATACCACACTCTACTTGTGACGAACAACGATCAGGGTCTCGTCATCCAATTCGTGCACCATCGCGTCCAGCACTTTTTCCAGCGTAAACGCCGTCTGCTGCATTCGCTCCCGGCTGGGGACGACGAAAACGGGAACGCCCCCGGCGACGTGCTCTTTGTTGGTGGTGACCACCGCTACGATCCTGGCGGACATGGCCTTACCCTCCCTGTTCGACTGGAGGTGCCTCTTTCGGCATCCGATAGACGCTCTCCAGAATCGGCACCGCTTCGATGACCGCTTTGGCCCGCTCGTGACTGCGCACCTGCGGCAGCAAAAACACGCCCAATCGGCCCGTCTCCAGATCCCGTTTCACCAGCGGCGTGAGCGACGGCTCCCCCTCGTCGGTAAAAACGCCCATCTGCGTCGCCACGTCGTGCAAAATCGCCTGCCGCTGGCCCGGATGGGCAATCGAGACGGTGGCGTTGTCATCCTTGGGCACCAGAATGAAGCCCATGCCCCGTTTCTGGATGAGCTCCTGGGCGTTTGTCAAGCCGACGTTCATGATGTAAATGTCGCCCACGTACAGGTTTTTCCCCTCCACCCGAACCTCCGCCGGCTGTACCTCCACAATGCTGGCGAGCGTTTGGCCGGATTTGAGCAGGCGCGAGATGACCAGTGCCGCGATCCCCACCAGGCAGCCTCCCCACCAGTTGAACAGCACGGTGGCAAACGTCGTCACCAGCGAGGTGAAGATGACCAGGTAGTTGCGCCCTTCGAACACCATCGCAATCCCCTCGATGTACGGCCCGCCCCGCGGAACCAGCTCCCGCTTGTCGATCTCCGTCAGCGTCGTCCGCTCCATGTTGCGGACATCGCGAAACTGTTGGGCCGCCACGGTCAGAAACGTGACGGCGGTGTAGTCCTGCTTCAGCAGCGACGGCACGGCCAGCGACCCCAGCGCGGACGCGATGACGCCCAGGGAAATGTGGATGATCTTGCCGTGGGGAAAGGTCGGATACTGCCGGTAGTCGGTGCGAAGCAGGTACAGCCGGCAGAGAATGCCGAAGCCCAACCCGAGCGCCAGCGGAATGACATACTCATTGGCAAACAGTTCTCGAAACATCGGCATCACCTGTGCGTATCGGAATGGGACGATTCAGTCTCCCGGTATCCAAACAGCCGTCTGGCCGCCGCCAGCACCGACCCGGTCAGGGTCCAGAGCGAGGCAGCGCTCCACAGCAGATCCTGGGCATATCCGCCGCCGATCTCGCAGGTCCCCGACAGCCTCCACACATACAGCCCGTACAGCACATCGGCGGCGGGAAGGGAAACGGCGAGCAAATAGAGGCGGGCCAGTCCGCTGCGGGCGATGGCGAACACGGCCAGCACCGCTGCCGCCGGCAGGAGAACCGCTTCGTCCCACACCTGCAGAACCGGGTCGGTAAAAAAGAGCCAGCGCAGCCAGAACAGCGTCATGCCAACAGCGGCTCCGGCCAGCAAATGGAGGCGGCGCTTGTCTTCGGCCAGCCGGCCGTACAACCAACCGCCGCAGAGAAGAGGCAGAATCGTTCCGCTGAGGCTGACCTGCAGGGGAAGAAAAGTGAGCTGCCAACTGACAAACGTGCAGACGAGAAACGCGGCGAGCACGGCCAGGGTGCCCGCGCGCGTCAGGCCCCAGTGCTTCAGCGGCCGGTCGAAACTGCCCATCCAGACGAGACAGAGAAAACACCACTGGATGAGGATCGCAAGCGTTCCCTCGTTCATGTCCATCTCCTCACGTTGCGGGTGTCTTCCAAAGTATGCCTCATCCAGCGGCCTTTCATGAGTGAATCAGAGCGGCTCCTCGTCCCGCCGGGCGTAGCGCTCCGGTTCGCGGCCGCGCAGCCGCGCCCGCTCCGCCGTCACCCCCGTGATCAACACCGGAACCCGCCGCAAATCGGCCGGCTCCGCCGCACCCAGCGCCGTCATCGCCACCCGCAGTTGATGATGCCAGGCGTCGACAGCAGCGAGGCACACCTCCAGCGTCTCGTGTGTCACCAGGCGCAAGAGGGCGCCCGCCACGCCCACGGCGGAAGCGCCCAACGCCAGCGCCTTGGCCGCATCCAGCCCGTGCCGGATCCCGCCTGTTGCGATCAGACGGACGCCATCCAGGCGGCAGGCATCCGCTTCCAGCAAGCTCTCCGGCGTCGACAGCCCCCAGCTTTCAAACATCGGCAGCGGCGCTGGATGGCGCTGATTCTCCACTTTTGCAAAATTGGTGCCGCCCCTGCCGCCTACGTCGATGATCGAGACACCGGCGGAAGCCACCTGCTCGATCGAACGGCGGGACATGCCAAACCCCACTTCCTTGACGATCACCGGAACGCCGACCGCCTCGCGAATCGCCCGAATCCGTTCCAGATAGCCGGTAAAATCGCGGTCTCCCTCCGGCATCAGCAGTTCCTGCATGACGTTGAGATGAATCTGCAGGCCGTCGGCGCGAATCATCTCCACCGCGCGCTGCGCCTGTTCCACCGTCGCTTCCGCCCCCAGATTGGCAAACACGATGCCGTCCGGATTTTCCCGGCGCACCACCGCGTAGCTCTCCACCACGGCCGGATCGCGCAGCGCCGCCATTTGCGACCCCACGGCCATCGCCAGTCCCTTTTCCCGGGCGACGATCGCCAGCAGCCGGTTGATCTCGGTGGCGGTGGCCGCTCCCCCTGTCATCGCATTGATCAGGAAGGGGGACGAGAGGCGAAACGGCGGGAGGTCCGTCTCCAATTTCGTGTTACCATAAGATATATTCGGTAAACTGTTTGGCACAAACGACAGATCGTCCCAGGCGTTTCCCTTCGCGTCCGCCGTCGCCAACGCGTACTCGATGTGCTCCATTTTTCGCTTCGCTCGCTCCATGTCCGCCTCCCGTTCCACTGCTATCCCCGTCCGTCATGGGCAGCGCCCACGGCGGACCGGACCTGAAAAAAGGGATACGCCTGCGCGTATCCCCTCGGTTCTTACTTCAATTTTTCTTTCAGATCGCCGAACAGTTCGCCCAGCGTAACGCCCAGCGGCTGGTTGTTTTCCTGCTGGAACTGCTGCTGTTCCCGCTTGCTGGCGCGCTCCGCCTGCTCGGCGCGTTCCTCTTCGACGGCGCGAATGCTGAGGCTGACGCGCTGTTCGGAGGGAACGACATCCAGTACCTTCACCTGCACCTCTTGACCTTCCTTCAGCACTTCACCCGGCGTAGCAACGCGGCGGTTGGCGATTTGCGAGATGTGCACCAGTCCCTCGACGCCCGGCGCGATCTCCACGAAAGCGCCAAAGGAGACGAGGCGTTTCACGGTACCGGTCACGACATCTCCCTGCTTGAACTGTTCGCCCACCTTTGCCCAGGGACCCGGCTGGGTTTCCTTGATGCTCAGGCTGATGCGCTCGTTTTCCTTGTCGACTTTCAGCACTTTCACCTGTACCTTGTCGCCTTCCTTCACCACGTCGGACGGTTTTTCCACGCGGTGCCAAGCCAGTTCGGACACGTGTACCAGGCCGTCTACCCCGCCGATATCGACGAACACGCCAAAGTCGGTCATGCGCTGTACCGTTCCCTCCAGCACCTGGCCCGGCTGCAGGCGTTCCAGTACGGATTGTTTTTGCTGTTTCGCTTCTTCTTCCAGCACCGCTTTGTGGGACAGGATCACTTTGTTCTTGTCCTTGTCCATCTCCACCACTTTCAGCCGCAGCGTCTTCCCTTTGTAATCGGAGAAGTCTTCCACGAAGTAGCGTTCCACCATGGAGGCCGGAATGAAGCCGCGCACGCCTACGTCCACGACGAGACCGCCTTTGACCACTTCCTTGATTTCGGCTTCAATGATTTCGCCGGATTCCATTTTTTTCTCCAGGTCCGCCCACGCCGCTTCCATGGCGACGGCTTTCTTGGATACGACCAGCTCTTCTTTCTCGTCGTTCAGCTTCAGCACCTTTACGTCAAAGGTGTCGCCGACGGAGACCACGTCGGATACTTTCTCCACGTGCAGCGGAGAGAGCTCGCTGATCGGAATCAGGCCGTCGTATTTGTAGCCTACGTCTACCAAGGCCTGTTTGTCTTCCACCTTGGTGACGGTAGCCTTCACTACATCCCCTACGGAAATGGTTGTTGCATCCGTCAGGCTTACGTTGCTTTCTTCCATCATGAATAAAACCTCCTTAAATACCATCCAGTCCCATGCTGTCTAAAAAGAAGCGGGAGCAGTATATTTTTAACTACCGCCGGTAGGCTAGCAGTTAGTTGACAAGCCAAGAAGTTCCAGCAGAATTAGTATTCTACCCTTTGTTATTTCTATACCGCCTCACGATGAACGGTGCTGATCAAGCAGCGACTGAATGTGCGACATGATCAGGTCGGTCGTCTCCTTGAGGGTGTCGGACCCCGGTTTGGCTGCACGCTGGGCGGATAAGTCGATGGGCGCGCCGTACACGATCTTGACCGGGCGGAACCACCTGTACGGGCCGACAATCGCCACCGGTATCACCACGGCCTCCGATTTCAGGGCAAACATGGCCGCTCCGGGCATGCCTGGCCCCAGTTTCCCCGTTTTGCTGCGGGTCCCCTCCGGAAAAATTCCGAAGATTTTTCCATCTTCCAGCAACTTGAGGGCCGTGCGGATGGCGGCCCGGTCGCCAGCCCCCCGCTTGACGGGAAAAGCGCCGAACTTGGTGATGAAGTAGGAGAGGACCGGGATGCGGAACAGCTCCTCTTTCGCCATGAAGTGCACCGGCCGGTCGATTCCCGCACCCAAAAGGGGCGGGTCCCACAGCGAGATGTGATTGGCGCAGAGAATAACAGGGCCTTCCTTAGGTATATGTTCCGCACCGATTACTTGCCAACGAAAGACGATGGAAAATATGGCGCGGAACAGGCCGCGGAAAAAACGATAAGTGCTCACTGTATCGACTCACCCGACCGTTCGCAAATTTTCAAGATTCGCTCCACGACCTGATCGATCGTCATCCCTGTCGTGTCCACCAGCACGGCGTCGTCCGCCTGGCGCAGGGGAGCCGCTTCCCGCTCCATGTCCCGTTTGTCCCGCTCGGCGATTTCCGCTTCCAGCGTGGCCAGATCGGTTTGGTGCCCCTTCGCCAGCAGTTCTTTCAACCGCCGCTCGGCACGCTCCCGGGTGGAAGCCGTCAAGAAGATTTTTACATCGGCATCCGGCAGCACGTGGGTACCGATGTCCCTGCCGTCCATGACGACGTTGCCGCCTGCTGCCATATGACGCTGCAGCACCAGCATCTGCTCCCGCACGGACGGGTAGCTGGCGACGATGGACGCGTACTGGCTCACTTCGGGCGTGCGGATCTGATCGGTGATGTCCTGACCGTTCCAGAACACGCGCTGGCTGTCGCGTTCCCGTTCGAGCCGGATTTCGCTTTCCCGCAGCAGTCCGGACACCGCCGCTTCGTCGTCGATCGGGACGCGGTTGTTCAGCACCGCCCACGCCAGCGCCCTGTACATCGAGCCCGTGTCGATATACAGGTATGCCAGCCGTTTCGCCACCTGCTGGGCAACGGTGCTTTTGCCCGCCCCGGCCGGACCGTCGATTGCAATGTTCATTCTGTTCTCACCTGCTATGTATGAAAGTCCTGGAAGAAAAGAAGAAAAATAGAAACAAGAAAAGCTTCTGTCGAAGCCCCTTTCGCGTCGTCGCCACTCTCTATGTTATCTTTAATAGTACCATAGTATGGAAGCATGCGCAAACCTTTAGGGCTGTCCCGGCACACCTTCCAGCCGGTGGGTCTCCACGAAAAAGGCGCGAACCGGTTCAAGCTCGATCAGCAGCTCCCCGAACGTCAGCATGATGAAGCTGATGGCGATCAGCGCGATGATTCCCTTTTCCACCCGCCGGGAGAATCGGCGATAGCGCTCGTTGAAGTCGTTGGCCATCGGGGGTCATCCTTCCCTCGTTACCGTCAATCGAGTACACCCTTTTTCCGCAAATCAAGCTGCCGTTCGTAACAGGCGCGGACGATTTTGGCCCGGTCCGCTTCGCTGATCTGCACGAACTTCCCGGAGATCCACTGATGCAGCCCCTTTTCCTCCGCGGGATGGCAGCGGACGATTTCCACTTCGGCAAAGGCGTGCTGCACCTGTCCGGTTTTGCCGGGCAGTGACATCCACACCTGCAGCCGGTCTTTTTCCTGCAGCCGGTAGGATGCTGCGCACGTAAACGAGATGCCGCCCCCGCTCAGATCGATGGTCCGCGCGAGAAAATGGTAGCGCCGGATGGGGTCCGTCGTTTTGACGGCAATTTCCACCGCCGTGTTGATGCGCAGGTAATGGCGCCGCTGCGTTCGTTTGACCGCGTTTTTTTCCGGCAGCCTTATCAGCAGGACGGGAATGTTTTCGTTTTGCCTGCCGATTATGACAGTGCGGAACTCATAACGGGTGCCGTCGTCCCCTATGTACCACACGTCGCATTCGGTCCCTGCAGGAAAGGGGCCGGTTCTGCCCGTCTTTTCACTGGTTGGAAGCTCGATGACGACGATTTGCTCCTTCAGATCGGCGACCCGGGTCTTGAACGTCTGGCCCTTTCGCTCTTCGGAAGCGTGGACGAGGCTCAGGCGGAGTGTTTGTCCAATTCGTGGCAGCATCATGTACGGAACGTTCCCCCTTTTCTCCTCTCCTTTTTATTATAACCTGTTTTCTTTGGAAACGGCAAATAGGGAAAGCCGGACGTCCCCGTCTTTCCCTATTCGGCGCCGATGGGGGATTACCCCGCTTCTCCTTCCGCACCGGTGTCCATTTTTACGACCTCTTCCTCATCTCCGGTCAACGCGTTGATGTAAACCGTGTAGGTGCTGTTGTCATACGTCCCGGTGAGTTCCCAGCACAGCACGTCCTTGCCGTCGTTTTTGCTCTCGATCAAGGCCAGGCGCTGTCTCGTCACCTTGACGCCGGGATTCACCTTGGCCCTCGCCTGCTCCTTGGTCACGCGCGGCTCAGGCAGCTTGCGTGGCTTGTGATTGAACAGGTATTCGGTCGCATTGAACGCGATCACGGTGCCGTTGTCCAGCGCCGTTTTGACCGTGACCGCATCGGGGTTGAGGCGCACCCCGTTTTGCTCCGGCACGAAGGTAAAGATGCCGAGCCTGTCATAGCTGTCGCTCTCCGCCACCACCATGTCGCCGAAGCCGTGGGCACGCAAAAACTTGCGCGCGCTTGCCTCCGCTTCGTCCAGGCCGATGCGTTCTTCGCCGACTTCCCGTTCGTTCATCAGCCAGGCGACCTTTCCGCCCCGCTTCGTCACATCCATGTTGATCGGGGCGCCCGCTTTCTTGGAGGTAATCCGGACACTGTAGGCGGAGTACCCTTCGGCCTTGCCGTTTTCGTCCACCTCGACCTTCGCTTCCGCGGGATTCAGTCCCGTAAACGCCAGCGCGATCCGCTTCGCCTCTTCCTTGTCAATCGGCTTGCCGTCGATCCCTTTGATCCGCTGCTGCTTTTTTGTTTCCAGGCTTCGAATACCGACGCCCCAGTCGATCTCGGGGTTCTCTGACATGTTTTTTTCAATCGTGCGGAACCCGTCGATAATCGTATTGTCCGACTTTTTGTCGTCCGAAGCCAGCGCCGTCTCCACGTCCATCCACCGCAGCTGTTTGGTAAACACATTGGCCTGCACGTGGCGAAGCTGGTTTTGGATGTTTTTGGAGTGTTTGTGCAGGTCTTTCAGCGTCTGGTACTCCTTCTTTGTCAGCGGCTCCTTTTCCAGATCTCGCACCGCCACCCTGTACGAAAAGTCGGCGACGCGGGACAAAAACGCTTCCGTGTTGTTGAACGGCATCAAGGTCAGCGGCAGTTGGCCGACGTCGGACTGGGCGGCGTTGGCCAGCCGCCAGACGTTGGTGAGGCAGGGGGTCATCTGCCTGCGGGTGTTGATCACCAGCGATTTGCCCAGTTCGTCATGCAGGTTGTCGATGTGGTAGTTCAGCTCGTGAAAGGCACGCTGATACTGGTTTTCCGCCTTGATCAAAATCGAGTTCTTCTCGTTGTGCTCCTGATAGCCCCACACCCCGGCGCCGACGAGCGCAACCAGGGCGACGGGAAAGAGGACGCGCGCCACTGTTCCGTATACCATTTTTCATCCAATCCTCCCTTCACCAATTCCAGCCGCTCTGCTGGCGGCAAAAGCTGTGCCTGTCAATCCGTTTGACCTGCGGCCCGCTTCCCCCTTCGCTAACGGGGCGCTTTCCGCTTCAGTCCCGCCGGCCTTTCGGAGAAAACCGGCCCCTGCCGCCAGCGCAGGCCCTGTCGCAATCAGCTTCGTTCGCACGGTTTGCATCCCCCTTGGCACGTAATGAAATCTTTGCATAGTGTTAGTGGAGCGAGGGTGGATTATGCATTTCCATGCGGAAAGTTGAAGCGTGTAGAGACAGTAAAAAAGAACCGGCGTTTGCCGGTCCCCGTTGCTTGCGGCAGGGCTTCACCCCGCCGCCGTTCCATATGTTCGCCCCCGCCCGGCGCCGAGGCAAAGGGGCGCCGGGTTCAGGGTTCTTCCTGAATGCTGAAATGCTTGTCGTTGTCGCACAGGCACTGCTTGAAGCCGGTGTCCACTCCGCCGCTGGGGTCTCTGCGGCCGCGAAGGGTGAAGGTTTCTCCGCATACGTTGCAGCGTATCGTCACTTTTGCTCGTTGGCTTTTTGGCACGATGACTCTCCTCCTCACGTCCTAGTGTGGACGGGAGGTGAGCGTTTTAGAACCGAAATCGTGGGCGCGCTGCACTTTTTTCAGGCCCTGCCACCACAGGACCCCCATGAACGGAACGATGAGCAACAGCCAGTGCTGGGTGGCGAGAAAAATGGCGTTGTAGACCGCGTGAAGCCCGATCGGCAGCCCCACCGAGATCCACAGGTACCTGACCTCTTTTCGCGCCTGGCCGGAAAATTTCGCCCGGCCGAGATAGTACCCCATCCAGACGGCAAAGAGCGCATGGCTCGACACGGGCAAAAGCGCGCGCCACAGCGCGATGTCCACCCCGTTGATGACGAGGTAGAACAGGTTTTCCAGCGTGGCGAAGCCCAGCGAGACCGCCACCGCGTACACGATGCCGTCGTACGGCTCGTCAAACTCCACATGCTTGTATGCGGTAAAATAGACGACCATCCATTTGAAAAACTCTTCCACCACCGCGGACTGCACCACGCCGGCGACGAATTCGCTCCGCCAGTTCCACTCCGTCTGCATGATGTACTGCAGCACCATCACCGGGAACACGAGCAGAACGCCAAAAATAAATGTCCGGATGACCATCGAAACGGGCTCCGGCTGAAGATTGTCGCGCAGGTAAAAATAGCTTAAAATGGCAATACCGGGGGCAATGGCCGCTCCGATGACAGCAATCATCTGCGTATTGCTCCTTTACACAATACTAACACTCATCGTACCATGAATACTGCTTGATTGAAAACCCGCTACAGGAGAGACGGCACATGAAAAAGATTCTTGTGATCAATACAGGCGGCACCATCGCCATGTCCGTCGACGCGTCCGAGCGCGTCAAGCCGCTGGACGATCAGGCCGTGGAGAGAATTCTGCCCTTTTTGCAGCGGTATGCGGACGTGACGATGGTCAACTTTTTGAATTTGCCAAGTCCCCACATCACGCCCGCCGTGATGAACCAACTGCGTCTCTTTATCGAACAGGAACTGAACCAACACGGCTACGACGGCGTGGTCGTGACGCACGGGACCGACACCTTGGAAGAAACGGCCTACTTCCTCGACATCACCCTGCCGGTGACGGTACCCGTCGTGGTGACCGGCGCCATGCGAAGCAGCAACGAGCTGGGCGCAGACGGCCCGGTCAACCTGATTTCCTCCGTGCGCGTGGCGGCCGATCCGCAAAGCCGCGACAAGGGGGTTCTGGTCGTGTTTAACGACGAAATCCACGCCGCCCGCCACGTGACCAAAACGCATACCAGCAACGTGGCTACGTTCCAGTCGCCGGCGTACGGCCCGATCGGCACCATCTCCAAAAAAAGCGTCAACTACCACCATGCTCCCCTGGTTCGCGAGCACTATGCGATCGAGCATGCCGATGCCAACGTGCCGCTGATCAAAGCGGTCGCAGGGATGGACCCGAACTGGCTGGGCTTCCTCTTGGAGCAGCCGGTGGACGGCCTGGTGGTGGAGGCGTTCGGCCTGGGCAACCTGCCCCCGGCCGTCGTGCCGGTGCTGCGCCAACTCCTGGACAAAGGCGTGCCGATCGTCCTGGTGTCCCGCTGTTACAACGGCCAGGTGCAGGACGTGTACGACTACGCGGGAGGCGGCCGCCAACTGAAAGAGCTGGGCATCGTCTTTTCCAACGGCCTGAACGGCCAGAAAGCCCGCATCAAGCTGATGGTGGTGCTGCAGCAGACGCGCGATTTCGGCGAACTGCAGCGCTTGTTCGAGCAGTAAACAGCAACTTCCGAAGGCGGTCACCGTTCGGAACGGCACTGCAAGAAAAAACCTCCTTGGTCTGACCAAGGAGGTTTTGTTCATGTCGAATGCGTTTGAACGGATTGCCTTACACCCAGCCGCGGAAGCGGGACGCTTCGGCCATCTTGCGCACGCCCACCATGTAGGCGGCCAGACGCATGTCGACGCGGCGCGTTTGGGCCAGCGAGTACACGTTCTCGAACGCTTTTACCATCACTTTTTCCAGTTTCTCCTGCACTTCTTCTTCGGACCAGTAGTAGCCCTGGTTGTTTTGTACCCACTCGAAGTAGGAGACGGTTACACCGCCGGCGCTTGCCAGTACGTCGGGTACCAGCAGGATGCCGCGTTCGGTGAGGATTTTGGTCGCTTCAAGCGTGGTCGGGCCGTTGGCTGCCTCCACCACGATTTTCGCTTTGATGTTGTGAGCGTTGGCGGCAGTGATCTGGTTTTCGATCGCAGCCGGAACGAGAATGTCGCAATCCAGCTCAAGCAGTTCTTTATTGGTAATCGTATTGGTAAACAACTTGGTAACCGTACCGAACGAATCGCGGCGGTCCAGCAGGTAATCGATGTCCAATCCGTTCGGATCGTACAGGGCACCGTACGCGTCGGAGATGCCGACTACTTTCGCACCCGCATCATGCATGAACTTGGACAGGTAGCTGCCGGCGTTGCCGAAGCCCTGCACGACCACGCGCGCCCCTTTCAAGTCGATGCCGCGGCGTTTGGCCGCTTCGCGGATGCAGATGGTTACACCTTTGGCCGTCGCCGTTTCGCGTCCGTGCGAACCGCCCAGCGCGATCGGCTTGCCCGTGATGAACCCAGGCGAGTCGAACTCGCGGATGCGGCTGTACTCGTCCATCATCCAGGCCATGATTTGAGAGTTGGTGAAGACGTCTGGTGCCGGAATATCTTTCGTCGGTCCCACGATTTGGCTGACCGCACGAACGTAACCGCGGCTGAGGCGCTCCAGCTCGCGGAAAGACATTTCACGAGGATCGCAGATGATTCCGCCTTTCCCGCCGCCGTACGGCAGGTCGACGATGCCGGCTTTCAAACTCATCCAAATAGAAAGCGCTTTAACTTCATCCTCTGTAACGTCCGGGTGGAAACGGATGCCCCCCTTGGTCGGTCCAACTGCGTCGTTGTGCTGGGCACGATAGCCTGTGAACACCTTTACCTCCCCGTTATCCATGCGGACCGGGATGCGTACGGTCAGGACGCGCAGCGGCTCCTTCAGGAGTTCATACATCGATTCCTGGTAACCTAGTTTCTCCAGTGCTTCCTTGATCACCGTCTGGGTAGATTGCAGCAAGTTCATGCTCTCCTGCTTTTGTTCTTTCCCTTGGGTGTTTTCGGTTACCATTTCTTGATTACCCATTACATATTCACCTCAAAATAGTTGTCGGTAAACCCATCGTTTAGTATACACGCTTGTATCAGGGATGAGAAGATGAAAATTCCCATTTGTCTCCGAAAAGGCGTTACAGGCGTTTCTCCTGTCGCGGCGAGGCCCGCATCGTTCCCCGCCAAGAGGCGCATCATATGCGGAGCAGTACGGTTAGCGTGCCCGAAACGAAAGGATATTACCCTGCCGTACACCCGCGCGCATGTCAAATCGTCGGGGGTGTGCGATAATAGACTGCAGAGCAGCACGCTGACAGACGGAGGGGTTGTTATGGAACAAAAACATGTCCTGTTTGTGTTTGCCCATCCGGATGATGAGACGTTCACGTCCGGAGTGACGATTTGCAGGTACGCGCAGCAGCCGGACACAACCATTTCCCTGGTGTGCGCCACCCGCGGAGAGGCAGGCAAGGCGGGAGATCCGCCGCTGTGCACACCTGCCGAACTGCCGCTCTACCGGGAGCGGGAACTGCGTGAGGCGTCGGCGATCCTGGGCATCGACAACCTGCTTTTCCTGGACTACGCCGACAAGCGGCTTTCCTCCGTGCCGACAGACGAACTGATCGGCCGCATCCAGGCCGCCATCGCCACCTATCAGCCGCAGGTCGTGGTGACGTTCGCGCCGCACGGCATCTCCGGCCATCCGGACCACCAGGCCATTTCCGAAGCGACGACGCGGGCCGTCAAGCAGCTTCCCCCCGGCTCTTCGGTGCGCAAGCTGTACCATGTGACGCACGCGTCGGGCGAACACGTCGGTATGTTCGCGCCTCCCTACATGGATCCGTACGAAGCGATCACGACGGAAATCAGCGCGCCGGAGTACGCCCCGCAGGTGGCCCGGGCGCTTGCGGCTCACCGGACCCAGCACATGTCCGTGGAGCGTGTCTTCCCGGGCGTGCTGGCCGGCCGCCTCGAGAACGTCCGCACCGTGAATCACTTCATTCTCGTCTGGCACAACCTCAAGGGGTACGCGCCCGACAGCGCGGGTAAGGAGAGCGACCTGTTCGCCGGGCTGTAAACACAGCAAAAGCACCTAGCAGCAGCTAGGTGCTGTTTTATTGTACAGGAATTGTCTGCAAGACATGTTACCGAAAATGTCTGCAAATCTCCTTGACAGCGTCGTCAGCAACGACAACCTTGCCGTATTCCTCCAGGACGTAAACGGTAGTCGGCGTCGCTTCTCCGTATTCAGAGAGGATCGCAATCAGCTTCTGGTACCGCTCCTGATCCAAATCGAGCTCCTCCAGAACAAGGTAGTATTTGCCCTGGTAAAAATAAGCGGCTCCTCCGTTGGTCAGCATCGCGTTTATGCGATGAGCTGCTTCAACCAGATGCTCAAAGTCGCGGAAGGAATAGATCACGAGTTCACTCTCTTCCAGAGTGACCTCCAGTTCATATACGTCATCATCCTCGTACTCTTCCTCTTCCTTTTCCACCTTTGAGCCTGTTTTGCCGCGCGTTACGATTACGACCATTCCCTGTGCTGGCAAGGCAAACACTTCAACGGCGACAGGCCCGGACACTTCAAAGCCCAGCTCGTGGTAGGCCTGTTCCATCATGTCGTTGAACAGTTCATGTACCTTCGGAATGTCACGCCACATGTCTTCTTTTTCAATTCCTCGCTCCGACAGATCGTCAAACGTTAGGAAGATCCGTATCTTGTCTTGACCAAGGCGTTCAACACGCATGACTGTCCCTCCTCGCCATCCAGTCGTACTACAAAGTATGAACCAGAGCCTGTAAGAGTTCTCCGCATTTTCCGACGAATACCCCACGGCCATCCACCATTTTTCACATCGTCGCGAAAAAGCGGGACTGGCTCTATCATAACATATTTGCGAGCAAGAATATAGCGCTCGGGTCCATCCGCGTGTGCTGAAGGAGGAGCGCTTGGAAATCCTGTCGACCGGACGCGCCGGAACAGCCGATTGTGTAAAGGTCTGTCAGATTCTGCGCTTTCCCGGGAAAGCCTCCGGCAGGGAGGGCTGCTGCGTGCTTTTCGTCAACTCGATGATTTCCGTCTGCAGCGCCCGCCTGCGCAGCATGCGAACCAGCAGGCACAAGAGCGCGGCTCCGCCGAAAACGGCCGTCGGCATCGGCATTTTGACGTACTGAATGTACGCGAGGAAACCAGCGTAAACGCACAACACGGCGTTCAAGCAGCCCCCGCCGGAAAACCCTCGCCGGATGGCTTCGGCCGCATGGGTGCGGATCAGTCCGCCCAACACGATCGACCCCAGCACAAACAACATCGCCGCCAATACCCATTCGACCGGTTTGAACAGCAAGAAGGCAATCCAGTCCCCCTGCCGATCGAGGTGGAGCGGCGTGGAGGGAAACAGCCTGAACGCGCCGTTTCCGCACCACCATGCCAGCAGGCCCAGCAGCAAATCTCTTATGTAGGCGGTCATCTCGCTTTTGTCCCTCCGCACTGCCCTGATTCTATCAAAGCATACGGACGACCGCGTTCGCTTGTGCCTGATCACAAAAGAAAAAAGGCGATCCGTCCCGTGAGCAGCTATTCGCCGGTTTCCTGCAGGCGCTTGTGGATCCAGATCGCGGCCTGCGCCCCATCTCCCATCGCGATCGCCACCTGCTGGGAATGGGGAATAACGTCGCCCACGGCCCAGATGTTCCGGTGGTCGGTTTCCTTGGTTCGGGGATCGACCAGGACGTGCCCCTTTTCGTTGAAGCGGACCGAAAACGGACGCAGCAGGTCGGTATTGACGCGCGCGCCGGGAAAAGCGAGAAAGGCCCGGCAGACGGACATCGTGTCGCCGCCGGACAAGACCAGGCCGGTAAGCATTCCGTTTTGGTGTTCAAACCGCTCCACCCGTTCGTTGAGCACGTCGAGCGACAGCGATTGGAATGTCTCGCCCTCCCGCGGCCCGATCGGCGATCCGGCGTGGTTTATCACCGTCAGGCGGTCGGTGTAGTAACGGAGCTGGACGGCCATGTCCGCCGCTTGAGGAGCGGCTCCGATGACCGCCGTCGCCTGGCCGACCGTCTCGTACCCGTCGCAGTCAGGGCAGATGAAGACCGATTTTCCGAGGCACGCGCCGATTCCCGGAATGTCCGGGAACGGGTCGCTGATCCCGGCTGCCAGCGCCACCGTACGCCCCTGGAGATGGGAACCGGCAACACGGAGCCGGGCGGAAAAGAGTCCGTCGCGTTCGGAGAGCTCCGACACTTCGTCGGAAAACAGTTGAACACCCAGACGGACAGCATGTGTTCGTCCGGCATCGCGCAGCGCTTTTCCGCTGACGCCGTCGGGAAACCCGAGGATGTTTCGGTACGCCTTGGCCGCAGTTGACCTGCCTCCGTTGGCGTCCACCACGGCGACTTTTCGCAGGCATCGGGAAAGCTGAATCGCCGTCTGCAAGCCGGCAATTCCTCCGCCAATGATAATCGAGTCAAAGACCATGCCATCGCCCCCTGCCGCCTGTCGGTTTTCCTTTAGGATGTCCGTTTGACTGCCGGCTCATCACGGCGACAGGGGAATGGTCAATACGTCTCCCGCTTTCAACTGGGCCTCCGGGCTGAGCCCGTTGTACCCCGCGATCCGGGTGACCCCTCCGTTGTTTCCGTAGTAGAGGCGGGACAGCTTGTACAGCGTGTCCCCCTTTTGCACGACGTGGCGCTTTACCTTGGGCACCGGCTTGGCGGCTGGGACCGCGCCGGAAGACGACACCGGCTGAGAGGAGGCGGGGGTGGTGGCGCCGTTTGTGTTTCCTGCGGCCGGCTTCTCCGCCGGCACGTTCGGACGCGGCGCAGCCCCTGCGCTCGGTTTCTCCGCCGGCACGTTCGGACGCGGCGCTGCCCCTGCGGCCAGCTTCTCCGCCGGCACGTTCGGACGCGGTGCTGCCCCTGCGGTCGGCTTCTCCGCCGGCACGTTCGGACGCGGCGCTGCCCCTGCGGTCGGCTTCTCTGCCGCCGCGCCCGCGACTGCCTTCGCTCCCGTGCTCGACGATCCATCAGGCAGCGAACCGCTGCTCGCGATTTTCGTGGTGGCCGCTGCCCGTTGTCCCTCGCCGCCGCCGACAGTGGTGGAGCCGGCTGGTAGAGTAGGCGGAGCCGCCGAACCGTCCGCATGGGCGAAATCAGACGCATGCCCGTCTGCGGCTCGCTCTTCCTGCGCTGTCTCGTTCTTGCCGAGGTGGGCCGTCACCGACTGTGTTTGGTGGGCCTGGTACAGTTCCACGACGACCAGCGTGAGAAACAGCGTGCCGAAAACGGCCAGGCCGGAGCCAAGAACGGTTTTGTACGACAGCCGCGCCCGTTTGTGGCGCAACCGCCGCGGCGGCAGTTCGTGCACTGACACTTCCGCCCGCACCCGGACCGTCTCCGGCTTCCGTTTGCTTCTCCCCTTTGTCACTCCTGATTCCTCCTCTCGCTTGCGAATCCGTATTGAATGTAGAGAGCCAGCAGCAAATCAATCACCATGTGGGCCAGCATCGGCGTGACGAGCTGCCCGCCGGTTTCAAACAGCCAGCCCAGGAGCCAGCTTGTGCAAAAGACGCTGACGGCAAGCAGCGGCTTCTGCAGGTACCGGACGTGGACCAGGGTAAACACCAGACTTGTCCATCCATTGCCGATGAGCGGAAGCAGCACGCCGCGAAACAGCCATTCTTCCCCGATCCCGATCGCCGCGCACAGCAAGGCGGTGGTCCCAAAGGGAAGGCCGAGGAAAATCCGCTCGTTGATGTCGCCGTCATCCTGCCAGCGGCGCGGCAGATAACGGTCCATCAGGATGCTGGCCAGGACGACGGCGAGCGCGACGGCTCCTGCACGCGTCAGATCCGGCAGGGACGGCAGCGCAAACAGCGACAGGGTCCCTTCCCATCCGTGCACCAATCCGCTGCCGATTGCGGCCACCGCCAGCACGATGAACTGGGTCAGCCACAGGTTGAGCCTCAGAGCGGCCGGATCGAGTTCTTCCCATCGACGCTTCACGGCCCCTTCCCTCCCTTACGATTCGGCAGCAGCCGTGCCAACGCCTCCCGCAAATTCCAGATCGTGTCCCTCTGGGACGGAGGAGCCGCGGGTGTATCCTCCAGATAGGGGGACCGTTCCAGGCCGCAGCGGGAGCAGCATGCCAGGGAATAGGATTGATCCTCCTCGCCAAAGTACCGGTTCAGCTCGCGGCGCAAACAGCCGCTTCCCTCCAGCCAGCGCAGCATGTCCGACAGCTTCTGCCGCTTTTGCCGCCTGGTCCGTTCCGTGGCCTGCCAAATCCGCTGCACCTGGAGCGCTTCGCCGTCCGGCGGCGCATCGGCCAGGACGTAGCGGTACTGTTCGCGCGTGACGGCCACTTCCTTCAAGAGGCCGCTCTGTTCCGCGTAAAAGAACAGCAGGCGGGCCATGTCCTCGCCGATCTCCGCTGCGGCGAGCATCTCTACAGGCAGCGAACCGTCCCCGTTCAGCAGGCGAAGAAAGCGGGCCACCTCTTCTTCGGTCGGGTACTCGTTTTCCAGCATGTGCGCGTGGATGTGCAGATCCTCCGCCACATAATACAGCGCAGCATAACCGGGGGCCCCGTCCCTGCCGACCCGTCCGATTTCCTGGGCGTAGGCTTCCAGGCTGGCGGGAAAGTGGTAGTGGATCACGTAGCGGATATCGGCCTTGTCGATTCCCATGCCAAACGCGTTGGTCGCCACGATCACATCCAGTTCGCCGCGCAAAAACTGCGTCTGAACCAGCATCCGTTCCATGCTGTTCATGCCGCCGTGATACGCGTGCACCCGTTTTTTTCCGTCCAACTGGTAAGCGGCGGCGAGCGCCTCCACAGCCTGCCGCGTGCTGCAGTAGACGATGCCCGGCCCGCGCAGGCTGTCCATCGCGGCCATCACCTTCGCCCGGCGCTCGGCTTCGCTGTCGGCGGCGATCACGTCGATCGCAATATTGGCCCGGTTGAGCGGAAGCGCCACGACGTCCTCCGGTTCAATCTTCAGGAGGCGGCATATCTCCTCCCGCACCGCTGTTGTGGCGGTGGCGGTTACGGCCAGTACCGGCGGACGGCCGAGCTTCTCAATCACGTCAGGCAGTCGCAGATAGTCGGTGCGGAAATCATGCCCCCACTGGGAGATGCAGTGGGCTTCGTCGATGGCGACCAGCGAGACACCTACGCGGCGCAGCGTCTCCTGCACGGCCGACTGCTGCAGCTTTTCCGGAGACACGTAGAGCAGTTTGCAGGCGCCGCTGCCGATGTCCCGCATGATTTGCCGGGCATCTGCCGGATCCAGGGTGCTGTTCAGGTAGGCGGCGGGAATTTTCCGGCTGGCGCGAAGCTGCTGAACCTGGTCCACCATCAAGGAAATCAGCGGAGAGACCACGACGACCACTCCCGGCAAGAGGAGCGCGGGCAGTTGGTAGGTCAGCGACTTTCCACCGCCCGTCGCCAAGAGGCCGAGGACGTTTTTTCCCTGCAGCAGGCGGGAAATAATCTCCCGCTGGCCAGGCCGAAACGCGTCGTAGCCAAAGTGGCGGCGCAGCGCTTCGGTCAGCAGATCCCCGTTTGCCACGTCGTTTTCCCTCCTTTCCGCCGCGCCAGCGCCAGGCGGATTTGCAGATAGGAGACGTCGGGCCCCAGATGGTCCTTCACGACGCGCAGCCGGCTCGTGCCCAACTGTTCACAGGCCTGGACGATCCTCTCTGCCAACGCGGGCGGCAGAAAACGCGAGCAGTCCCACTCGGGGCAGCGCAGGGCGATTTCCGCCAGGTGATCCTCCACCGTACTGGGTTTGATCCTTCGCCTGCGGGCAATCTCCTCGACCGAGAATCCTTGTCTCAGGAGCGCGTACGTCTGCTCGGCGCTTTCGCTCAGCCGCCGTTCCCTTCCGCCGGACGGACCGGCAAGCTCGGCCAGCAGCGGAAACCGTCCGCTATCACTTCGCAGCGCTTCCATGGCCCGCGCCAGCCCGTAACGAAACTGAAGCTGTATGTACGAAGGGGCTTCCCGCCTGTGCAGCGCCAGTTGGGTCAAGGTTTGCCCGGACTGGGCTGCACCGGAAAAGCGGGCGATGACCACTTCCTGGACAGAGGCGGGAAGCGGCTCCAGCAGGCGGTACAGCTCGTCGGCCAGATGTTCCTGCCAGCGTTCCCGCTGCTCCGGTCTTGCCAGACGCTGCTTCACCCACTGCTGCACCTGCTTGTCCTGTACGACGGGCTGAAAGGACAGGTCGTTTGCCAGCAGGTGGGAGACGGTCTGGACGAGCAGGTGCAGACGGCGCCAAAACAGGTCCAGCGGTTCAGCCGCCTCGGTCCCGGCAAACGGCTGGAACCAGAATCCCAACCGGTACTTCTCCCGTCCGGCTGCGGCGTACGTCTCCCCCGCTTCCGTCATGCCAAAGGACGGCTTGCGTCCTTCCCCCGGAGCGGGCAGCAGGCGGATCAAGCCCTGCTGAAGCAGAGCTGCAACAATTTTATCCCAATCCTCTTTCAAAAGGCGGGGAATCATCCGATAATACGGATAAAGGGCGAACAAATGCACATCCTGCAGCGTCTGGTTGGTCTTGCGGCCGCGCAGGATGTAGTACAGCGCTTGGATGGTCCGTTCTCCCGCCAGCGGACGCAATCCGTTGAGCGTGACAGACTGCATGAAATCATGCTCCAGTTCGGTTATGGTTGGACTGCTCATGGGTACTCGTTTTTTCACTCCCCAAACACACACTTACTATCGTACAAAGGATACTGGAGGATTGTATGAACAAGCGATTGACCAAGTCTGAATTTCTGGTTGCGTACATGATCATCATAACACTTGCCTGCTTTGTTGGCGGATTTTTTTTCGGCGCCCGGTACATGAAAGCAGCGATTGAGGAACAGCAGGCCGCGGCTGCGGAGGCGCAGAAACAGGCGCAGGAGCAGGAGAAGATGCTGCGGGAACAAAAGCTGTACAGCGAGCAGGACTTTATCCGTTTTCATTACGCCGTATACGCGCCGCTGCTGGAACTGAAGCAGGCCCACTTTGACAAGATGGCGGACTGGAGCCGCATGGACAAACAGCAGCGGACCGATTCGCTGAACCAGTTGGCGGAGACGGCCAAAGAGACGATCAAGCAGTTGGAGAAACCGGTGCCGCTCGCTACCGCCCCCCTGTTGATCCAGTCCCAGAGCATCTTCCGGGACGGCGTCCGGGCTTATTTGGATAGTATGGAGCAGTTGCTTTCCGATCAGAATAGTAATGCCCTCGGGCCCGACGAGATCGCTTCCCGCCTCACCTTGTCCCAAAACAGTTGGCTGAAGGGACAGGAGCTGGTCTACCAGGCGCTGGCCGCGTGGGAGTCGTCGTATGTCACCAAACAGCCGATGCCGAAAGCGCCGCCGATGACGGTCAGCATCGCCCAGTGGAAGCAGTACCCGTTCCACTACCGTACGTACCTGGCCGCAGCCGCGCTGACCCATCATCAAAAATGGACGGCGTACAACCCGGAAGATCTGACGGCCCGGCTGGACATGCTGGTGTCGTCGAATGAGTGGCAGAGCCTCGGAATTCGTGACGTGGATGCGGCCATCCGGCTGTTGACCGCCACCGGCGCGGTGCACGACGGCGATTTCAAGCAGCTTCAGATCAAACTGTACCCGGCTGTGAAGACGCCGGAACTTCCCATATTTCGATAGGCGTCTATTTTTAGATGCGATTCATTCTTGAAATCTTTTCATACAACGAATAAAATGAGTTATGACAGTGGACGTACCATCTGGTATGGGAGGTGAAACCACGATGACCACATGGGTAGACAAAGAAACCTGTATTGCTTGCGGTGCTTGTGGCGCAACTGCTCCGGACGTCTTCGATTACGACGACGAGGGCCTGGCTTTCAACAAGCTGGATGACAACACAAACACCGCCGAAATCCCGGACATCCTGCAGGACGACGTACGCGACGCCGCAGAAGGATGCCCGACCGATTCCATTAAAGTGGAAGAGTAATTTCCCACAAACAAAAAAACCGCTCATGCCTCTCGAGACATGGGGGGTTTTTTCATTTCTTTCTTTTGCTGCCGGTTCCTGCTATAATGTGGGCAGTCCGTACATATTTATCTTTTTATGAGGAGGAGCATTGATGTCTTTCGAAAACAAAGTCGTTGACGCGTTTATCGAAATTCCCGCGGGCAGCCAAAACAAATACGAGTATGACAAGGAAGCCGGCGTCTTCCGCCTGGACCGCGTCCTCTACTCTCCGATGCACTATCCGACCGAATACGGGTACCTGGACAAAACGCTGGCGCTGGACGGCGATCCGCTGGATATCCTCGTGCTCACCACGTTCCCGACCTTCCCGGGCTGCGTGATCAAGTCCCGCGTGATCGGCGTGCTGATCATGTCCGACGACAAGGGGCAGGACGAAAAACTGCTGGCCGTTCCGGTGGACGATCCGCGCTTCGACCACGTGAAATCCCTGGACGACGTGCCGCCCCATGTGCTGAAGGAAATCTCCCATTTCTTCGAGCGCTACAAAGACCTGGAGAACAAAACCACCAAGATCGAGGGCTGGGAAGGTCCCGAAAAGGCGGCAGCCCTGATCGACGAGTGCCTGGCCCGCTACGCCGCCAACAACTGATCGCGTTGGGCCGATCCACGATGAGCCCTGTGTCTCTTGCGGAGACGCAGGGCTTTTGCATACGTTCGGTTCCACCAGGAACATGCGGAAAAATCCGAACGATCCAGCTCCCAAATTCCCATTTTTTATGAAACCAATATAAGAACGTTCGGTTTTTACTCTAGAAGTAAGCTTTCCCCCAGTGAAAACGCTATTATTTCACGAACGATAAATTCGTTTTTACCAGTAATGTTCCTTTTTTGTGTTCTTTGTACTTGACGGCCGCATGCCCTCGTGATATTGTAAATAACAAATCTGAAACTGCTTGAATACTTCAACAACGATGACGAAGAGATGCCTTGGACGGGAAACCCTCAGAGAGCCGATGGTCGCTGCGAATCGGTGGTTCCCTCCAAGGATGAGCACTTCCGAGTTGTTGCGCTGAACCGATGTCCCGGGCATCCAGTAGGCGCGAACGGTTGATCCGTTATCTCTCAGGTCCCGTACCTGGCAAGGTTCTTCTTTGCGAAAAGAAGAACGAATGAGGGTGGCACCGCGAAGCAAGCCTCTCGTCCCTCACTGTTCCGCGAACAGGAGCAGTGTGGGAACGGGAGGTTTTTTGCATATGTACTTGTCAAGGAGGAGAGAAACACATGTTTGCCGACAAAATGATCCTGCGCATACCCGGCCCTACCCCCATCCCCCCTCGCGTCCAGCAGGCGATGAACCAGCCGATGATCGGCCATCGCAGCGGACAGTTTTCCGCGCTGTTCGCCCGCACCGCCGAGCGGCTGAAGCCGTACTTCGGCACGAGCCAGGACGTGTTCATCCTGGCCGGCAGCGGTACCAGCGCATTGGAGATGAGCGTGGTCAACACGCTGCAGCCGGGCGAAGAAGCGGCGATTCTGGTGAGCGGCGCGTTTGGCGAACGGTTCGCCAAAATCTGCGAGCGGTTCGGCGTGGTTGCCCACCGCCTGGAAGTTCCCTGGGGGAAGGCGGTCACTCCGGATCTGCTGCAGGCGTTTCTGGCTGACAAGCCGCATGTAAAAGCCGTCTTCGCCACCTACTGCGAAACGTCCACCGGCGTGCTCAACCCGATCCGCGAACTGGCACAGGTGGTGCGCCAGCATTCGGACGCGCTGTTCATCGTGGATGCGGTAAGCTGCCTGGGCGCGGTCACCTGCGAAATGGACGCCTGGGGCGTGGACATCGTCGTGACCGGTTCGCAAAAGGCGTTCATGCTGCCGACCGGATTGGCGTTCCTGGCCGCGAGCGAGCGGGCCTGGCAGGTGATTGACCAGAAAAAGCCGCTGGCCTTTTACCTCGACTTGAAGGCCTACCGCAAAAGCCTGGCCGAGAACACGACGCCGTACACGCCGGCCGTCTCGCTGGTGTTCGGCCTGGACGAAGTCTGCTCCATGCTGGAAGAAGAGGGACTGCCCGCCATCATCAAGCGGCATGAAGTGATGCGCGACATGACCCGCGCCGCGATGCGGGCGCTGAACGTGCCGCTGATGGCCGAGGACGCGTACGCTTCTCCGACCGTCACCTCGTGCGATCCCCAAGGGGCGTTCGACGCGGAGGAGCTGAGAAAAGTGCTCCGCACCCGCCACAACATCGTGATCGCCGGCGGCCAGCAGCACCTCAAGGGCAAGATTTTCCGCATCGGCCACATGGGCTACTGCGAACCGCTCGACGTGCTGCAGGTGATCGCCGCCATCGAACTGTCGCTTCGTCAAATTGGTGCTCCCGTGGAACTGGGGGCAGGTGTCAAAGCTGCACAGGAGGTGCTTCTTGCTCATGTATAAAATCCTGATTACCGACCCGCTGAGCGAACACGGCATTCAACAACTGCTCGACGCCCCCGACGTGGAAGTGGTGCGGCAACCCAACCTCTCTCCCACTGATCTGCTTTCCGTGATCGGGGACTACGACGCCCTGCTCGTCCGCAGCCAGACGCAGGTGACCGCCGAGGTGCTGGCCGCCGGCAAGAAACTGAAAGTGGTGGGACGCGCCGGCGTGGGCGTGGACAACATCGACATCAACGCCGCCACCGAAGCCGGGGTGGTCGTCATCAACGCTCCCGACGGCAACACGGTCTCCACGGCGGAGCACTCCTTCGCCATGCTGATGGCCGTCGCCCGAAACATCCCGCAGGCGCACAAAAAACTGACGGAGGGAACCTGGGACCGAAAAAGCTTTCAGGGTGTTGAGCTGAACAACAAGGTGCTGGGCATCATCGGCCTGGGCCGGATCGGAACGGAGGTGGCCAAGCGGGCCAAGGCGTTCGGCATGACCGTGCTGGCCTACGACCCGTTCCTGACGGAAGAACGCGCGCAAAAACTGGGCGTCACCCACGCCACCGTGGACGACATCTGCCGGCAGGCCGATTTCATCACCGTCCATACCCCGCTGACGAAGGAAACGCGCCATATCATCAGCTCCCGCGAGTTTGCCAAAATGAAGGACGGCGTTCGCATCATCAACTGCGCCCGCGGCGGCATTATTGACGAAAAGGCTTTGTACGAAGCCATCCTGACCGGCAAGGTGGCGGGAGCGGCCCTGGACGTGTTTGAAGTGGAACCGCCGGTGGACAACCCGCTGATCGGCCTGCCGCAGGTCGTCGTCACTCCCCACCTGGGCGCCTCCACCGTGGAAGCGCAGGAGAACGTGGCGGTCGACGTATCGGGCGAAATTCTCAAGGTGCTGCGCGGCGAACCGTTCAAAAACGCGGTCAACCTCCCGTCCATCCCGGCTCATGTCATGGAACGCCTGCAGCCGTACTTTACGCTTGGCGAAAAACTGGGGCACTTCCTGGCACAGGTGACGGTCGGCTCGATTCAGGAAATCGCCATCGCCTACAGCGGCGAACTGACCGATGTGGACACGGCACCGCTGACCCGGACCGTGCTGAAAGGCGTGCTCTCCTTCCGCCTGGGCGAAGAGGTGAACTACGTCAACGCTCCGCTCCTGGCCAAAGTGCGCGACATTACCGTCACGGAGAAAAAATCGGCGCACAATCGCGGATTTACCAACCTGCTGACGGTCACGCTGAAGACCACGCAGCAGACGCGTACGGTCGCCGGTACCCGCCTCAACGGCTACGGGGCGCGGATTGTCAAGATCGACGACTTTGCCATCGACGTGGCGCCGGAAGGGTATCTGCTGTACATCCACCACAACGACCGTCCCGGCGTCATCGGCCGCGTCGGATCGATTCTCGGCAGCAACGACGTCAACATCGCCACCATGCAGGTGGGGCGGCGCGACATGGGCGGCGACGCGATCATGATGCTCACCGTCGACAAGCCGGTCTCCGCCGAACTGCTGGACACCATGGGCGAACTGCCGGAAGTGAAAAGCGTGACGCAGATCGAACTGTAGGCGCGACCGCTCGCCGCCGGATCTCCTTTGCACGGCCTGGTCTCTTGCACCAGGCCGTTTCTTTACCTGATCAAACGGGTACAGGTATAATAGTACAAGACCAAGACCAGCCAAAACATGAGAGGAGATCGTTATGGCAAACCAGGCACTGCTCGCCATTGGCATTTTTTTGGTTACATACGCATTTATCATCAGCGAAAAGCTCCACCGCACCATTGTCGCCATGGCCGGTGGAATCCTCATGGTCCTGTTTGGCATTGTCAACCAGGAGCAGGCGATCGAGCACATCGACTTCAACACGCTCGGCCTCCTGATCGGGATGATGATTCTCGTCGCCGTCACGGCGAAGACGGGCGTCTTCAAGTACATGGCCATCCGCGCCGCCAAGGCGGCCAAGGGCAACCCCGTGCGCATCCTCGTCTATCTGAGTGTCATCACGGCCGTGACCTCCGCATTCCTGGACAACGTCACCACCGTGCTGCTGATCGTGCCGGTGACCTTCAGCATCGCCCGGCAGCTCCAGGTGAACCCGATGCCCTATTTGATCAGCGAGATTATCTCGTCCAACGCGGGCGGCACGGCCACGCTGATCGGGGATCCTCCCAACATCATGATTGGAAGCGCTGTCCCGGAACTGGACTTCATGGCCTTCCTGGTCAATCTGGCGCCCATTGTCGTGATCATCATGGTCGCCACGATTGGCTGTTTTGTGCTGCTGTACCGCAAGCAGCTCGTCGCGTCGCCGGAACTGCAGGCCCAGATCATGAACCTGAACGAACGCGACGAAATCACCGATGTCACGCTGCTGAAAAAGTCACTGGCCGTGCTGGCGCTGACGATTATCGGCTTCATGCTGCACAGCGTGCTTCATCTGGAAACGGCAACGATCGCCCTGAGCGGGGCGTTCCTGCTGCTTCTGCTCACCGGTGAGCACTACCTGGAAGACGCGATCAGCCAGGTGGAGTGGACCACCATCTTTTTCTTTGTCGGCCTGTTCGTCCTCGTCTCCGGTCTGGTTCACACCGGCGTGATCGCCAAACTGGCGGAGGAGGCCATACACCTGACCGGCGGCAATGCGCTGCACACCTCCCTGCTGATTCTCTGGCTGAGCGCGATCGCGTCCGCGTTTGTAGACAACATTCCGTTCGTCGCCACGATGATCCCGATGATAAAGGAAATGGGCGCACTGGGCATCACCAATCTGGAACCGCTGTGGTGGAGCCTGGCGCTGGGTGCATGCCTGGGCGGCAACGGCACGCTGATTGGCGCCAGCGCCAACGTGATCGTCGCCGGACTGGCCGAGAAAGAAGGGCATCACATCAGCTTCCTGGGATTTTTGAAAGTGGCGTTTCCGCTGATGATCATGTCCATCATCCTGTCGCATGTGTACGTTTATCTGCGGTATTTTGTCTTGTAGGAAAAAGGCTGCATGGGCAGGAAACAAAAACGGCTCCCGCGGGAGCCGTTTTTGTTTGGAGAGATCAGGCTTCACCTGTCCCCCTGCCGGGGCGGCGAAGCCTTTTGGTTTACTATTTGAGGATGGAGAGAATCTCGCGCACGTCGTTGAGAATGTAATCGGCCCGTTCTTCTTCAAACTTGCTGCGGGCCTCCTGTCCGGACAAGCCGGTCAGCGTTGCCGCAAAGCGACAGCCGATGGCGCGGGCGGCCAGCAGATCCGCCAGCGAATCGCCGACGATCAACACCTCGTCGCCGTTGGCAATCGGCAGCGGATGGCCAAGCACCTCGCGATTGGGCGTGGACAGCCCCAGCAGCCCTTTCAGGTAGGAAAACGGATGCGGCTTGGACAGCGGCGCACTGGCCGGGAACTCCTCTTCCGCTTCCAACACGTGGCTGGCGGTCACCACCCGTTCCGGATCAAACCATTCCAGCACCTGCAGTTCGCTGAGCGGAACGTGCGTCTCGATCGTGGGACGTCCCGTGCCAATGCCGAGCGTATACCCCTTCTCCTTCAACGTGCGAAACAGGCTGCGCAGTTCCTCCGGGCTGACGATCGGGATTTCGTCGGTCAAAAACCCCTTTTTCCCCGGCTGGTGCGTTTCGCGACCGATGGACGCGGCCACTCGTTCATCACCCAGGTACCATTCCTGGAACGTCTCCTGGCACAGCCGCCACAAGTCGCTGTTGCGCGAGAAGGCGTTTGTCACGACACCGCAGCGCTCAAACGCAATCTGGTTCAGATAGAGCAGCATTTCCGCCTTCTGCGCGGAGCCTCGGGCAAAATCCTTGGTAAACTTGGCGTATTCAACGGTAAAGTCAGGGACGTACGCCTTGACCCACTCCGACAGTCGGGCGAGCTGGGCGCGGTTCAACTGGCCGGCCAGCAAATCGGTGGCCTGCTGCCCCAGTGCCGGTTTCAGGGCTTCGCACAGCCGGATCACCTGGTAGGCGAAGGTCAGGTACACCATATCCCAGTTGGAATTGATGCCGCGCGACTTGATGAAGGTGAGCACGTCGTCGTCGGCAAAGACGAGCCGGCGGACGCGCCGGATCTCCGCTTCTTCCGGACAGGGCGTAAACGTGTCTCCCGCCAGGCCGAGATAGCGCGGGCTGTGCAGCATTTCCCAGACAGTCAGGGCGGAAGCGTCAAAATAGCGCTCTTCACTCAGCATGACGCCGTCGACGTCAAACAGTATCGTCTTGATCATTTTCTCCACTCCTATTTGTGCTTGGTTTTGTCAGGCAAGGCGATGGTAAAGGTCGTGCCTTCCCCCAGTTTGCTCTGCACGCTGATCGTTCCGCCGTGGGCTTCCACCAGGTTTTTGGCGATGGCCAATCCCAGTCCGGTGCCGCCCGCTTTGCCCCGCGTCCGCGCCTTGTCCGCCTTGTAAAAGCGCTCAAACACAAACGGCAGGTCTTCCTGCGGAATGCCGCTGCCCGTGTCGCTCACCTCCAGCAGGAGCGTCTTGTCTCCCCGGGCGCGAAGGGTCACCGTCCCCTTGTTGGGGGTGTGGCGCAGCGCGTTGTCGATCAGGTTGGTCAGCACCTGCTCCATCCGGTCGGGATCGACGAGCGCCGTCGTCTGCTCCGTGTCGATTTCGAGCAGCAGATGAATCTCGCGTTCCCTCGCCAGGTTGGTAAATTTCCGTTGAATGCGCTCCAGGTAGGGGCGAAGCTCGATTGGCTCCAGACTCAATTCGACATGGCCGGCTTCCATCCGGGCCAGGCTCAGGAGTTCGTTGACCAGCTTGGTCATGCGGACCGACTCGTCGTAAATGATCCGGGCCAATTCCTTGTGCTCCTCCGGGGAGGCGGCGATATCGTCCACGATCGCTTCGCTGTACCCCTGCAGCATGGACAGCGGCGTGCGCAGTTCGTGCGACACGTTGGCGACAAAGTCGTTGCGCATCTTGTCCAGCTTTCGCTCCCGGGTCATGTCGCGCAGCACGGCCACGGCCCCGCGAATCTGCTCCCGGTCGTTCAGCGGTACCATCACCAGCGACCAGATTCGGCCCTGGACGGGCAGATCCTCCGTCACCTCCTGGCCGGTCTGCACCACCTGCTGATAGAAGGCAAACAGCGGAACCGGTTCATCCGGGTGCTCGTACTTCCAGTCGCGCAGAAAGTGTTCGGCCGGCGGGTTGGCGACGACGATTTTCCCCTGCTCGTCGATCATCACCACGCCGTCCACCATGCTGCGCAGGACGCTGGCCAACTGCTCCTTTTCCTTGGAAAGGGCGTCCACCAGTTGGTTCAACCGACTGGCCATGGTGTTGAACGAAGCGGCCAGTTCGCCGATCTCGTCCGTCGTCCGGATCGGGATCTCGGCGTGAAAATCCCCTTCCGCGATCCGATGCGCTGTCTCTTTCATCTGGCGCAGCGGAAAGGTGATGCGCGACGACAGGAAAAAGGCGAAGACCGTCGTCAAGATGAACCCGATGACGCCGACGACGAAAATCAGCTTGCGCACTTCCCGCACCGTATCGTCGAAATCTTCAATCGCCTGGTACATGACGATCGAGCCCCGCATGCCTGGAGATAGCTCGATCGGAACGGCCACGGCCAAAATCTGCATCCGCGCGTTCCGGTCGTTGGGATTGTCGGTGAAGAGGATGCGCCCCGGCGCGGGGTGTTTGCCGGCCAAGGCCTCGGCCAGCTTCAGCTCCGGAGCCGCGAGAAGCTGCTCCACCGGGACCATCGGCTCCCCTCTGCCTTCGCTTTTGCCCACGAGCTTGCCCGTTTGATCGACCATCACCAGGCCGGTGCGGTGAATGACGCCGAAGCTGGAGGCGATGTCGAGCGCCGCCCGCTTGTCCGGGTAGGCGGCCAGGCTCTCGGACAGACCTTCCGCCAATTCCTGCAGGTTTTTCGTCTGCCGGTGAAAGTAAAAGGAGTCAAACGACTGGACCAGCATCAGACTGAACAGCGTCAGCACCAGGGCAAACAGCGCGATGATGGTCATCCACAGCTTGCCGACTACGCTCTTGAAAATGACGTCCACGTTACTTCGGCACCTCAAGCTTGTAGCCTACGCCCCAGACCGTGGCGATCATCTGCGCCGCGGCCGGCGAGACGCGGTTCAATTTTTCCCGAAGCCGCTTGATGTGCGTGTCCACGGTGCGCAGATCGCCGAAAAACTCGTAATGCCATACGTCTTTCAGGAGCTCCTCGCGGGTGAAGACCTTGTCCGGCGACAGCGCCAGGTAATGCAGCAGCTCGTATTCTTTGGGCGTCAGGCTCACTTCCTGCCCGCTGGCGATCACCTTGTGGGCGTCATGGTCAATCGTCAGATCGGGGAAAACGAGGACCGAATGGCTGTTGAACGTATCCGTCTTCAGGTACGCGGTAGCCGAAGAACGGCGCAGGATGGCCTTGACGCGGTAGACGACCTCACGCGGGCTGAACGGCTTGACGACGTAATCGTCCACGCCGGCCTCGAAGCCGTGAACGCGGTTGGTCTCTTCCCCTTTGGCTGTCAGCATGACGATCGGCGTCGCTTTGTGCTCGCGGATTTTTTGGCACACCTCGATACCGTCCATGCCAGGCAGCATCAAGTCGAGCAAAATGATGTCGTAGTCGGTCGCCAGCGCCATCTCCAACGCCTGTTCCCCGTTGTCCGCTTCGTCAATGACAAAAGCTTCTCGTTCCAGGTACATTTTCAACAGACGGCGAATGCGTTCCTCGTCATCCACCACTAGAATGCGTGCCGCTTTTTCCATACCATACACCTCTTGGGTCCATGTTATCAATCGAATGTGAATCAGATAGTCCAAAAAGCTGGCGGACAGACCAGCTTTTTGCGACGTATGCCTGCGCTACACCCCTGCGTAGGAATGCAGACCGGCGATCACCAGGTTGACCACCACCAGCGTGATCAGGATGATGACGAACCCGATGACGGACATCCAGGCCGATTTGGCGCCGATCCAGCCGCGCGACAGGCGCAGGTGGAGGTACGCGCTGTAAAACAGCCAGACGATCAGCGCCCACACTTCTTTGGGGTCCCAGCCCCAGAAGCGGCCCCATGCCTCTTCCGCCCAGATCATGGCGAAAATCAGCGCTCCCAGCGTAAACACGGGATAGCCGATGCTGATCGCGCGATAGCTGATTTCGTCCAGCAGTTCCGGATCGATGCCGTTCAGCGAAGGCTGCATGACCGCCCCCAGCCGTTTGCGGAAAACCAGCCGCAGGATACCGTACAGGACCAGACCGGAGATGACGGACCAGAGCATCGTATTCAGCTTCCGGGCCGCATCTTTGCCTTCCATCCAGGCGGGCGCCTCGAACAGCGGCGTCATCGGTCCCGCTTTGACAACCGTGGAGCCGTTCGGCGCGACGATGGCCGGCAGGGTGTACTCTACCTTCATTTTCTCCATCTGGCCCTGATTGTTCTCCTGCTCCTGGTTCAGCTCAAAGACGGTCTTGTGATCCAGGCGGGCAAACGTGGAGTCCATGCCGATGAAGCCGACCAGCATCAGCACCACGGCCAGGACAAATTCCAGCCAGCGGGTGCTCTTCGTCGCCCTGTCCTGCGGAACGGTCCGCACCAGGTACATCAGCCCGGCGGCAAAGCCGACCGCCAAAATGCCCTCGCCCAGCGCTGCCGTGGTCACGTGAATGTGCAGCCAGTAGCTCTGCAGCGCCGGGATCAGCGGCGTCACCTCTTTGGGGAAGACGTACGAGTACGCCAGCATGATGACCCCCAGCGGCAGCACGAACATGCCGATCACGGTCAGCTTGTAGATGCGGTAGATGATCAGGTAGGCCAGGATAATACAGTAGTCCAGAAACGCGATAAACTCAAACATGTTGCTGGTCGGGCTGTGGCCGCCGGCAATCCATCGCGTCACCACGTAGCCGGTTTGGGCGAGAAAGCCGATCACCGCCAGCCAGTAGGCGGTCCGGCCATACTTCAGTTCGTGCTGTTTCGGATCGCGTCCCGCCCAGTTCTTCCCCGTCATCGCGACGACGAACACAATCGACGAGAGCACGTACAGCACAAAGGCGATATCCAGTAGCCAATCACTCAGTTGGATGAGCTGCACGTCCAGTTACCCTCCTTGGAGCCGCTTACGCTTTCGATCTGTCTTCCAGCGCGATCGGCAGCTCCGTCTGTTCAATCAAAGTTTGCATCTCCCGGCGCAGCCCGTACCAGTTTTTGTTGGTGTGGCCAGCCAGGAGCAGCCGTCCCTCATGAAACTGCACCCATATCCGGCGGTGCTGCCAGAAGAAGCCCATCACCACGCCGATCATGAAGATGATCGCGCCGAAGTAGATCACGGGTACGGCCTTGTCGATGCGCACCATCAGTCCCGAGATGTCGATCAGGTCGGGCATCTTGATCTCCAGTGTGTAACGGGAGTCGGCTTTCTGCGTGATGATCGTGCCGCGCAGGTACACCATCTTCTCCCGCACGTTGTCTTTTTCCGAGATCACTTCCAGCGCGAACATCGGATTATTCGGCAGGTTGGTCTTCGTCGCCGGTTTGTTGTCCGGCCCCATGATAAAGTCGGGGAAGTACTCCAGTACGCGAACCTTGATCCCGTCGCCCACTTGCAGTTCCGGATTGGGCTCGTAGAGATCCAGCTTGATCGGCCCGACCGGTTTGCCACCGGCCTGCCTGTCGATCAGGACAAAATTGAGGGCGCCCAACTGCATCTCCTGCACGCCCGACTGGACCAAAGACAGGTCTTCATGGATCATGGGATGGTTCACCACGATCGGTCCCCGCTTCACCTCGACCAGTTCCGGCTTGGCACCGGGCAGATCGGCGTTTTTGTTCAGGTAGAGAATCGCGTCCGTCTGGAACTTTTTCGGAATCGCGCCCCCGTTCAGATCGAGCTTTTGCGGCATCTCTTCTTCCGACCAGTACTCGGTATGGTACGCCACGTTTTTTACGTAATACGGGGTATCCGGCACCGCCACCGTCTGCCCCTCGCGCACCCAGACGAACTGGTCCAGGTAAAAGCCGGGGATATTCCGCATCAGGACGCCAATCAGGAAAATAATCAGTCCAATGTGGTTGACGTAGGGCCCCCAGCGGCTGAAGCGCCCTTTTTCCGCCATCAGCGCGTCGCCGTCGCGGAAGATGCGGTAGCCTTTTTTCCGCAGGGCTTCGGCGGCCTTGTCGGCGACCGCACCCGGCTGCGTCTCGGCGGAAAGCTCCGCTTCGCCGTACAGCTTTTGCCCTTTCAGGAACGAGACATGCTGGTTGACGCGCGGTTTGTTCAGCGCCTTGTAGAGCGGGATCACCCTGTCCAGACTGCAGATGACCAGGGACGTGCCCAAGGCGACCAGCAGCGTGACAAACCACCACGACGAGTACATGTTGTGGAATCCCAACGCGTAGTAGATCTGCCCCAGCGTTCCGTAGGTCTCGCTGTAGAACCGGGCGACGTCCGCCTCCGTCGGCACCGGCACGGGGATGTACTGCTGCTGCGGAAAGATGGTACCGATGGCGGAGGCGATCAAGATAACGATGATGATGCCAATGGCGACCTTGACGGATGAGAAGGTGTTCCACACCCTGTCAATCAAGGTATTGGTATAGGTCTGGGATCGGCGGGCCATCCCTTCGTAACGCATGTCGGGAAAGGCGGCCTGTCCGACCTGTGCAGCCTCTCCGGTCTGTGCGGTCAGCTCCTGCTCCAGCGGCCTGCCGCACGATTCGCAGAGCAGCGTGCCGACCGGATTGGCATGTCCGCATTCACATTTTCGCTGATCCATGTTGCTCCTCTCTTACGGCAAGATTTTGGCCACTTTTTGGGCGATCATGTCCTCGTTCAACTGCCCGACGAAAATTTCCTTCACTTCTCCGTCCGGATCGATGAAAAACGTCGTCGGAATCGGTCCGATGCGATACAGCTTGGTGATTTGCGACTCGCGGTCCAGCAGGATCGGGAAGGTCACGCCAAACTGCTTCACAAACGGTTCCACGGTGATCGGCGATTCCCCGATGTTCACGCCCACAACCACCAGTCCCTTGTCTTTGTACGCTTCGTACTGCTTCTGCAGGGCGGGCATTTCCTGTTTACAGGGGCCGCACCACGTCCCCCAGAAGTTGAGCACGACGCCTTTTCCCCTCAAATCGGACAGGGTGATGGACGCGCCGTTTAGCTGTTCCAGGCTGAAATTGGGGGCGTCCCTGCCCACTTTCACGGCGTTGGGGTCCTTCACAAAGCTGGAATAGACGGCGAAGACCAGCGCCACCAGCAAAACGCCCAAAACAGCCACTCTGATGTATGTGCGATTGCTCTTGTCCATGAATGTCCAAACTCCCATCTGTGCCTGTTGCCGGCCTGTTTGCTTCCTTATTTTATTATAGCGTTCCTTGATTTTCCGCCAGCGCACAAGATATGAACAGATTTTGAACGTCTCGCGCCGGATCAGCGGCGGTGCGGCGGGATTTTGCGGTCCCGGGTCAGGCCCCGTTTCAACCGCTCCACTTCCGCCGTCGTCAGCGGCCGGTACTGTCCCGGCTCCAGTCCTTCCAGCGTGAGGAAGCCCAGCTTGACGCGCTCCAGGGTCAGCACCGGATGGCCGATCGCTTCACACATGCGGCGGACCTGGCGATTGCGCCCTTCGTGAATGGTCAGCTCCAGCAGCGCCCGATCCCCGGCGGCCGACGTCTTCAGCAGTCTTGCCCGCGCGGGAGCCGTCATGCCGTCCTCCAGCTTGATTCCGCGCGCCAGCCTGTCCACTTTTTCCGGGCTGGGCACTCCTCTCACCCAGGCGCGGTACACCTTGTCGATCTCGTACGAGGGGTGTGCCAGCATGTTGGCCAGTTCCCCGTCGTTTGTCATCAGCAGCAGGCCCGACGTGTCGTAGTCCAGCCGTCCCACCGGATAGACCCGTTCCTTTACTCCTTTCAGCAGATCGGTGACGACGCGCCGGCCCTGCGGATCGGAGACGCTGGTGATGACGCCGGTCGGCTTGTACAGCAGCAGGTAGACGTGCTGTTCCAGGCGAACCGGTCGGCCGTCCACGGCGATCCGGTCCGTGCCGGGATCGACCCGCGTTCCCAGTTCCCGCACCACTTTGCCGTTCACCTGCACCCGGCCCTGCACGATCAATTCTTCGCAGTGGCGGCGAGAGGCGACGCCGGCGTGTGCCAACACTTTTTGCAACCGTTCCATGGATGGTTCACCTCTACAACATCATACCCATTCTTACCAGTGTGGACAAGAAAAACGAAAAAACTTCCCTCGACCGGGAAGTTTTCCAGCCAGCCCATCACGGCTCAGCCAAAGACGTACGAAACGATCAGCAGCGAAAAGATCACGCCCGCCAGATCCGACCACAGCCCAACCCGCAGGGCGTACGCGGAATGGCGGATGCCTACCGCGCCGAAGTAGACGGTCAGCACGTACAGCGTCGTATCCGTGCTTCCCTGCATGGTGGCGGCCAGCCTGCCGATAAACGAATCGGGGCCGTACTGGGCGATGAGGTCGGTGGCCACCGCCAGCGACCCCGTGCCGGTGAGCGGGCGAAGCAGCGCGAGCGGGACGATCTCCTCCGGCACGTGCAGCACCGCGAGCAGCGGTTTCAGGACGGAGAGCAGCAGTTCCAGCGCTCCCGATTCACGGAACATCGTGACGGCCACCATCATCGCGATCAGATGGGGAAGGATGCGGATGGACGTGGTCAGCCCGCCTCTGGCTCCGTCGACAAACGTCTCGTACACGGGAATCCGCCTGTGCCAGCCGTACAGCAGCACGAACGCGATCGTGACCGGAATGGCCCACAGCGAGATCAGGGAAACCCATTGGTACATACCGGCTTCCCTCCTTTATTTCAGCCTGCGGGTGTGACGGTATCGGTACCAGCGATCCAGCAGCAGGGCGACAGCCGTGGCGCCGAACGACGCCAGCAGCGTCGTGCCCACGATTTCGACCGGATGGGCCGAACCGTACTGCATGCGAATCGCGATCATGGTCGTGGGAATCAGGGTAATGCTGGCCGTGTTGATCGCCAACAGCGTGCACATGGCCGGCGTGGCGTGCTGCTTGTCGGGATTCAGTTTTTGCAGTTCCTCCATCGCCTTCAGTCCCATCGGCGTGGCCGCGTTGCCCAGCCCGAGCAGATTGGCGCTCATGTTGGACAAAATGTAGGCCATGGCCGGATGTCCGTTCGGCACGTCGGGAAACAGCCGGTTGATGAGCGGCGCCAACAGCCGGGCGAGCACGTCCAGAAGCCCCGCTTTCTCGGCAATGCGCATCAAGCCCATCCAGAACGCCAGCACGCTTACCAGCCCGAACGCGACGGTCACCCCCGTTTTGGCTCCTTCAAACGCCGCCTGATTGACCGCATCCAGCCGTCCGTTGACGGCTGCCACCACGATGCTGATGACGATCAGGGCGAGCCAGATGACGTTAAGCACTCCACATCCCTCCCGCCATGATCTCCCAGACATGGTCCCAGAACGACCGCGTCCGCCCGGGCGTCGAAACCGGCGACGAATCCTGTACGGTGAGCGGCACCCGGCCGATCAACCGGTCACCGAGATACACCTGCAAAAACCCGACGTGACTGCCGACCATGCGCTTCGTCACGGACGGCTGAACCAGCTCCACCTGCGTGCGGAGCTGTTCGGCCTCGCCGTTTTGCAGCGGATAGGCGAACTCGTTGATCGTCACCAGGCGGAGGGACGGATCTTCTGCTGCAAAACTCGCCTGGACTGTTTGCCCCTTGGTAACGACCCTGCTCACGGCAAAGTGCTCAAACCCCCAGTCCAACAGCTTCATCGAGTCGTTCCAGTCATCCGGCGCATTGAGCGTAATCGCCGCCAACTGCCGACCGTCCCGCGTCGCGGAGGAAGCCAGACAGCGTTTGGCCAGCTTGGTGTAGCCGGTCTTCACTCCGTCCGCGCCGTTGTACAGATGTAGCAGCTTGTTTTTGTTCTGCAAGCGCCGGTCCCATTTTTCCCCTTCCCACGAGATGCTCTTCACCTTGGTCGAGACGATCTGGCGAAAGACGGGATTGTGCAGCGCGTAGGCGGAGAGCTTGGCCATATCCTCGGCGGTGGAATAGTGCATGTTGCTGTCGTCGAGACCGTGCGGATTGGTGAAGTTGGTGTGGGTCATGCCGATCAGCGCCGCCTTCTCATTCATCAGGTAGACGAATCCGGGCACCGATCCGCCGACGTGATGCGCCACGGCCACGGCGGCGTCGTTGCCGGAGCGGAGCATCAGCCCGTACAGCAATTCTTCGAGCGTCAGCTTTTCCCCCTGCTTGAGGTAGATCGAGGAGCCGTCCACCCCGACCGCCTCCTTTGGCACGGTCACGACGTCCTGAAGCCGGCCCGACTCGATCGCCACAATCGCCGTCATGGTTTTGGTCAGACTGGCGATCCGCATTTTTTTCGATCCGTTTTTGGCGTACAGGATGCGCCCGCTGGCCACATCGATCAGGGCGGCCGCTTCCGCGGAGACGTCGGGGGGGCCGTCTGCGGCCTCCACCTGCTGCTGCATGAAGAGCATCTGCAAAAAAAGAAAAACGACGAGTACGCCGGACAGTTTTTTCCGCACTTTCATAACGTCCTCCCCAACGATTGTAGTACCGGCAGTTTGTACCAGTATATGGGGACGAGTCGTTTGGTAGTACCGAAACTGTCCGCAGGCGACTAGTCGTTTGTCGTCTCTTCCGCTTTTCCGAACAGGGCTGACGCCTCCATCCGGGCTTCCTCGATGTTCAGGTTGACGGGCGGCTCGGGCAGATCGCTCAATTCCCGCAGCCCGAAATGTTCCAAAAACTCCTTGGTCGTGGCGTACAGGATCGGGCGCCCCACGCCTTCCGCCCGGCCCGCTTCGCGAATCAGCTGCTTGGAGAGCAGCGTGTTCAGCGCCTTTTCGCATTTGACGCCGCGAATCTCCTCGATTTCCGAGCGGGTGATGGGCTGCTTGTACGCGATGATCGCCAGCGTCTCCAACGCCGCCTGGGAAAGCGTGGACTGGCTGGGCGATGAAGCCAGCCGCTCAAAATAGGGTGCGTGCTCAGGCAGGGTGGTCAGTTGGTAGGCGCGGGCCACCTCCACGATCTGAATGCCGCGTCCCGCACGGCGAAAATCCGCTTTCATGTCCTCGATCAAATCGACGACCGTTTCTTCCGGCACTTCGATTATCTCGCTGATTTGCTTGGCGTCAATGCCCTCGTCGCCCGAGATGAACAGCAAGCCCTCGATGACGCCTTTCAGCTTGTCATAGTCCATCGCCTTGGGCTCCTTTCTCCGTATTCTCGCAGATCATGATGTCGTGAAACAGCTTGTGCTGCACGCAGGTAACGTGTTTGGCCTTCATCAGCTCCAGCAGGGCGAGAAACGTGGTGACGATCTCCGTGCGCGACGCCCCCGGCGAGAAAAGCTGGAAAAAGCGGATCATGCCGCCGCCCACCCGCAAAAGCTGCCGGATTTCCTGCATTCTGTCCTTGATGGAAATTTCGTCGCGCGACACCTTGGCAATCGGGTCCCTCTCCTTGACCCGCTTCACCAGCTTTTCCAGCGCGCTCAACAGGTCGTACAGGGTGACGTCCTTGATCGTCTGCTCCTCTTCGCGGACGTAGGGGGACAAGTCTTCCGCCGGACGCGTGAACACCTGGTTGCGCCCCGTCTCCATCTCGCGGAGCTGATCGGCCAACAGCTTGTACCGTTTGTACTCCAGCAGCCGCTGCACCAGTTCCTCGCGCGGGTCGGCCTCTTCCACGTCCATGTCCAAAAGCGGTTGAAACACGTGCTCTTCCTTTCGCGGCAGCAGCATCTTGCTTTTGATCGACAGCAGCGTGGCCGCCATCACGACGAACTCGCTGGCCACATCCAACTGAAGCTGCTGCATCGTGTCGATCGTCGCCAGATACTGCTCGGTAATCTCCGCGACCGGGATGTCGTAGATGTCCACCTCCGCCTTTTCGATCAGGTGCAGAAGCAGGTCGAGCGGGCCTTCAAAGGAATCTAGTTTGATGCTGTATGACACAAGTAACTCCCTCGTTTCCCACTGGCTAGAACAGCGATAAAATGGCGGTAGCCGCATCTACCACCCACGAGACGGTCATGCTCAGCGGCGCATTCAGAATCAGGCCCCGCAGAGCCGGCAGGAAGATCAGCAGCAGCAGGAGCCACGGTCCGTAAACCTCCAGCTTGTAAAAAAATCCGTCCCAGCGGCGCGGCGAAAGAAAGCGGACAATTTTGGAGCCGTCCAGGGGATGGATGGGCAGCAGGTTGAACACAAACAGCGCGCAGTTGATGAGCACGCAGTTGAACAGCGTTTCATGAATGGCGACGGCAGCCATTTCGTGCATGCTCGCCAGCACGTTCGACTTCACCACCCAGCCGTAGATCGTCATGAAGAAAACGGCCAGCACCAGGTTGATCAGCGGCCCGGCCGCCGACACGTAGACGATCCCCAGCCGTTTGTTGCCGCGGAACTGCAGCGGATTGATCGGCACGGGCTTGGCCCAGCCAAACGGTCCGAACAAAATCAAAATCAGCCCGAACGGATCGATGTGGGGAATCGGATTGAGCGTCAGGCGCCCTTCCCGCTTGGCCGTGTCATCCCCCAGCTTCCAGGCCACGTAGGCGTGCGCCCACTCGTGCAGCGTAAAGGCGATGACGAACGCGATCAAGCGAAACGGCACCGTCTCCCACTCAAAGTGAAACAGATTAGGAAAGTCCATTCCGTTCTCCTCCGAAAAAGTCGCTATCTTCTAGCATACCAGCAGACTCGGAGGGTTACAACCCCGAGTGCGGAGGAGAACGGGTCGCTCAGACAAGCAGCGCGCCTTTGGAGCGGGTGACCGGGAACGGGCTCATCCCCGCGCGTTTTCCATGTTGAGCGGGAGCACCCGCACTTCCAGCCGCTTGTTGTTCTTCCCTTTGCTTTTTACGTCCGTGATCTCCAACCGGCCGATCTCCCCGGTTCGTTTGACATGGGTGCCGCCGCACGCCTGCTCGTCTACGGAATCGATCGACACCAGCCGCACTTCCCTGATCGAGGGAGGCAGCAGGCTGACCACCGTTTTGATGATCCCGGGAATGCGCTCCGCCTCTTCCCTGCCGATGGTCCGGTACGAGATGGGATGATCGGCGGCGATCACGCGGTTGGTTTCCGCGACGATCTCATCCAGCTCCGCCGGCGTCAAGTCATGAAGCTGGTTAAAATCGATGCGGGCCCGCTCCGGGTAAATCTGGTTGCCGGTGCAGAGGGCGCCGTACTTCTCGTATACGACCGCAGCCAACACGTGCAGCGACGTGTGAAGACGCATCATTCCATACCGGCGCTGCCAGTCGATTCTGGCCGTGACCGGACCGGCCGCCAGTCCTTCCGGTTCCTTGACGTAATGGACGATCCGGCCGCCCTCCCGCTTCACCTGGTAGACGTCAAACAGCCGTCCGTCCTGTTCAAGCGTCCCGGTGTCGCATTCCTGTCCGCCGCCCGTCGGATAAAACACCGTCTGATCGAGGATCACCTTTTCTCCGGAAATCTCCACGATGCGAGCCGCGCATTCACAACGATAGCTGTCCTCCAAAAACAGTTCTGCTGTCACAAGACATCCCTCCGGATCCGTAGAAGTTAGTAAGCTAACTACGTTTGTGGAGCTGCAAAAAAACGGTTCATCATGCTGAACCGCTGCCCTGTCACGACCTGAGCCACTATCGGATGGCTGTGCCGCAAGTTGTCCGGTTTTTCCGCTCACGATATCGGTGTTTATTCACTACCTACGTTTTATCACAGGATCGAAAATGCTGTAAACCCAGAGAAACCCAGATGAACGAAGCGGCTCCTGCTCCCCCCCTCTCCGTTCTCCTGGCGCATGGGGACACGTCTGCCCTCTTGGCATGACAAAATCCCCTCCGGCAGACTGTCTTCGCCCCTGTCCTCACCTGGGCGTTTTCCCGCAGTCCACCGCGAGGGGATTCGATTGCGCAACGGATGTGTTCCCTTGCCGTTATTCGGCGAACACTTCCACTTTTTCCATTCTGTCGCCCTGCTTGATCGCATCCACGTGCTCCATGCCTTTCGTCACGCGGCCGAAAACGGTATGTACGCCGTCCAGGTGCGGGAAGGAGTCATAGCAGATGAAGAACTGGCTTCCGCCGGTATCCTTGCCCGCGTGCGCCATCGACAGGGAGCCGCGCAGATGCTTGTGCGGATTGCCTTCGGTCTCGCACTTGATGGTGTAGCCCGGTCCGCCGGTTCCCGTGCCGTACGGGCACCCGCCCTGCGCCACGAAGCCCGGGATGACGCGGTGGAACGTCAGGCCGTTGTAGAATCCGGAATTTGCCAATTTTTCAAAATTGGCCACCGTTCCCGGCGCTTCCTGATCGAACAGTTCCAGTTCGATCTGGTTGCCGTTTTCCATGGTGATCAGCGCTTTTTTCATTCCATTGCCTCCAGACTTGGGAAGAGTCATAACGCCCCCATTTTACCACGCTGCTCTGCCCGCGTCCAATCTCTTCCGCTGTCATTCGCTTCCGCGCACTCCCTGTCCTGGTCGGAGACAAAGACGGTTCCGGGCCGCTCCTTCGCCAGCCGTTTGACCCATGCCGCCTGCTGCGCGATTTCCTCCACGCTGCCAAACCTGCCGGGAAGCAGGCTGACGCCGGCCATCGACATCGACAGGATCGAGTCGTCGCTGACCCGCCGTTTCTCATAGATGTCGGCGAAGTACGCCCCGAACTGCTCGATCAGAAACGCGACGATCGGTTCCGCACACTCCGGGGTGGTGATGACGATAAAGTCGTCGCCGCCAATGTGGCCGATAAAATCGTGATGAGTGCCAAAGCGCTTCACCCCTTCTTTCAAGAGCGCCGCCGTCCGGACGATGATCTGATCGCCCACTTCGAAGCCGTACCGGTCGTTGAACCACTTGAACCTGTCGAGATCGCAGTAGATGACCGTCTGCGCCTCGTTTCGCCTGAGCCGATGATCCAGCACCCGCTCGATCTGCAGGTTGCCGGGCAGGCCGGTCAGCGGGTTGGCCGATGTAGCCAATTCCAGCTTGATGGAGGCCAATTTGTCCAAGAGACTCTGGACCGTGATGATGCCGACGTATTCCTCCTCCTCGCCGGTGATGATCACCACGTCGTAGAGGTGGTACGCGTCCCGGGCCATCGCCCGTTTGGCCACGTCGTCGATCTTGTCGTCCTTTTTGGCCGTGAGCGGATTGGTGTTCATGATGTGCGAAACGGGACGTTCGTAGTACAGCGGGATGCCGTACGGGCCGCCCAAGATCTTGTAGAGCTGAAAACGCATCACCAGTCCGATCGGCTTGCCGTCTTCCAGGACGACCACACTCTCGATCCGCTGGTTTTGTTCAAAGATGTGATGAACGCGCCGCACCTTGGCGTGTTTGTCGACGCACACCGTCTTGCTCAAAATGTCGGTCATATCGGGCGTCACCCCCAGCGGGATTGGCTCCCTTGCCGTGCGCGTTTCCTGCGCCGTGCGGATCACGTTCATCGCCCGGCCAGAGACCTGCGCCATCCCCCTCGCCGGCCGGCCCAGATAGTAGCCCTGGCCGTAGGGGACACCCAGTTCCATCAGCGTTTCCAGCTCCCGTTCGGTCTCGATCCCTTCGGCGATGATCTTGCACTTGACCTTTTCGGCGAACTGGACGAATGTCTCCAGCAGCGCCTGCTTGATCGAATCCACATCAATGTTGCGAATGAGCGACATGTCCAGTTTGATGTAGTCGGGGTAGATCTCCGTGATGGACTCGAGGCTGGAATACCCGGCCCCCGCGTCATCGACGGCGACCAGATACCCTTTTTTCCGGTATTCTTCGATGATCTTGCGGAACACCGCGTAATTGGTAATCGCGTGCCGCTCCGTGATCTCCAGCACGATGTTGCGGGGATTCAGCCTGTACCGTTCCAACAATCCCAACACGTCCCCCCGCAGCAGATACGGATCGTCAATCGCGCGTGGATCGATATTGATGAACAACTTTTGGCTGGTTTTCAGATAGCGCAGTTGTTCCAACGCCCGTTTGCGGCAGATGTGTTCCAGCCGAAACACCATATCCGTCTCTTCCGCGTAGGAGAACAGCGCCGCCGGGGAGTAAAAGGGCGTGTTCTGCGGCCCCCTGGCTAACGCCTCCCACCCGAGCGGTTCAGCGTCGCGCAGTGAGACGATCGGCATGTAGTGCATGTCGATGTTTTCGTCCTGAAGCAGGCGGTGAAACTGCGTCACATGGGTGTACTTCTCCGAGGTGACGCCGTATTTGGCCATGTGCACAGCATGCTTGACCGAGGTGTACATCTCCTTGACCACGTCAACACCCGGGAAACGGGCATACCCGATGTGGACCCGCAGGTCTTCGCGATGGACAAAACGGACCTGGCGGTTTACCTGCATCTCCATCCGTTCCTGAAAGCTGATCGACATCAGCCGGCACTCTTCCTCTTGAAAACCGGAGGAAAATGAGACGTAGACGGCAAAGTCGTCCCCCCACAGCCTTTGGATCGCCAACACCTTTCCCTTGATCTCAAACACGTCTCGGCAGACCTCGGGCAGCGTCCGCTCAAAAATATGCAGGACCCGCTTGGCGGCCGTGTCCCCGTACCGGTTTTCAATCGCCGTCATTTTGACGATGTCTGCGTAAAACAAAACAACGGCGGCGCCTTTGCCCACCTCCTGTGCAATCATGGATGTAAGGCGGGGGCGCCTGTCCAGGGAAAGGATGGAGAAGCGCTGAAGCCGATTGAGCAACGTCGACCACATGGTGGATCTTTCCTCCTCGCTCCCCAGTATGGCAGGCCACTCTTGAGATCATGTAAACCCACGATTAATAAATGGTGAACAATTCCCCGCCGGGACGCAAAAAGCCTTCCCGATGTCGGGAAGGCTTGAACGCGCTGTCTTATCGCAGCACCTGAGCGCGCTTGGGAAGCAGGTCGTGACGGATCAGATCGGCGAGGCTCTCCCGCTTCACCACCAGTTCCGCTTCGCCGTCTTTGACAAAGACGACCGCGGGGCGCGGGATCCGGTTGTAGTTGTTGGACATGGCGTAGCCGTAGGCGCCGGTGCTGGTGACGGCCAGGATGTCGCCCGCCTGTGCCGGCGGCAGGGTGACATCCCATATCAGCATGTCCCCCGTCTCGCAGCATTTGCCCGCGATGGAGACCTGTTCCGTCGCCGGTTCGTTCATGCGGTTGGCGACAGCCGCCTCGTATTGGGCCTGGTACAGCGCAGGCCGCAGGTTGTCGGTCATCCCGCCGTCCACGGCCAGGTATTTGCGCACGTCGGGAATCTCCTTGCGGGAGCCGATGCGATACAACGTGGTGCCCGCCTCTCCGACGATGCTGCGGCCCGGTTCGATCCACAGCTCCGGCAGCGGGATGTCACGGGCAGTCAGTTCCTGCCGCACGGCTGTCGTGATCGCCTTGACGTACTCCTCCGGCGGAAGCGGCGTGTCGCCCTCCACGTAGCGGATGCCGAAGCCGCCGCCGACGTTCAGCACTTGCGGGAGATAGCCGAACCGGTCCTTTGCTTCTCGCAGCAGTTCCGCCAACCGCTCGACGGCGACGATAAAGCCGTCCGTCTCGAAGATTTGCGAGCCGATGTGGCTGTGTACGCCCAGCAGGTTCAGCCAGGCGCTCTCGTGGGCCTGCTTGATCGCGTCCAGTGCCTGCCCGCTCTTGACGTCAAAGCCGAACTTGGAGTCCTGCTGGCCGGTGGAAATGTATTCGTGTGTATGCGCCTCCACGCCGGGCGTCACGCGCAGGAGCACCGCCACCCTCTCGTTTCGCTCCTCGCCCAACTGCCGGAGGATGTCCAGCTCGTAAAAATTGTCGACGACGAAACAGCCGATGCCGGCATCCAATGCCATGACAATTTCTTCCATTGATTTGTTGTTGCCGTGGAAGTGAATGCGCTCGGCGGGAAACCCGGCCTGCAGGGCGGTGTACAGCTCGCCGCCGGAGACGACGTCGAGAGACAGCCCTTCCTCCTCCACCAGCTTGCACATCGCCATCGTGCAAAACGCCTTGCTCGCATAGGCGACCTGAAAACGGAACCCGGACTGGCGGAACGCCTCCATGTACGCCCGGCATTTGCTGCGAATCAGCGCCTCATCGTACACGTACAGCGGCGTCCCGTACCGGGCAGCCAGCTCGGTGACATCACAGCCGCCGATTTCCAAATGTCCCAATTCGTTTACTCGACTTGTCCCGTGCAAAAACATCCCCAAATCCTCTCCAATCTCCTGCTGCATACCGTGCGGTTGCGTTGTGTCTTTATACAGAAAGGCAACTGAGCGCGATTCGCCAGTTGCCGTATCCACCTAGCATCCGTTAGGCTTACCATTCAATTTACTACAATAAAGTGCGTTTGACAATGGGTCGCGGCTTTTATTGTCAGAAAATTCCCCAACTGGTCTACTGCCGCGAGGAATCGGGGGAGCGGACGATGCTCGGCCGCCTGTTTTTCATCGGCACGGCCATGCGGATGACCACGTCCTTCATCGCCTTGTAGTTGAATGGAATGAACGGCCAGAGGTAGGGCGTATCCAGCGAGCGGGTGAAGGCCAAGCCCACCAGGACGACGGTCAGGCCAAGCATCAGGCCGGTCGTGGAAAAAAAGCCAACCATCAGGATGAGGAAGAGGCGGACCAGCCGATTGGCCTGCCCCAGCTCATAACTGGGGGTGGCGAACATGCCGACTGCGGCCACCGCCAGGTAGAGGATCACTTCGGGCACAAACAGGCCCACCTTGATGGCCACTTCCCCCACCAGAATCGCCGCGAGCAGGCCCATCGCGATCGACAGCGGCTGCGGCGTGTGAATCGCCGCCATCCGCATCAGATCGAGTCCCAATTCCGCCAGGACGAACTGCCCCAGCAGGGGGATTTCCGCCTTTTTCTTGATGCCGATGTAGGCGAGCTGATCCGGTATCATCGAGGGGTGCATCGCCAGAAGCAGCCAGACCGGCAGCAGAAAGACGGAGGCGAAAATCCCGAAAAAGCGCACCCAGCGCAGATAGGCACCGACGACAGGGGTTTGGCGGTACTCCTCGGCGTGCTGGACGTGATGAAAAAAGGTGGCGGGCGTGATCATGACGCTCGGCGACGTGTCCACGTAGACCAGCACGTGCCCCTCCAGCAGGTGGATCGCCGCCACGTCCGGCCGCTCCGTATAGCGGACGAGGGGAAACGGATTAAACGACTTGCCGATGATGAATTCCTCGACGGTTTTCTCCGCCATAGGAATGCCGTCGATCTGGATGTTTTGCAGACGGTGCCGCAGCTTCTGGACCAATTCCTCGTTAGCCACATCCTTGAGGTAGGCGAGGGCCACATCGGTTTTGGTCCGCTCCCCGATCTGCATGATTTCAAAACGCAGCCGCTCGTCGCGAATCCGCCGCCGCGTCAGAACGGTGTTGATCACCAGCGTTTCCGTAAACCCGTCGTGGGCGCCGCGGACGATTCGCTCCGTATCCGGCTCTTCCGGCTGACGGGTGGGCAGCACCTTCGCGTCCATGATGATCGCCTCGGGCGACCGGTCGATGATGATCCCCACTTGGCCGACGAGCAGCTTGTCCAAAAACTCGTCGGTGGTGGACACCTTGGTCAATTGATAGAACGGGATGTACTTGTGGTACAAATGCTCAAGCGCATTGGACTGCATGTCCCGCTCCCTCAAATTGTTCAGGTCGCGCATCACCTGGACGACGATGTCGGAACTGGCAAAGCCGTTTATGTAGTACAGCAGGAGACGTGTGCCGCCCACGGTAAACTCATGCACACCCACGTCAAAACTGATGCCCACCCCCAGCTTTTCATTCAGATACTCCTTGTTCTCTTCCACGCGTTCCGAGATGGGGCGCCGTTTCGTCGCGTCTTTCTGTGCCATGGGAACCGCTCCTTTCCAGTATCCATTTCACCGCAGTCAATGTGACCGGGCACCCCTTGTGCAGATGGTCCCTGCCCTGCATCTTGCCGACGTCACCGATGCCGATGATGTTGGGCACCTGCAGCGCGTTGAGGACGTCCACCGTATCCCCGTAAATGCGGTTTTCCAGCGAGCCGTCGGCAAATCCGTCCTTGTCCACCGCCTCGTCCACGATCCGCCCCCGGTTGTCGACCGAGACCCTTACCGACGCTCCCCTCACCCATTTGGTGTTGGAGGCGACGGCGATGGCGCCCAGGACCTCAATATCGGGATGCCGGACCACGTATTCGATCGCCCGTTCGCCCTGGCCCTGTCCAAAGTCGCCGTTGTCGTCAAACATGACCAGCACCGGATCGGAGGCGGCCATCTTGATCAGTTCCACCATCTGTTCGCCGGACAGGGGCGTGGGATTTCCCGCCGACAGGGAAATGGCGCGGCCGCCGACCTGCCGGGCGACGGTCTCGACCGCTTTTTGCGCGACGTGATCGCCGTCGGTTACCAGAATGACTTTTCGCCGTTGTCCGCCCATGAGGGTCACCGTCCCGCTCACGTCCGTTTTCAGCCTTTGGGTTTGAAGACAAGCGCCGCCAGGAATCCGAAGGCGATCGCTGCGGAGATCCCTGCGCTGGTAACCTCGAATATGCCGGTGACAACGCCGATCAGCCCGTGTTGTTCCGCTTCGCTGATCGCCCCGTGATAAAGCGCGTGGCCAAAGCTGGTGATCGGCACCATGACTCCGGCGCCGGCAAAGTCGATCAACCTGTCGTACACGCCGATAAAGTCCAGGACGACACCCGAGACGACCAGCGTGCTCATGACATGGGCAGGTGTCAGTTTGGCGACGTCCATGAGCAGTTGGCCCACGACGCAGATCAATCCGCCCACCACGAACGCAATGAGGTATTCCATTACGATTCTCCTCCTTCCAACGCCACGGCGTGGGCGATGCACGGGATGGAATTGCCCTGCTGGTAGCTGACCGGGCTGAGCAAAGCGCCGGTGGCGCACACCAGCACTTTTTTCAGCAGCCCTTTGTTCAACTGGTCGACGATGTAGCTGTAGGTGACCACGGCGCTGCTGGCACAGCCGCTGCCGCCCGCGAACACGTCCTGGTCGGGCGAATACACCATCAAGCCGCAGTCGTTGTATACCCCTTCCATGTCATACCCGTCCGTTTGCATCCATTCCTTGACGATGGGATACCCGACCGCGGCCAGGTCGCCCGTGACAATCAAATCGTAATCGCGCGGGGTACGGCCGGTGTCGGAGAAATGCGCCTGCAGGGTGGAGACGGCGGCAGGCGCCATCGCCGATCCCATGTCAAACGGGTCCTTCACGCCCATGTCCACCACTTTGCCGATGGTCGCATAGGTGATGCGCGGCCCGTTTCCGCCGATACCGACCAGTCCCGCCCCCGCCCCCGTCACGGTCCATTGGGCAGAGGGCGGCTTTTGTCCGCCGTATTCGGTCGGATAGCGGTATTGACGCTCGGCCGTCGCGTTGTGGCTGCTGCAGGCGGCGATCGCCCGGTTGACGTAGCCGGCGTTCACCAGCGCCGCCGCGTTCGCCAGGGTGAGCATTGACGTGGAGCAGGCGCCGTACATGCCCAGGAGCGGGATGGCCAACTGCTCCGCCGTAAAGTTGGTTGTAATGTTTTGGTTTAACAGGTCGCCGGCGACGATCACGTCGACATCCTGTTCGGTCAACCCGGCCTTGTCCAGGGCCAACTGCACCGCGTCCTCCATCAATTGGCGCTCCGCATTCTCCCAGCAATCCTGGCCGGCATACATGTCGTCATACACCTTGTCAAAAAACGTCCCCAGCGGCCCTTCCCCTTCCTTGGGCCCGACCGCCGTCGCCGAAGACACAAGCCGCACGTCCCTGGTAAACTGCCAGGTTTGCCGGCTGACCCGGAATTCCGCTGCTTGGCTACCCACCGTTTGTCCTCCTTACGTGAACATCTTCCAGAGTGTCTTCAGGACGCCCGCGACAAAGGCGGCCACCACGCCAAACACGATGACGGAGCCGGCCAGCTTGAACATGTTGCCGCCGACCCCCAGCACAAACCCCTCGCTGCGATGCTCAATCGCGGCCGAGGCGATCGAATTGGCAAACCCGGTCACCGGCACGGCCGAGCCCGCTCCCGCATACTGGCCGATGTTGTCGTAGACGCCCAAGCCGGTCAGCAGCACGGCCAAAAAGATCAGGGTGGCCACGGTCGGATTGCTTGCGGTTTTTTCCGTAAACCCGAAAAAGTTGATATAGATGTTCTGCAAGATTTGTCCCAAGAGGCAGATCGCCCCGCCTACCCAAAAGGCGCGCAGCGAGTTGAGCAGGACGTTTCGCTTCGGCTGGTATTTGGCCGCCTGCTGCTGATACAGTTGCTTCGTCATGGGCATCGATTTGGACGTTTTCGTCTTGGTCCCCATCTTGTTCACTCCTTCTGATCATAGGTGCCGCCGGTCCTGCCACCGTATGCATATGGTTCATCCATATGGTTCCTGTTTCTATTCACTTCTATGAATGGCTGTATTTTCCACGCGATTACAAGCGAAGCAGCCACTGCAGGAGCGAACCGCCGATCTTTCCAAAAACCATCGCCATCAGCAGGACGATCAGCTTTTCGTCCACGTTCAGCCTTTTCGCCAAAATCGGAAACACGTTCAGCACTTCGGTCAATCCCGCCGCCAGCGTGCCCACGAACACACCGGCCAAGAGGCCGTACAGAGAGGTGGTCACCAGCGGCAGACGGGCCACCCATTGAAAAAAGTCAGCCATCGTAAAAAAGAGGGCCCCGGCCACCAGCGCCCATTCCAGCGCCCGTATGTGGCGGTGGGCATTGGTCAACTGCGTCAGACGCGGAATGATGTCCAGCACGGTGATAAAGGCGACGAATCCGCTGCCGACAGCCACTCCCCCTCCCAGTCCGATCAGCACCAGCAGCAGATACTGCCAGGCGTTCATGATTTGGTCCGCTCGTTTTCCTTGTTTTCGTGCTGGATGTAATACTGGTCCAGGCTTTGCTGATACATGAACAGCTCCACCTCCAGCGGACTGGGTTCTTCCGTGATCCGTTTTTTAAACAAGTGATTAAAAAACAGCACCATCCCCAGTCCGATCCCGATCGAATAGGGGATTTGCAGCCACAGCGGCTGCTCGCTTGCCTGCCCGGTAATCAGGTAGTGGATCCGCTGATGGACCTGAAGCATGCTCACGTCCGTATGAAAGTTCATGATCGCGAGACCCGACCCGACGAACAGCAGCAGCCATACCGCGGCTACCAGCACCGGTTTGGGTCGTTTCCGCGGGTTGAGCACTTCCACGATGATCTGCGTCGATCCCTGAATCTCCAGACTGGCTTCCGGATAGGCGGTCCGGATCTTGCGAATCACCTGCATGATATCGATGATGATCAAATCGCCGTCTTCCGGCCGGACGCGATAGACAGGCATCCTCGCCAATGCCGCCTCCCGCTCCCCGTCCCAATAGAGCTGGCAGATGTCTCCCAGGGTGATCACCGCCTGCGGTTTGACAGACAACCGTTTTCGCAGTCGCAGAAACAAAGGTTCTTGCACGTCAACCCCTCCTTTGTGCCCTGCCGATCTTCCGCTAGTATGCGCCGTTTGCCGGCCCGGTCATGCAGTTAGGGAAAACGTTTGTGCGGCCACAAAAAAAGACCAGACGAGCTTACTGCTCAATCTGGTCCTTGATCGTCTGCAAAATGCGCTTTTCCAGCCTCGATACCTGCACTTGCGAGATGCCCAGCCGCTCTGCCACTTCCGATTGGGTCTGGTCCTTGTAGTAGCGCAGATAGACAATGAGCTGCTCCCGCTCGTTCAGCCGGCTGATGGCGTCCTTCAGAGCGATTTTTTCAAACCATCGGTTGACGCCGTCGTCGGCAATCTGGTCAATCAGCGTAATCGGATCGCCGTCGTTTTCAAACACCGTTTCGTGAATCGACGACGGCGCCCTGCTCGCTTCCTGGGCCAGCACCACCTCTTCCGGCGTGATGCCCACCGCCTCCGCCACTTCCGAAATGGTCGGCGACCGGCCGTACACTTTGTACAGCTCGTCTTTTGTCCGCCGCACCTTGTTGGCCGTCTCCTTGAGCGAGCGGCTCACCTTGACCGTCCCGTCGTCGCGCAAAAACCGCTGAATTTCCCCGATGATCATCGGCACGGCGTACGTGGAAAATTTGACGTCGTACGCCAGGTCAAACTTGTCCACGGCTTTCAGCAGGCCGATGCATCCGATCTGGAACAGGTCGTCCGCCTCGTAGCCGCGGTTGATAAAGCGCTGGACGACAGACCACACCAGCCGGATGTTGCTGTTGACGAGAAGCTCGCGGGCCTCGGCATCTCCATTCTGGCTTTTGGCAATCAATTCTTTTACTTGATCATTGGTCAGAAAGGGCTGACTGGCATTTTTGATATCGGCACCCATTGGCACTACCCCTAATTTTGCAAGGCTTTGGCACACGAAAGGCGTTTGGTCAGGCGAACGGTGGTTCCTTTTCCGACGGCTGTCACCACCTCCAGCGTGTCCATGAAATTTTCCATGATGGTAAAGCCCATGCCGGAGCGTTCCAGTTCCGGCTTGCTGGTGTAGAGCGGCTGCATGGCCAGATCGACGTCCTCGATGCCTTTACCTTGGTCTTCCACCACCAAATCGACCAGGCCGTCTTCGATGCTGACGGAGATGCGGACCACGCCTTCCGCGTTTTCGTCGTACCCGTGAATGATCGCGTTGGTAACCGCTTCGGACACAACCGTTTTGATTTCTTCCAACTCCTCGACCGTCACATCCAACTGCGAGATGAACGATGCGACGGCCACGCGGGCAAACGCCTCGTTTTGGCTCAGTGCGGCAAACGACACCGTCATGAAATTGCGCTTGGTCATCTTACGCCACCCCCAGTACGTGCAGCGCTTCCGCTTCGCTTTCGCGGAACTTGATCACCTTGAACAGGCCCGACATCTCAAAAATCCGGTAGATGGTCGGATTGATCGAACACACGACCATTTCGCCGGAGCGGGCGGAAATCTGCTTGTATCGGCCGAGAATGACTCCGATGCCAGAGCTGTCCATAAACGCCAAATCGGCCAGACTGAGTACGATGTGGCGTATATGCGGATTGCGCAGGATCTCATCCACTTTGCTGCGCAGTTCTTCCGCCGTGTGGTGATCCAGTTCTCCCTGCAAACGGACGACCAGCACGTCCTGCTTGGTTTCCGTGGCGATGCGTAGACTCATGGCTGACACACTCTCCTTCATCCCGTAGTTCTCTCTCTTTTCTTCCAGGCCCGTTCCATTTCCTGCCAGGCGACAAAAGAACAAAAAAATCGAGCAGCCGAAGGTCACATTCGTGGCAACTCGATTCTTTTCGCGATCGTGATGTCTGTTCAGTAGCCAATCAAGACGTGTTTTGTGGTTCGCTTGAGAATCTCCCACATGCCTGCCTTCTCTATCGATTGCTCCGGATAGAGATCAATTCGGCTCACTTCTTTGCCTTCCTTGGTTCGGATGAAGATGTGACCGACAATCTGGTCCTTGCTGACGGGCGCATACACCGTCGGATTCAAGACGACCTCCCTGGTGAAGTGATCAGGCGATTCGCCCCGCTTCATCAGCAGACTGACCGCTTGCGGCGTGATGACGTTCACCTGCGGATGCTTTCCCTTGTCCACGGTGATCGGCTGCACCACTTCTCCCTTTTTGTAGACCGGCTGCACCTGGAAGTGGGTAAACGCGTAGGTGAACAGCGTGGACACTTCCGCGTTGCGCGTCTTGGTGTCGGGTTCTCCCATCACGACGGCGATGACCCGCATGTTGTTGCGCTTGGCGGTTGCCGTCAGACAGTATTTGGCTTCGCTGGTGTAGCCCGTCTTCAGTCCGTCCACCCCTTCGTAAAACCGGACGAGACGGTTGGTGTTGACGAGCCAGAACGGATTGTCCGAGTCTTTTCGCAGATAGTCCTGATAGGTCCCGGTATATTTGGTGATCAGTTCATGTTTCAACAGCTCGCGGGACATGATCGCAATGTCCATCGCCGAGGAGTAATGATCGGGGGCCGGCAGGCCGTTGGAGTTCACAAAATGCGTATTCTTCATGCCGAGCTGCTTGGCTCGCTCGTTCATCCGGGCCACAAACGCCTCTTCCGTGCCGCCCAGATGCTCTGCCATGGCGACGGAGGCGTCATTGCCGGACGCGATCGCGATGCCCTTGATCATGTCATCGACAGTCATTTCTTCCCCGGGCTGCAAAAAAATTTGCGAGCCCCCCATCGACGCCGCCCGTTCGCTGGTGCGAACCTTGTCGGTAAGCTTGATCTCGCCCCGATCCAGCGCTTCCATGATCAGAAGCAGGGTCATCACTTTGGTGATGCTGGCGGGAGGCAGTTTTTCATGCGCGTTCTTCTCGAACAAAACGGTTCCCGTATCCGCTTCCATCAAGATGGCGGACGTCGCGCGCGGCGCGAAGTTCATCTCCTTTTGATCGGGTGCGGGCTTTTCGTTGGCAGCCACCGCCATCGGAGAAAAGAAAGCAACACATGTGACGAACACACACAAACCCAGATACAGCGTCCTTTTCATAGCATCCCCTTCCCTCCATTCATGGTTTTATTCTCACCAATCGGACAGGAAAATATTCACAAGGGGGAAAACGGCGTTTCGGCACAAAAAAATCCCCCTTCGCCTGGGCGAAAGGGGGCCGCAGATTGCGGACAAACCGATTGTATCGAAGGAGAAGCATGTTTCCAGCAGAGCGACTTGTGAGCCCTACCGAGCGGAGCATCGATTTGCGGGAAAAAGGAGCGCCACCTCTGAAGGGGCTTCGTAGCGATGCTACTTTGGCGATCCCCCGCAAATCGGTGCGGAGCGTGCAGTCTATGCGTCCCTGCTGGGCGAGCATGGAGCGGATGCCGGAAACGTGCTTCTCCCCCCCAGCAGTCTTTGTCTGCACACTAAGCCCCCTTCGCCTGGACGAAAGGGGGCCGCATTCAGATGACAAACTTGCGAACGTTGTCGGACAATTCGTCTGCCAGTGTTTTCAGTTGTTCCACATTTTCGCTGATTCGCGCGATAGCGTTCAGTTGTTCGTCGACCGTTTCCACGACGCCGCTCAGGGACTGGTTGATCTCGTCCGACATGGCGGAGAGCCGGTGCATCGAGCTGGTTACCACCTGGTTGCCGGCGGCCATCTCTTCCGAAGCGGCCGACATCGCTTCGCTCTGCTCCGCCGCCGACTGGATGTCGGAGACGATGTGCTGGAAGGCGACGCCCACCGACTCCACGGACTGCAGTCCGTCGCCGACCATCGCGACGATCTCGTCCATGTGGGTGCTCATGCCCATCGCGTCGTCGTTGATCGAATGGGCGATGGAGGCGATGCGTTCGGAGAAGGCGCTGCTCTCTTCCGCCAGCTTCCGCACTTCGCTGGCGACGACGGAAAAGCCGCGTCCCGCCTCGCCGGCGCGAGCTGCCTCGATTGCCGCATTGAGCGCCAGCAGGTTGGTCTGCGAGGCGATGCTTCTGATCATCTCCACGATGCTGGTGATCTGGCGGGCCCGGTCGCGCAGGCCATGCATCTGCCGGGCCGTCCGCTCCACTTCACCGGTCGCCTGCCGGACTGTGGAGATGACATTTTTCACCAGTTCCATCCCGTCCTGAGCCCGCTCGAAGGTGCGTGTCGTGGCCAGCGTCGTCGATTCAGCCGCTACCGCCACTTGTTCCACCCCTTGGGAAATCTCCGATACGGTTCGGACGGCCGCCGCCACCTCGCCCGTTTGCAGGGAGACCCGCTCGGAAATGGTGGTGACGTTTTCCGTAATGAGCTGAATGGCCCCTTTGTTTTGCTGCGCAAAGACCGACAGCTCGTCGGCAGCCGCGTTCAATCGGGCGGCTTGTCCCTGCACGAGGGAGATCAGCGTGCGCAGTTCCGCCACCATTTCGTTCATTTTTCGTCCCACCATGGCCAGTTCGTCGCTGCCTTTGACTTCGACCTCCACGTCAAACCGTCCGGCACCGATGCGCTCCATGTCCTGGGCGATGGCGTACAGCGACTGGCGGATGCGCTTGGCGAACCACCAGATCAGCAGGGCCGACAGGGCAATGACGGGAAGGCTGATCAGGGCGAAGTAGAGCCCCATGCCGTTTACGTCGCCGTACACCTCGTCGGTGCCGGTGGTCAGGACGACACTCCAGCCGAGCGACGGGATGGGCGCCAGCGCTGCGAAGGAGTCCGTCCCGTCCGCTTCGTACAGCAGGCTGCTGCTTTGCTTTTGTCCTGCCAGCTCGAGCATCTCCTCGTAGTCGCCATTTTCGGCCAACGAAAGCTTTCCGTTGTGTTCGCGGTCGTGGTGGGCGATCACCAGCCCGTCCGGCCGCACCACAAACGCGTACCCGGCCTGCATGAACGGAATCGACTCTACTTTGCTGACGATCGGCTCAATCGTAAAGCCGACCACCAGCACGCGGGAGGTATCCTTGTTTTTCTCGCCGACCGGCGCGGCGAGGTAGAGATAGCTTCTGTCGCTGCCCTGCACGATCTCTTCATCCGAGATGACTGGGGCCGCTGTCGAGACGGCCTGTTGAACGAACTTCTTCTGCTTGAAATCAGTCTCGCTTCGCCCCGTAAGCGAGTACAGTGCTTTTCCGCTGGCCGTATCCACCAGGTAGATTTTCGCAATCTCCTTGTGACTTTGACGCAGCAGATGGAACTGCTCCATGATCAGCGGCTCCATCTCCGTCGTCATTACGCGCTTGGACGCCGTATCCAGCGTAGAGTTCATCATGTCCTGAATCCAGTCTTCCATGCTGGCGGCATGCTGTTCCGCCAGCATTTTCGCCTGGGCGGACGTGATCCCGATCAGCGTCGACTTGGAAAGGGACAGCGCTATGTATTGAAGGGAACCAATAATGACCAAAACAAGAATAATGCCAAACGCAATCATTTGGGTGGCGAGGGACCCTTGGAGCTGTTCCTTCAGCGACCCCAGCACCCGGGGCGCATCACGCAGCCAACTCAGAGACTTTCCCTTTCCTCCAAAACGTATTCCTCGAATTCCTCGAAAACGCATTTCTCGAAAACGCGGCAGTCGTATTTTCCGCATGAGCAACAGCCCCCTTTTTCAATCAGCAGCTCCATATTATGCCAGGCAGGCGGTAAAGAAAAAAGCCTCCACGAACACGTTCAGGGTGTGATACCCGGTCGTTTCGCAGAGGCCACATTGTGCAGTGTTGTCAGGAAAAACAGGATTCCCAATCGGATTGATCGGGAATACCTGTCCTCGCGTTTCTAGTTGTATAAATGGCAGGCCGCGAAATGGCCCGGTTCCACTTCTTTCCAAACCGGCTCGACAGCGGCGCATTCCGGCATCGCCTTCGGGCAGCGGGTGCGGAAATGGCAGCCGCTCGGCGGATTCATCGGACTGGGCACGTCGCCCTGCAGGACGATGCGCTCCCGTTTGCGCTCCACTTCCGGGTCCGGAATCGGGATGGCCGACAGCAGCGCCTGGGTGTACGGATGGAGCGGTTTTTCGTAGAGCTTCTCACTATCGGCCAGCTCCACCATTTTGCCAAGGTACATGACGGCGACGCGGTCGGAGATGTACTTCACCATCGACAGGTCGTGGGCGATGAACATGTAGGTCAGGCCCATCTTTTCCTGAAGCTGCTGCAGCAGATTGACCACCTGTGCCTGCACCGACACGTCCAGCGCGGAGATCGGCTCGTCGCAGACGATAAACTTCGGCTCGACGGCCAATGCGCGGGCAATCCCGATCCGCTGGCGCTGGCCGCCGGAGAATTCGTGCGGGAACCGGTTCATGTGCTCCGGGTTCAGGCTGACCAGCGAAAGCAGCTCCTGGATTCGTTCCTTGCGCTTCTGGCCGGATGCCAGGCCGTGAATGTCCAGCGCCTCTCCGATGATGTCGCCCACCGTCATCCGCGGGTTGAGCGACGCGTACGGATCCTGGAAAATCATCTGCATGTTGCGGCGCATCGCTTTCATTTCCTGATGGTTCAGCTTCATCACGCTTTGGCCTTCAAACAGGACGTCGCCTGCCGTAGGCTCGTACAAACGAAGGATGGTACGGCCGGCCGTGGACTTGCCGCAGCCGGACTCCCCTACCACGCCGAGCGTTTCGCCGCGCTTGATCTCAAATGACAGATCGTTTACGGCTTTCAGGGTATTGTCACCGATCTTGAAAAATTTTTTCAGGTTGCGCACTTCAATCAGCGTATCGCGTTTCTCCACTGGTTACCCCTCCTCTTACGATCCTGCGCGGTTTTGCGCCAGCGGGTGCTGCAGCCAGCAGGCGGCGCGCTGCGTCGAGCTGATTTCTTTCAGTTCAGGATCGTACTCCTGGCAGACGCGCATGGCCGATTCGCAGCGGGCGGTAAATCCGCAGCCGACAGGAGGACGAAGCAGGTCCGGCGGAGTGCCGAAAATCGGCGTAAGCGGCTCGTCGCGTTTCAGGTCCAGGCGCGGAACGGAGCGCAGCAGCCCTTTGGTGTACGGATGCTGCGGGTTGTAGAAGATGTCGTCGACCGTTCCCGTCTCAATCACCTTGCCGGCGTACATGACGATGACGCGGTCGCACATCTCGGCCACGACACCCAGGTCGTGCGTGATCAGGATGATGGACGTGCCCGTCTTTTTCTGCAGGTCTTTCATCAGGTCCAAAATCTGCGCTTGAATCGTCACGTCCAGCGCCGTGGTCGGTTCGTCCGCAATCAGCAGCTTGGGCGAACAAGCGAGCGCAATGGCGATCATGGCGCGCTGCCGCATCCCCCCGGAAAATTCGTGCGGATACTGGTCTACGCGCTTTTCCGGCTGCGGGATGCCGACCATGGTCAAGAGTTCGATGGCACGCGCACGGGCGGCGGCGCGCGTCATCTTTTGGTGCTTGATCAACCCTTCCATAATCTGGTTGCCGACCGTCAGCGTCGGGTTCAGCGAGGTCATCGGGTCCTGGAAAATCATCCCGATTTCCTTGCCGCGAATCGCTTCCATCTCTTTGTTCGACTTCTTGACGATGCTCTGGCCGTTAAAGATGATATCCCCTTTTTTGATTTCACCCGGCGGCATGGGAATCAGTTTCATCAGGGTCTGCGCCGTCACGGACTTGCCGCAGCCGGACTCCCCTACGATCGCGACCGCTTCCCCCTTGTTTACGTGAAAGTTCACGCCGCGTACCGCTTTTACTTCCCCCGCGTACGTGTGGAAGGAGACATGTAGGTCTTTCACTTCAAGAATGCGTTCCATTGCGATGATCCCTCCTATTTGCGCAAGCGTGGGTCTACGGCGTCGCGCAGACCGTCACCGAACAGGTTAAATGCCAACATCGTAACGGAGATGAAGAGGGCCGGGAACATCAGCCGCCACGGATAGTACTTCATCGCCGCCAAGCCTTCGGACGACATCGTGCCCCACGATGCGACCGGCGCGGAAACCCCCAATCCGATGAAGGAAAGGAACGACTCGGTAAAGATCGCGGTCGGAACGGTCAAGCTCAACGTCACGATAATCGGCCCCAGCGCGTTGGGGATCAGGTGCTTGAAGATCAGACGGTTGTTGTCCGCACCGAGGGAACGGGCGGCCAGGACAAACTCCTGTGCTTTCAACTGGAGGATCTGTCCGCGGACAATCCGCGCCATCCCGATCCAGCCGGTAATGGTCAGGGCGATGATGATCGTCACAACCCCCTGCTCCATCACCACCATGAGCAGAATGACCACCAGCAGGTACGGAATCGCGTACAGAATATCGGCAATGCGCATCATGATTTCATCCACTTTGCCGCCGTAGAAACCGGCAATGCCGCCCCAGATCATCCCGATGATCAAGTCGATGAGGGCTGCGGCAAACCCTACTTCCAGCGAGATGCGGGCACCGTACCAGACGCGGACGAACACGTCACGCCCCAAGTCGTCGGTCCCAAACCAGTGTTCGGCCGACGGCGGTTTGTTCTTGCCGGCCAGGTTGGTCGTATAATAGTCGTGGGAACTGAAGATCGGGATGAAAATGGCACAGGCGACCAGCAGCAGGATAAAGATCAGGGAGGCCATGGCCACCTTGTTCATTTTCAGCCGGCGCCAGACGTCCGCCCAGAAAGAGAGGCTGGGACGCTTGATTTCCTCCGCCTGGCGAAGGTCGACGGATATTGGCTCGAAATGCTCTTTCGTCAGTTGCATGAATCATTACTCCCTTCCTGTGTCACTCAGCTTGATCCGAGGGTCAACCAGGGTGTACGCGATGTCTACGAGCAGAACCGCCGCGACGAGAATAATCGAGTAGAACACCGTCGTCCCCATGATGACGGTGTAGTCGCGGTTCGTGATGGAGAGAACGAACTCGCGTCCCAGTCCGGGGACCCCGAAAATGCGCTCGATGACAAACGCACCCGTCAAAATGTTGGCAACAAGCGGACCCAGGTAGGTAATGACAGGCAGGAGAGCGTTGCGAATCGCGTGCTTCACGGTAATCGTAAACGTGTTGAGGCCTTTCGCTTTGGCCGTCTTGATGTAGTCCTGGCTCAACACTTCCAGCATGTTGGAACGGGTCAGGCGGGCGATAAACGCCATCGGCATCGCAGACAGCGCGAGAGAAGGCAGGATGGTGTACTCAAACCCTTCCCACTTCGCAATAGGAAACCAGCCCCATTTAATTGCAAAGAAATATTGGTAAAATGATGCAAGGATAAAGCCGGGAACAGACAATCCGAGCACGGCGATCACCATGGCGGTATAGTCCTGCCATTTGTTGTGTTTCAACGCCGCGATGACCCCCAGCGTAATGCCTCCGAAGACAGCCAGCAGCAGCGCTTGCGCACCCAGGTGTGCCGACACGGGGAAGCCGCGGTTGATCATGTCATTGACCGTAGAGGATTTTTCCGTGAAAGACGGTCCCAAATCCCAGGTGATGATGCCCTTCAAGTAATCGAGATACTGCTCGTGCAGCGGCAGGTTCAGCTTGTATTTGGCCTCCAGCGCGGCACGAATTTCGTCCGGAACGTTTTTTTCCGACGTGAACGGACCGCCCGGCACCGCCTTCATGATGAAGAAGGTGGCCGTTACGATCAGGAAAAGCGAGAGAAGCATGAAAAAGATACGCTTGCCAAGATAACGGATCAAAAAACTTACCCCCTTGCAGATTGTTTGTTGCTTTCACGACCCATCTTTGCACTGCGTTCGCGCGGAATGCAGTGCAAAAATCGGCAGTGCAAATAACCCTTTGGTTCGATCTCTTGCACCCATCTTCTCTCTCTATCGGCCTGCTGCCGTCTGTCTCTTTGGAACCGGCCCGCAAAAGATAAGGTATATGGGGTTCCATATACCTTATCCCTGCAGAACCGGTTTCCTTCTGGGAACCGCTCAGGCGGCGGGGAAATCGAGATTACTCAATGTACGCCCATTTCCAGTCGACTCCGCCCAGACCATCGATCACGACGCCTTTGACATCGTCGTCCTTCACCCAGGAAAGGGTGTAGAAATAGATCGGCATGATGGGCATTTCGTCCATCAGGATCGCTTCCGCTTCGGCGAGGGTCTTCAAGCGCTGCTCTCCGGACTCCTTCGCGGATCGGTTCAGCAGCTCCTTGAACTTCGGATTTTCCCAACGGGTGTCGTTGTTGCCGCCATCCTTCTCTTTGTACAGCTCCAGGAAGTTGATCGGGTCGTTGAAGTCACCCAGCCAGCCCATGCGGCCGATCTGGAATTTCCCTTCGTGGAGGTCTTCCAGGTACACCTTCCACTCTTTGTTTTCCAGCTTCACTTCTACGCCGAGATTTTTCTTCCACTGGTCCTGAATCGCCTGGGCGATCTTTTGGTGCCCTTCGTTCGTGTTGTACGACAGGGTGATCGGCGGCAGCTTGGAAATGCCCAGCTCCTGCATGCCTTCGGCCAGAAGCTTTTTCGCCGTTTCCACGTCGTTGTCCTTGAAGTAGCCGTCCTTGTTCAGCGCCATCGACGGAGGCACTGCGCCCATGGCGGGGAGCTGGCCGGCCTGCAGGATGTTGTCAATCAGGGACTGGCGGTCGATCGCGTAGGCAAATGCCTTGCGGATCTTCACGTTGTTGAACGGCGGCTTCTCGGTGTTAAACTTGTACCAGTACGTACCCGCGATCGGCTGGGTCGTCATCTTGCCGGAGTCTTTCAGCGCCGGGATGGCATCCGTCGGCAGATTGCTCATCGGCGCGCCGGCCCAGTCGAGCTCGCCGTTTTCAAACATGGACAGCTCGGTGGTCTCGTCTTCCACCATGGAGAACTCGATGCGGTCCAGTTTTACGTTGTCCTTGTCCCAGTAATTGTCGTTTTTCACGAGCACCATCTTGCTCTTGTGCTCCCACGACTCCATCTTGAACGGGCCATTGCCCACGTGGGTGCTCGCTTCGTTCGCCCACTTCGGATTCGCTTCGACCACTTTTTTATTGACCGGATAATACGTTCTGAACGTGGTCAATTCAAGGAAAAACGGAGTCGGGTTTTCCAGTTTCACTTCCAGCGTCTTGTCGTCCAGCGCTTTCACGCCGACGTCTTCCGCTTTGGCTTTCCCCTTGTTGTAGGCTTCGCCGTTTTTCACGTAGTAGAGCTGATACGCGTAGTTGGACGCGGTTTTCGGATCGAGCGCGCGCTTCCACGCGTATTCGAAGTCATGTGCCGTTACCGGATCGCCGTTGCTCCACTTGCTGTCGCGCAGGTGGAACGTGTACGTCAGACCGTCTTCGGAAACGTCAATTTTTTCCGCTACGGACGGCTCCGGCGTTTTGCCGTCCTTGCCAATCCGGGTCAGGCCGTCGAACGTCGCCTGAATGATCGCACCGGACGTCGTGTCTTCCGCAATGCCCGGGTCAGCCGTCGGCGGCTCGGAATGCAGGTTCAGTCTCAGAAGCTGCGGTTTCTTCTCTGCGTTTGCGGCAGGCTGCTGACCGGCAGGCGCGTTTTGGTCGCCCGTGGATGCTTGCTGTCCGCCGCAACCGGCCAAGGCCGCACCGAGAACGGCTATGGAGCTGACAAGTGCAAAAATGCTCTTTTTCAACGCAATAACCCCCAATACACAGTTCTTTTTTGTCTGTTTCTTTTTTTGTCTTTTTTCAGAAAATTCAAAAACGACGAATGGACAAGTGCGGCAAATGACTTCGGCTGGCATCAACTCCTTTCACTGGATCGGCACTTCGTCGTCACGAACGAAAGAGAAGGAATCCTTGTACTGCTTCAGTTCCAGCGACACGTCGGCCGCAGCGATTCCTTCAATTTGCGAGAGGCGCTCGTTGACGAAGGTTATGAGTTCATCGTTATTATGGAAACACGCTTGAATGATCAAGTCGTGCTTGCCGCTGAACGCACCCACGAACCGCACCTCGGGAAACTTGCTCAGCTCCTCGGCCACGCTGTTTTGCGACCCCAGCTTGGTGGTCAGTCCGATAATGGCCTGAACGTGCAGACCCAGCTTTTCCGGATCGGGGTGAATGACGAACTGGAACACGCCATCTTGCAACAGGCGGGTGATGCGCGAACGGATGGTGCCCTCGCTCAAGCCAAGTTGATGAGCAATTTCGGTATAGGGTCGTCTTCCGTCTTCCTGGAGGATCTGCAGGATCTGTTTATCAACATGGTCCAGCTTTCTCATAAATACGATTTTTGTAGAACCTCCATCAGTTTTTTACGAAATTCGAAAAAATCGTTAACATTTTGCCTGTCACCTTAAAAATATACGCAATTGTTAATGGTGTCAACGAAATTTGACAAGTAGAATTATAAAAAATTATAAACTCATTCCTAACAATAAATAATTTTTTATATTTTTGCGCAAGGCTCTTTTCTTCCATTGAACCGCAATTCAGTTGATTAATCAATAAAAATTTATCGAGAATCGCACATTTCAATCCGAATCGCGGAAAAACCGCAACCGCTCTTCACTCTCCGCCGTTCTCGCTCTATGCAAACAGGGCGTGCGGCATCGACCGCACCCCCTGTTCCGCCGAACGGGTCGGCTCCAAGCATGTTCCCTTTTTATTCCACAATCTTGTAAATGAGCGGCTGTTCCGGCGGCTGCTCGCTGCTGTACGCAAACGCTTCGTCCATTTCCTGCAGGGCATTTTGCAGCAGGCGCTCGTCGTTGGCGTGCAGGGTGGCCAGCGGTTCGCCGGCGCGCACCTGATCCCCCCGCTTTTTGTGCAGCACGATGCCGACGGCCAGGTCAATCGGCATCTCCTTGGTCAAGCGGCCCGCTCCCAGCACGACGGAGGCGTGTCCGACCGTCTCGGCGTCGATCCCGGCCAGATAGCCGTCCTGTTTCGCCGTGACCTGTGCGGTCAATCCCGCTTTGGGCAGGCGGTCCGGTTCGTACACGTCGCGCTTGTCGCCGCCCTGTGCCTGTACCATTTGCGCCAGTTTATCCACGGCTTTGCCGCTGGCGATGATCTCCTCCAGACGGCCGCGCCCTTCGTCCACGGACGATGCCAGCCCGCCCAGCATGAGCATGCGCGCCCCGATCGCCAACGCCAATTCCGTCAAGTCCTTGGGACCGTTTCCGGCGAGCGTCTCGATCGCCTCTTTCACTTCCAGCGCGTTGCCCACGGCAAAGCCCAGCGGCTGGTTCATGTCGCTGATGACGGCCACCGTCCTGCGCCCCACCTGGCTGCCGATGTCCACCATTGCGCGGGCGAGCGTCTCCGCTTCTTCCAGCGTCTTCATGAACGCGCCTTTGCCCACTTTTACATCGAGCAGGATGGCGTCCGCTCCCGCCGCGATCTTTTTGGACATGATCGAGCTGGCGATCAGCGGCACCGCTTCCACCGTGGCGGTTACGTCACGCAGGGCGTACAGCTTTTTGTCGGCGGGAGTCAGGTTGCCCGACTGACCGATGACGGCCACGCCGATGTCCCGCACCTGCTGGAGGAACTGCTCGCGGGTGCGTTCCACCTGAAACCCGGCAAACGACTCCAGCTTGTCGATTGTTCCGCCCGAGTGCCCCAGGCCGCGGCCGGACATTTTGGCCACGGGAATGCCGGCGGCCGCCACCAGCGGCGCCACGACCAGCGTCGTCTTGTCGCCCACGCCGCCGGTGCTGTGTTTGTCCACTTTTACTCCAGGGATGGACGTCAGGTCCAACTGCTCCCCGGATTCAGCCATCGCCATGGTCAAATCGCCGGTCTCGCGCGGCGTCATGCCGCGGAAGAGCACGGCCATGGCCCAGGCGGACATTTGGTAGTCGGGAATGCTTCCATTCGTATAGCCGTCGACGAGAAACCGAATCTCCTCCGTGCTCAGCTCCTTGCCGTCCCGTTTCTTCGCAATGATATCCACCATGCGCATGCTGCTTCACCTCAACCTGTTGTACTGCTGTCTGCCTACAATTTCGCCACAATCCCGTTCACGAGTGACAGGAACTGTGCCTTCACCCGTTCGGTCGTCTCCATTACTTCATCGTGGGAAAGCGGCTGTTCCAAAATGCCGGCCGCCATGTTGCTGATGCAGGAAATGCCGAGCACGTTCATCCCCATGTGACGGGCCGCGATCACCTCCGGCACGGTCGACATGCCGACGGCGTCTCCTCCGAGAATCCGCAGCATGCGGATCTCCGCCGGCGTCTCGTAGCTCGGCCCCAGCAGCCCGACGTAGACCCCTTCCTGCAGCTCGATGCCCAGCTCCGCCGCCACCTCTTTGGCCACCGCGCGAAGCGATTTGGAATAGGCCTCCGACATGTCGGGGAAACGGGGGCCGAGCGTGTCGTCGTTGGGGCCGATCAGCGGGTTGCGGAACGTCATGTTGATGTGGTCGCGAATCAGCATCAGGTTGCCCGGCTTGTAGCTCTCGTTGATCCCGCCGGCGGCGTTGGTGACGATGATCGTCTCCACGCCGAGCTGTTTCATGACGCGGATCGGGAACACCACCGCGTCCAGTCCGTGACCTTCGTAATAATGGAAGCGCCCCTGCATGGCCACGACCTGCTTGCCCTGCAGGCTGCCGATGACAAGCTGTCCTTTGTGTCCGACCACCGTGGAGACGGTAAAGCCGGGAATCTCGTGGTACGGGATGACGACCGGATTTTCGATCTCGTCCGCCAGTACGCCCAGACCGGAGCCGAGCACCAGGCCGATCGTCGGTTTTTCCGTCAGTTTCGGTTGGATGTAGGCAACTGCCTCCTGTACGCTGCTCATCGTGTTTTCCCCTCTCGATCCCATTCTTTCATCCGTTTACAGTCTGGCCAAAAAGCTTTCCCCGATCTCCGGCGCCTTGACGCCAAAGTTTTCGGCAATCGTGGCGCCGACGTCGGCAAACGTGCCGCGAACGCCCAAATCGCTTCCCTGAACGATGCCCTTGTGGTAGACCAGAAGCGGCACGTATTCGCGGGTGTGGTCCGTGCCGTGGTGAACCGGGTCGTTGCCGTGATCGGCGGTGATGATCAACAGGTCGCCGTCGCCAAGCGCGCCGAGAAGCTCCGGAATGCGGGCGTCAAACTCCATCAGCGCCCGGCCGTAGCCTTCGGGATCGCGGCGGTGGCCAAACTTGGCGTCAAAGTCGACCAGGTTGACAAAGCTCAAGCCGGTAAACTCCTCGTTCATCGTCTTCAGCAGCTGGTCCACGCCGTCCATGTTGTCCTTGGTCCGGATGGAGCGGGTGATGCCCTCGTCGGCGTAAATGTCGCTGATTTTGCCGATCGCAATCGACGTCAGCCCCGCTTCCACAAGCCGGTTCATGACCGTCGGCGCAAACGGCTTGACGGAGTAATCATGCCGGTTGGCCGTGCGCACAAACGCCCCTGGCTTGCCGACGAACGGACGGGCGATGACGCGGGTGACGGCAAATTCGTCCCGCAGCGTCAGCTCGCGGGCGATCTGGCAGATCCGGTACAGCTCTTCCAGCGGCACCACTTCTTCGTGCGCCGCCACCTGGAACACGCTGTCGGCCGAGGTATAGACGATCACGTCGCCGGTCCGCATGTGCTCCTCGCCCAGCTCCTCGATGATCTCCGTGCCGGACGCCACCTTGTTGCCCAGCACCTTGCGCCCGATCCGCTGCTCAAATTCGCGGATCAGCTCGGCGGGAAAGCCGTTCGGATAGGTGCGAAACGGCGTGGACACGTGCAGGCCCATGATCTCCCAGTGTCCCGTCGTCGTGTCCTTGCCGATGGAGATCTCTTTCATTTTCCCCCAGTGCGCCTTGGGAGCCTCCGCTGCCGGGACGTTCCGCAGCGGGGCGATATTGCCCAGGCCGAGCGCCTGCAGATGGGGCACGACAAAGCCGTCGACGCGTTCGGCGATATGGCCCAGCGTATGGGCGCCTTCGTCGTTGAAGCGGGCCGCATCCGGCAGCTCCCCGATTCCGACGCTGTCCATCACAATTAAAAAGACTCGAGAAAATCGTGGCATGTGAACCGCCTCCTGCAACAATCATCCAAGTGTTCAGTCGTCAGACGTCTGACGAGGAAAAAAAGAGAGACTATGCTCTCGGGTGGGTTTTGGCGTAAATGTCCTTGATGCGCGAACGGGTCACATGGGTGTAGATCTGCGTCGTGGAGATGTCCGCGTGACCCAGCATTTCCTGAACCGACCGGAGATCCGCGCCGTTTTCCAACAGGTGCGTGGCAAACGAGTGGCGCAGCGTGTGCGGCGTGATTTCCGTCCGGATGTTGGCCTTCTGCGCGTAGCGCTTGATGATCTTCCAGAACCCCTGCCGGGTGATCTGCTTGCCCAGATGGTTGAGAAACAGGGCGGTCTCGCCCGGCTCCTTCAACAGCTTCGGCCGCCCCGCCTGCAGGTAGTGGCGAACCATTTGAATGGCGACGGAGCCGAGCGGGATGATCCGCTCTTTGGACCCCTTGCCCATGCATTTGACGAATCCCATCTCCAGGTTGACGTCGCTCACATCCAGGTTGACCAGTTCGGAGACGCGGATGCCGGTCGCGTAAAGCAGTTCCAGCATCGCTTTGTCGCGCAGCCCCGCCGGGGAGTTGACCGGCGGGCTGTCGAGAAGCCGTTCCACTTCTTCGACCGAGAGCACCTTGGGCAGGCGCTTTTCGATTTTGGGGGTCTCCAGATGGATGGACGGGTCCTTGTCTATGTATTTGTCGCGGACGAGAAATTGATAAAAGGCCCGGATGGACGCCAGGTTGCGGGACAGGGTGGCCGTGGCCCGCCCCTTTTCCTGCAGGGTCATCAGATAGCCGATAATCTGGCTCCGCGTGGAGTCCTCGATACGGTTCACCCCCTGCTCCTGCAGGTAAGCCGTATAGGCAACCATATCCCGCTGATACGATTCGAGCGTATTGGGCGACAGCCCCTTTTCCACAGCAAGGAAATGGATGAATTGATCGATCAGCATGTCCATGAAGCTGTTCCCCTTCAGGTAAGTGTCTTGTTATGCTTTCCACGCGGAGCGGAAAAGTCCTCTTTTTTCCCGCGAAAAAGGTGACCGTTACTCTCCCGTCAGGTAAAACAACTGCAGCCGGGCCAGGTACCCGTCCCAATCTTCGGACCCCTGGGCATTGATCAGCTTCACCACTTTGACGGCATTGCCGTGCGGTTCGCGGTAGGGATCGCCTGGCATGAACCTGTCGGACAGCAGGCTGATGATCCCGTAGGACAACAGCGTGCAGGTAACGAACAGGAGGAAAAACCGGAGTATCTCCATCAGCCGCCGAAACGGAAATCGCATCGATGCCAATCCTCCCCGCTTCCGTGTTACCTCCAGTATATGCGCCTGTCCCCCGCTCCATTCGGAACGCTACACCGGCAGGTCGTGCAGCGCGTCATCCAGCGGCACATACGGCAGATTCAGCGATGTGGCCACCGCTTCGTACACCACGTGGCCGTTCAGCACGTTGACACCGCGGGCGAGCGCCCGGTTTTGCGCGATGGCGGCGCGATACCCTTTGTTCGCCAACTGCAGGCCGTAGGGTATTGTAACATTGCTCAGGGCGATTGTCGACGTGCGCGGCACCGCTCCCGGCATATTGGCCACCGCGTAGTGGACGACGCCGTGTTTGACGTATGTCGGTTCACTGTGCGTGGTAATCCGGTCCACCGTCTCGATCGAGCCTCCCTGATCGATCGCCACGTCGACGATGACCGATCCGGGGGACATTGACTTGACCATCTCCTCCTTCACCAGCTTGGGCGCCCGCGATCCGGGGATCAGGACGGCCCCGATCAGGAGGTCGGCTTCCTTCACCGCCTGCGCGATGTTGTACTGGTTGGACATCAGCGTCCGCAGCCGTCCCTGGAACAGATCGTCCAGTTCGCGCAGCCGGTTGGCGTTGATGTCGAGAATCGTCACCTGCGCCCCCAGGCCGACCGCCATTTTGGCTGCATTGGTCCCGACGATGCCGCCGCCGACGATGACCACGTTGGCCGGCGTGACACCGGGGACGCCCCCCAGCAGGACTCCCTTGCCTCCGTGCGGCTTTTCCAGGAACTGCGCGCCGATCTGCACCGACATGCGGCCGGCCACCTCGCTCATCGGCATCAACAGCGGCAGGGAACCGTCATCGGTCTGGATCGTCTCGTAGGCGATCGCCACCACTTTCTTGGCGCAAAGCTGCTCGGTCAGCTCCCGCTCCGGCGCCAGATGCAGATAGGTAAACAAGATCAGGTTTTCGCGAAAGAACCCATATTCGGCAGGCAGCGGCTCTTTCACCTTGCAGATCATTTCCGCCTGCTGCCATACCTCCTTGGCGCTGCCGAGGATCTCCGCGCCGGCCGTGGAAAAGTCTTCGTCGGAAAAACCGGAGCCGGTCCCCGCCTGCGTCTCGACCAGCACGCGATGGCCCGCCTGTTTGTATGCGCTCACTCCGGCGGGGGTCAGCCCCACGCGGTTTTCGTTGTCCTTGATTTCCTTTGGCACCCCGATGATCATCACTCATTCGCCTCCTGTGGCTCGCGTTGCGCTTTCCTTATCATGCCACCGGACGTCCCGCTCCATAACCCGGCGCGGGAAAAAAAGAAAAACTTCTCCGTCACAGAGAAGTTTTTCTATTTGAAGTCCTCCACATTCACCTTGTCAATGCAGCGATGGCAAATGCCGTAGAAGGTGAGCCGATGGTCGGTAATATAAAAGTTGTAAACATTCTTGACCTTTTCCTCTGCGGAGACAAGCAGGTCTTCAAAGATCTCATCCACCGTGCCGCAGTTCAGGCAGATCAGGTGGTGGTGGTGGTACTCGGCGTTGTCGTCGCGCAGATCGTAGCGGGCCACCCCGTCGCCGAAGTTCATCTTGTGAATGATCTTCAGCTCGCTCAACAGTTCCAGGGTTCGATACACCGTGGCGAGACCGATTTCCGGGGCTTTTTCCTTGACCAAGAGGTAGACGTCTTCCGCACTCAGGTGATCTTCCTCGTTTTCCAGTAAAACGCGAACAGTGGCTTCACGTTGTGGCGTCAGTTTATAGTTCTGGGAATGTAGTTGCTGCTTGATCTTCTCTAACTTTTCTTCCAACATAAGTGCCCCTCCCCGCTCGCATGAAACCTGCTCCTATTATAGTAGAGGGGTGTTCCAGAAGTCAAATGCATACGTTATTAGATGAGAATTATTCTTAATTAAGCACCATCTGCATCAACCGGGGGGAAACGAACGTCTCGAACAGCGCCGCCACCGTCAGGACGGCCAGCATGGCGACGACCAGCACGGTGTAGCCGACGAAGTGGGGCAGAATCACGTCCCGTTTGCTCAGGAGCCGCGTCTTGATCAGCCGCAGGGAAAACGAGATGCCGCTCACCCCGACGATAAAGAGGGCCGGCACCACCAGCAGATTTTGCGGCAGCACGCCCGCCATCGCCAGCGTCACGCCGTGCCACTGAAGCTGATTCACCAGAAAGCCGACCGTAAACCCGACGACCACCCCTTTGAGAAACAACAGCAGAAGGATCATCGGCAGGCCGATGATGGACAGCCCCAGCACCCACAGGATGCCCACCGTTTTCGCGTAGTGGCCGAACGCCTGCTGGAAGTGGGCCGTCGGCTCGGGAATGCCCTGGCTGCCGAGATTGTTGAAAAAGTACTGCAGAAAGCCGAACAGCTCCTGTCTCTGGGAAAGCGGCAAGGAATTGACGATCACCGCTCCAAAAATAATGCCCATCGCAAACAGAACGATCGTGAACCAATAAAGCGACTGATGGTCTTTCGCATATGCCTGGATTGTTTGTCCGACTCTTTCCCGCACGCCGGTTCCCCTCCCGCAACGCTGATTACTGTACAGCTTATGCGGAAGCCCCGGTGCCTATGCCTTGCCCGCCTGCACGATCCTGCCGTACGTGCCGGCTCCCCCGGCCTTGACGTTCAGCCTTCCTTCCCTAGCCTGGACGATCAGGTCCGCAATCCGCTCGCCGACGACGCCGGCCAACTCCTCCCTGCCGACCCGGTGAAGAATGTTCATCTCCGTCCCAAACGCGCGGTACAGCCTGTCCCGCAGCCTGGGGCCGACTCCGGGGATAAACTCCAGCGGCACCTGCTCCACGTACGGGGGACGAAACAGCGGATGGACGCCGGGCGGACAATCAGCCAACTGTTCGATCCGGTCAAAGACACCCCGGACCACCCGTTTGAAGCCGCACTGCGGACAGCGGCCAACGGCGTCCGCCGGAAGCGTCGACTGGCACGATTGGCACGCGGTCTGATGGTATTTCCCCAACTGCGGATGAAGACCGTAGTTGACCGCGACGCCTCTCCCCGCTTCCCTGCGCAGGGCCCGTTTCCACTCCCGAAACGAGCGTTCGCCCATGGCGATCGCCTGGTACTCGCGGCCGATTTTCGCCAGCGAATGGGCGTCGGAATTGGTCAGGAACGTCTTGTCATGCAGTTCCGTCAACCGGTCGGCCATGTCCGTATTGGCGCTGAGCCCCAGTTCGACGGCGGGGATCAGCGAGGGATCCGCCACCTCCGCGAGCGAATCGGTGCAGCTTCCGTACAAGCCTTTGTGCGGCGTGAAAATATGGGCCGGAACCAGCACGCCGCCCCCTTCGGCGACCCTCTCCTGCAGTTCCCGCAGTGTGGCGCCGATCCGCTGGGAGCTGAGATGGACGTTTTTGCAGCAGCGGGAGAGCCAGTCGGTGAAGAGCCGCATGTCCCCCACGCTCGGCAGGTAACAGAGGAAATGGGCCTCTCCCCGTCCCGGTTCCTTAATCTCCACCTCGCATCCGAGAATCAGCAGGGTCTGCTTGTACTGAACGCCGCCGTCCCTGTGCTCTTCCGCCGCTCCCTTTTCCAGCAGGCCGATCACCTCCTCCTGCACCTCCGGGGCGTGAGCGTCGATGATCCCGATGACGTCCATGCCTTTCCGCTCGGACGCTTCTTCCAGAATCCGCGTCAGGGTCATCTGCCGGGACGCGGTGATTTTGACCGGTTTGCCGCTGTTCGTTCCGCCGATGTGGATGTGCATGTCACAGAAGTAGCGCGGCAGGCGGCTGTCAACCCCGTTCATGCAGCACCCGATTCTCCCAGGCAAACAGTGCCGCGACGGTCTTGGCGTCGCAAATCTCTCCCGTGCGATGCAGTTCCTTCGCCTCTTCCAGCGTCAGCTCCAGCACCTCGACAAACTCGTCCTCGTCGGGCCGGCTTTCCCCTTTTGTCAGGCCGGTCGCCACGTAGAGGTGCATGATTTCGTCGGCAAACCCCGGTGAGGTGTAGAACGAGCTGAGGTGGTCGTACTTGGCGGCCTGATACCCCGTCTCTTCTTCCAGTTCGCGCTTGGCGCAGGCGAGCGGCTCTTCTCCCGGCTCCAGCTTTCCTGCCGGAATCTCCACGATGGTCCGCTCCAGCGGTTTGCGGAACTGGCGCACGGCCACCATCCTGCCGTCCGGCGTCAGCGGCAGAACCGCCACCGCTCCCTGGTGATTGACAATTTCCCGCTTTGCCGTCCTGCCGTTGGGCAGCAGCACCTCATCCACCTTTACCTTGATAATCCGCCCGTCGTAAATCGGCTGGCTGCTGATGGTCTTTTCGTAAAAACGGTCTTGATCGCTCACGCTCATCATCCTTTTTCGCAGGGTCTGGTTCTAAACGCGTCCGGCTGCCTCATAAGTTGGGAGCAAGACGCTTGTCCACCCTTATTGTATCGGAGGCGTACAGGGATGAAAACCTATGTAAGCGAAAAGCAGCTGCGCATGGTCGGCAAAGTGTGGGAAATCCGCGCTACACTCCGCTCCTGGTCAAAAAAAGAGCTAACGCTGCAAGAGTATCTGGCCCGACGCAGCGGTGTTTCCCGCCGCTAGCACACCCGGCCAAAAAGGGAGCGCTCCGCACCGCGAGATCCCCGGCCAGGACAGCCGCCTGAAACGGGGCCGGATCTTCCCGCCAGTGCCTGCCCATGGTGACAAACGACAGGCCAAAGGTCCGCTCCAACCGCTCCAGATGTTCATGATCCGGCGCCGGTTCGCTCACGGGCACATGGCTGCCGCCACGGATCAGATCGGCCGTTTGGCTGCGCACAATGTCGTCGCGCCCGTCGCAAAATGCGGGCACCACCAGCAGCACCGGCCGCAGCGCAAATCGGCCAAGGACGGTCCGCGTGTGATGGCTGACGCCAAAGTGGCGTTCGCGGGGATCGGCAAAGCTGAGACGGGGGATGAAAAAGGGGACGCCTCCCAAAAGGGACACGGCGTGAATCACCTCCGCCAACTGCATGCCCGAAAAGCCCAGCGGCGTCCCTGTTCCGGTCACACCCGGGCCGAGAAAGCACAGGATCACGTCCGCCCGTTCCACATGCCGGGCCGCCAAGAGGCCGTTGTGGATTGTCACGGTTTCCCGGTCGCCGCCCCAGGCGTGTCCCGTGGTGACGGTTGCCGCCAGCACGCCTGCCGACTTCAGGCGCGCCACCTGTCGGCTCAGGGCGATCGGCAGCGAAGCGGCGTCCGGCATCACGTACACCAGGCGTTTTTCCGGTGCCGCCCATGCGACCGCCGCTGCGGCTGCCGGAAGCAGGCTGTGCAGTTCGCCGATCAGCACAGGTGTTCCCTCCAGCGAAAGCGACTCATCACAGAACCGTTCGTGGTACGGGCTGTCCTGCTCTTCCACCGTATCGACGGCAAGCTGCGAGGGCGCGTAGCGCATTTTCATCACGTGTCCCCATGCCCCTGGGGACAGATCCGTTTCGACGGTTCTCCCCGTTTTCCCCATGACGATGTGGAACCCGCCCGTTCCCAGTTGAAGCCGAACGGCGGTCGTGTTCACCAGAACTTCGTCGCCCGCGGCGAACTCCTCGTCGAAAAACGAGACGGCCGGCTCGGCGAGGCCGCTGTCGTGCAGGCGCACTTCCAGGATCTGCACGCCCGGCCGCTTCTCCCGTACCTCTGTCACCATCCCCGCTGCCACGCGAAGCATGTCACTCCCCTCCTCCCCTTCTTTGTTTCAGGGGTCTTCTCATGTTCAGTCTATGTTCGGCATGGCTTGTCCCAATCATCGAGGTGTTCCCGGGATGAGCGTCCTTTCGCGTAAGCGGCATGGCCAGCCTTTCCCTTGCACAATCTCGCACGCGCACAAAAAAAGGCCGGGACCCCTGTCAGGTATCCCGGCCCGCACACCGCGCTCCTTATTCCAGCACTTCGGCGATGATCGCCAGCACCAGTTCCGCTGCCTTGTTCAGTTCCGCAATCGGCATGCGCTCGTTTTTCGTATGGATTTCTTCGTACCCGATGCCGAAGTTGACGCTCGGAATGCCGTACCCGTTGAACACGTTGCCGTCGCTGCCGCCGCCGCTGGCAATCAGCTCCGGTTCGCGGCCGACGCGCTTCACGGCGGCGATCGCCTTTTGCACCACCGGGGTCTCTTCGCTGTATTTGTAGCCGTGATACATGAAGATCACGTCGTTTTCGCAGCGTGCTCCCATTTCCGCCGCCGCTTCTTCAAAGGCGGTGGTCATCTTTTTCACCTGCGCCTCCAGCTTGTCCATCACCAGGCTGCGCGCCTCGGACCAGACTTCCACGTAGTCGGTCACGATGTTGTATGCCTTGCCGCCTTCAAAGCGGCCCACATTGGCGGTCGTGTCCGCGTCGATGCGGCCGAGCGGCATGCGGGAGATGGCCTTGCTGGCGACGGTAATGGCGCTGATGCCGTCCTCCGGATTGACGCCGGCGTGAGCGGCCTTGCCGTAGATTTTCGTGACAATCCGATACTGACCCGCTCCGGCGACGGTGATCTTGCCCACCGGTCCCTCGGAATCCAGGATAAAGCCCATTTCGGCCTTCAGCAGGCTGGCGTCCATGGCGCGGGAACCGACGAGGCCGGATTCTTCGCCCACCGTGAGCACGACCTGGATCGTCGGATGCGGCAAATTTTGCTCCTTCAGCGTGCGCATCGCTTCGAAAATGGCGGCGATGCCGGCCTTGTCGTCGGCGCCGAGAATGGTGGTCCCGTCGGAATAGACGTAACCGTCGCGCACCTGCGGCTTGATGCCGCTGCCCGGCACGACCGTGTCCATGTGGCTGCTGAACAGAATGGTCGGCCCTGGGGCGGTGCCCTCCAGCGTCGCGATCAGGTTGTTGGCGCCGTGGCCTGTTTTGGCAGCCGCGTCGTCTTCCTGCACCGTAAAGCCCAGGTCCGTCAATTTTTCCTTCAGCACCTTGGCAATGGCCGCCTCATGTTTGGTCTCGCTGTCGATTTGGACGAGCTCCAGAAACTCGTTCAGCAATCGTTCCTGGTTGATCACACCCGATTCCTCCCTGAAAGATGGCCTGCCGCTTCGCGATGATTGCTCCGCAGCCGGCAGGGCCCAGATTTTTGCGGGAACCCCGGTCCGCCGCACCACCGATGCGGCCGTGTCCTGGCTTTTCTCCTCATGCCGCACGCTGCTGCCGCTCGGGCCGGGAGGATTCACATTCCTTGCCAATTACCCACATGTACCAGTATACCGCAAAAAATTTTTTTCTACCATGCATTCCCGCAAACCGTCCGGCCGACTGCCTGAACATTCAAAAGTACAGGACTCTTCCGCCAAACAAACGGATCACAGCGGGATGTTTCCGTGTTTCTTGGCGGGCCGCTGCTCCTGTTTGTTCCTCAGCATCTCCAGCGACAGCTTCAGGTACTTGCGCGTTTCGCGCGGATCGATCACGTCGTCCACCATGCCGTGCTCCGCCGCGACGTACGGATTGGCAAATTTCTCGCGGTATTCGGCGATCTTCGCCTGCCGCGTGGCGGCCGGATCGTCGCTTTGCTCGATGTCCCGGGCGAAGATGACGTTGGCCGCCCCCTCCGGGCCCATCACGGCAATCTCCGCGTTCGGCCAGGCGTAGACCACGTCGGCGCCGATCGCCTTGGAGTTGAGCGCGACGTACGCGCCTCCGTACGCCTTGCGCGTGATGACGCTGATCTTCGGCACGGTCGCTTCGGAATAGGCGTACAGGATTTTCGCCCCGTGGCGGATGATTCCGCCGTGCTCCTGATTGATGCCCGGGAAAAAGCCGGTGACGTCCACAAACGTGATCAGCGGCACGTTAAACGCGTCGCACGTGCGAATAAACCGGGCCAGCTTGTCCGAGGAATCGATGTCCAACCCGCCGGCCATCACTTTGGGCTGGTTGGCGATCAACCCCACGCTTTGTCCGTTGATTCGGCCGAAGCCGACCACGATGTTTCGGGCAAAATTGGGCTGCACCTCCAGAAAATCGCCGTGGTCCACCACTTTCTCCAGCACTTTTTTCACGTCGTACACTTTCGTTCCGGCCACGGGCACCAGCTCGATCAGCTCTTCCAGCCAGTCGCCCGGGTCCCCCTCGTACGGGAGGCGCGGAGGTTCCTCGCGGTAGTTTTGCGGAAGAAAGGCGAGCAGGCGACGCACCTGTTGCAGCACGTCCTCTTCCGTCTCCGCCGTGAAATGGGCGTTGCCGCTGATGGCGGAATGCACCGAGGCGCCGCCAAGGTCTTCGCTGGAGATTTTTTCGCCGGTGACCGTCTCGATCACTTTGGGGCCGGTGATGAACATCTGCGACGTCTTCTCCACCATAAAGACGTAGTCGGTAATGGCCGGCGAATACACCGCCCCGCCCGCGCACGGACCGAGAATCACGGAGATTTGCGGGACAACCCCGGAGTAAATGGAATTGCGGTAAAAAATATGGCCGTACCCGTCCAGGGAGACGACCCCTTCCTGGATCCGCGCGCCGCCGGAGTCGTTCAGGCCGATGATCGGGGAGCCGTTTTTCGCCGCCAAATCCATGATGTTCGCAATCTTTCTGGCGTGCATTTCTCCCAGGGCTCCGCCAAAGACGGTGAAGTCCTGGGCAAACACGTACACCAGGCGTCCGTTGATCCTGCCGTAACCGGTGACCACGCCTTCGCCTGGCGCCTCCAGCTTGTCCATGCCGAAGTGGGTGGCCCGGTGTTTGACGAACGGCTGCAGTTCCACGAAACTGTCCGGATCGAGCAGGATGTCAAGCCGTTCCCTGGCAGTCAGTTTGCCGCGGTTGTGCTGGGCGGCGATTTTTTCGTCGCCGCCGCCCATCTCCACCTTCCGCTTCCGTTCGTACATGTCGTCTATTTTTTCGTACATCGCTTCATTCATGTGCCGCTTCCTCCTTGCTCTCGGATGCTGCCGGACCCTGACACAGTTCGTACAGGACGCCATGCGCCCCCTTGGGGTGCAGGAAAGCAATCTGCGCACCGTGGGCGCCCGGCTTGGCCGTTTCATGGATCAGCGGAACGCCGTTTTCGCGCAGGCGGAGCAAGCGCTCATTCACATCGTCCACGTCGAGGGCAATGTGATGAATGCCTTCTCCCCGCTTTTCGATGAAACGGGCGATCGGGCTGTCCGGACCGCTCGGCTCCAGGAGCTCGATGCGGCTCTCGCCGATCCCCAAAAACGCCACCCGCACCTGTTCCGACGCCACCTCTTCCGTCCCCAGCAGCGGCAGCCCCAACTGCTCCGTGTAGAACGGCAGGGCATCCTCCAGGCTTTTGACCGCGATGCCGATGTGGGCAATCTTGTTGGGAGCGGGCTGCAGGCTCATCCGTTTGCGCTTTACCTGGGAGCGGATGAAATCGGCTGTCACCCGCGTCGGCGTCCCCGGAGTAAAGACCTCGGCGATCCCCTGCGATTTCAGATAGGGAATGTCCTCCTGCGGAATGACCCCGCCGCCGATGACGAGAATGTCGTCCGCCCCCTGTTCCCTGAGCAGGCGCACCACTTCCGGAAACAGCTCGTTGTGGGCGCCCGACAGACACGACAGGCCGATGACGTCCACGTCCTCCTGTATGGCGGCGCTGACAATCTGCGCGGGCGTTTGCCGCAGCCCGGTATAGACCACTTCCATGCCCTCGTCCCGCAGCGCTTGCGCGACCACCAGAGCGCCGCGGTCATGGCCGTCCAGCCCCGGTTTGGCTACCAGTACGCGAATGGTTCGTTCCATGTTGATCCCCCTTGTTCACTGTGAATCCTTGACAGCGGCTGTTCCTACACGGCGCGGTACTCGCCGAACACCTCGCGCAGCACGCCGCAGATTTCGCCGATGGTGGCGTAGCTTCGGACACACTCCAAAATCAGCGGCATGAGGTTTTCCGTCCCCTCCGCGCCTGCCCGCAGCCGATTGAGCGTTTGCTCGACAATGAGATTGTCACGACGCGCCCGCAGCGCATCCAGGCGCTCCTTTTGTTTGCGGCCCAAGGCCGGATCGACGCGGAGCAGCTCGGGCTGCGGCTCGTTTTCCAGTTGAAAGCAGTTCATGCCGACCACTTTTTCTTCGCCCGATTCGATCTTCCGCTGCGTTTCATAGGCCTGCTTTTGAATTTCCCGCTGCATGTAGCCCGCTTCCACGGCGGCCACCGCCCCGCCCATCTGTTCGATTTTTTCCAGATATTCCAGCGCTCTGGACTCGATCTGGTCGGTCAGGTACTCGACGTAGTATGAACCGGCCAGGGGATCGACGGTGTCGGTCACGCCGCTCTCAAACGCGATGATTTGCTGCGTCCTAAGCGCAATCCGCGCCGATTCCTCCGTCGGCAGGGCGAGTGCCTCGTCGCGCGAGTTGGTGTGCAGGCTTTGCGTGCCGCCCAGCACCGCGGCCAGGGCCTGTATGGTCACGCGCACGATGTTGTTGTCCGGCTGCTGCGCGGTCAGCGTCGAACCGCCCGTCTGGGTGTGGACGCGGAACTGCCAGGACTTCGGATTCTTGGCCCCGTAGCGCTCCCGCATCAGGCGCGCCCACATCCGGCGTGCCGCGCGGAACTTCGCGATCTCTTCAAAGAAGTGGTTGTGCCCGTTGAAGAAAAACGACAACTGCGGCGCAAACTGATCGATGTCCAATCCGGCCTGCAGCGCCGCTTCCACGTAGGCCATGCCGTCCGCGAGGGTAAAGGCGACTTCCTGCACGGCGGTGGACCCGGCCTCCCGAATGTGGTAGCCGCTGATGGAAATGGTGTTCCACTTGGGCACGTGTTTGGCGCAGTAGGCAAAGATATCGGTGATCAGCCGCATCGACGGCTTCGGCGGAAAGATGTACGTGCCGCGCGCGATGTACTCCTTGAGAATGTCGTTTTGAATCGTGCCCGACAGCTTTTCCGACGGCACCCCCTGCTTTTCCGCCACGGCGATGTACATCGCCAGCAGCACGGAAGCGGGCGCGTTGATCGTCATCGACGTGCTGACCTTGTCGAGCGGAATTCCCGCCAGCAGGGTCTCCATGTCCTCCAGCGAATCGATCGCGACCCCCACCTTGCCCACCTCGCCAGCCGCCATCGGATCGTCGGAGTCGTACCCGATCTGGGTCGGCAGGTCAAAGGCCACGCTGAGCCCGGTTTGTCCCTGTTCCAGCAGATAACGAAAGCGCTTGTTGGTCTCCTCCGCCGAACCGAATCCGGCGTATTGGCGCATCGTCCACAGACGGCCGCGGTACATGTTGGGCTGAACGCCGCGGGTATAGGGATATTCGCCCGGTAAACCAATTTTTTCCATGTAAGCGTCATCAATCCGATCCGGCACGTACAGCGGATCTATCTCAATATCCGACGAGGTGGCAAAGCGCTGTTTGCGCTCCGGCGTCTTTGCCAGACGCGCGGCCAGCTCCTGTTGCCACTTCCGGTACAGTTCGGTACAATCTTTTGTAGTCACCGGTCAACCCCCGTTTCCTGTGTAATTGGCAAGGAGGAAGGAAAGGCTCCCCCTTCCAATTCTAGCACAGCGAAGTACACAATAACGCGACAATTTCCACTTTTCGTGAAGTAATTTTTGCAAGGCCCGGTTCAGGAGGTAGTTACGATGAGGAATCAGTCCCTGTTTGCCAAAGTGTTGGTAATCGTGCTGGTGATATCGCTGGTCGTCCCGATGTTTTTCTACTTTCAGCCGTAGACAGGCAGGCGGCATCCAGCCCCGTACAACGGAAAACCCCCTTCCGCATTGGAAGGGGGTTTTTCATGCGCCGCTGGGGATTAGCGGTAGACGTACACGCTGGACGTTTTGGCATCCCAGCCCACTTTGTAGCCGAGCGAATCCGTCACGAAACGGATCGGGATCATCGGCATGTTGTTTTTCAGCGCGACAGGCGCCGGCAGGGTTACCTCCTTGCCGTTGACACGGGCTGTCTTGGCGCCAACCGTGAGTTTGATCTGGTTCGTGCCGCTGACAATCGTTACGGTATTGTTGTTCCAGATGGTGGTCAGCGCCAGCGCTTCCTTAAAGAACTGCGCCGGAACCATTGTCGTGCTGCCGTTGGCCAGGTATGGCGCCGCCTGCAGCGGGTAGCTCTTGCCGTGCAGCGTGAACGACGGCGTGTTCAGTTTAAACAGCGCCGCGTTTGCCGGAACGGTCACCGCAGGCTGCGGTTGCGGCTGCGGCTGCGGCGTTGCCGGCTTTTGCGCCGGTGCCGGCATGCCTACGCCGACGGCACGGGCAAACAGCAGGCCTTTTTCCTCAGACGTAAACACGCTGATGCTGTACGCGTTTTTCACCGACGGGTTAATGATGTTGGCGCCTGCGCCGATCACGACATTGGCTGCGCCGCCAGCCGGAATGTCCTGCGCCGGATAGACCAGCACATTTTGACCGCGAACGGCGACGAAGTTGGCAGCGACGCCATTTACCGTCACGTTTGCCGGAGCGATGTAGGCAGGTACGCGGTAGCCGGCCGGGAACACGATCTCGATGAAGTCGCGCTGCTTGTACAGCGGCATCGTCACGCCCTTGATCGCGATGTTGACGCCGGTCGGTTTGCCCACGGCCGTGTTGGTCAGCGTGATGGTGGACGTGCTGTTGTTTACCTGGGCAGGCGTGCCCGCTGCCGGAGCCGGGTTCGGTGTCGGCGTCGGTGCCGGCGTGACCGACGTACCCGAGATGGTGAAAGGTTTGGACGTGATCGTTTTGCCGTCCACCGTCATCTTCAACTGGTAGCTTCCCGCCGTTTTCGGATTGGTCAGCCATGCATCGTACGAGATGTCCACCTTGACTTTGCTGGAAGAGGTGAAGCTGTACGGCGTGGTCAGGTAGATTTTGTTGCCGGACGGCGCCACCTTGCGCGGCGTTTTGCCGTTAATGGCAAAGTCGGACGGATTGAGATAGCCCGGAACCATGTCGGCGGACGGGAATTCCACGATCACGTCGCTGTCGGAAGCCAGCTTCCTGCTGCCGAAGTCGGCTTCAAACGTGTAGCTGGAACGCGCTCCCACACCAGAGTCGGAAAGGGTCACGCTGAAGTCGCCCGAACCGCTGGTCGAACTGGAGCTGGAACCTTTGATTTCAAATTCTTCCGACGTGTATGTAGTGCCGTCCCATTTGACTTCGATGACGTAATCGTCGTCCGCATCGGGATTCTCAATTTCCGCTCCTTCGTAGAAGGTGAGCGTCAATGTTTTGTCGCCGGCGGCCTTGGACGGCACCTTGATTTCCACCTTGTTGCCGGAAATTCTGACATCGTCGGGTTCATACTCGTTAATGTCCACGTCGTCGGTGCTGATTTTGCTCGGGAGCATGTCTTCATCCGGGAAGTAGACGGTGACCCAATCGCCTTTGGTCAGTTTGTCCTTCAATTTGATCGGACCCAGCTCGTATTTGGACGTTTCGCCTTCTGTCGTGCGGCTGATGTACACGTCAAAATCGTCATCCTTGGCGGAGCTGCTGCTGCTGTCGTCCACAATGTCGACCTCGTAGTCTTCCCAGGACTCCCTGGACGTTTTCACGGAGACGATGTAGGAATCCTCTTCATCCGGGTTGGTGATGCCGCTGTCGATGTCGATGGAGATATCCTCTCCCGCATCCACGGCTTCGTCAACGGTAATCTCGATCGTTCTGCCGGAGACTTCGACTTTTTTTACATCGACACTGGCATCGATGTCGTCTTCATCAATGTTGGAATCGACATCGAAATCCTTGTCAAACCTGATGTAGATGATGTCTCCCTTCTTCAAGTCCTCGTCCAGGACAAAATCGATATAATAGGCGCTTTCTTCGCCTGCCGTATCGTCCTCCGGATCAACGGACAGGTCATCGATCGCATATGCGGAATGCGGGGCCGCCAAAAGCGGCGTGGATACAAGCGCTGTTGCCAACACAATCGGAAGTGTCTTTTTGCTCTTCTCCATGTTTGTCCTCCCATGCTTCTCGTAATCTTTTACACTCTCTTCTTGTCGAACCGCTATCAGTTTACCATAAATACGAAACAGAGGGAATCTGTTCATCGGAAAATGGTAAACACAACCGGTTCATTAAGCTATGACGACGGAAGCAGGCAAAAGGTTACAAAACGGTTACACAAAAATTCAGCAAACATGAGAAAGGCCAGATTCCTGTGTGAATCTGGCCTCAGACTGAAGACAAACCGATTGCATCGAGGAGAAGCATGTTTCCAGCAGAGCGACTTGTGAGCCCTACCGAGCGGAGCAGCGAGTTGCGGGAAAAAGGAGCGCCACCTCTGAATGGGCTTCGTAGCGATGCGACTTTGGCGCTCCCCCGCAAATCGGTGCGGAGCGTGCAGTCCATGCGTCCTTGCTGGGCGAGCACGGAGCGGATGCCGGAAACGTGCTTCTCCCGCCAACAGTTCCTTTGTCCGCACACAAAAGCCAGATTCCTGTGGGAATCTGGCCTTGTGTCGCGTTGGCTAGTACAGTTTGGTGTCCGGGCCGATGGCCTCCAGCTTCTGCTTGACGCTTTGCAGGAAGCGGCCGCAGACGAGGCCGTCCAGCACGCGGTGGTCCAGCGAGAGGCAGAGGTTCACCATCGAACGGATGGCGATCATGTCGTCGATCACCACCGGCCGTTTGACGATCGCCTCCACGCTGAGAATGGCCGCCTGCGGGGCGTTGATGATCGGCATGGACAGAACGGAGCCGAACGAGCCGGTGTTGTTCACCGTGAACGTGCCGCCTGTCATGTCTTCCACCGTCAGTTTGCCGGCGCGCGTGCGGGCCGCCAGATCCTCGATCGATTTGGCGATGCCGAGGATCGACTTTTGGTCCGCGTCCTTGATCACGGGTACGAACAGCGCCTCCTCCGTCGCCACGGCGATGGAGATGTTGATGTTTTTCCTGACGATGATCTTGTCGCCCGCCCAGGTGGAGTTGAGCATCGGGTATTCCTTGAGCGCTTCCACCACGGCCTTGATGAAAAACGGCAGGAAGGTGAGGTTTACCCCTTCCTTGCGCTTGAACTCCTCTTTGACCTGATTGCGGAAGTTGACCAGGTTGGTCACGTCCACTTCCACCATCGTCCAAGCGTGAGGGGCTTCGTGTTTGCTCTGCACCATCCGGTTGGCAATCGTCCTGCGCACGGGCGTCACCGGGATGATCTGATCACCCGCCGCCACCGGGATGTCAAAGGCGCTCGCGCCTGCCGACGCCGCAGCGGAGGCGGCCGGCGCAGCGGGCTGGGCGGACGGAGCGCTTACCGCCGAAGCCTCCATAGGCCGCTGGGCAGGTGCCGCCGCTGCCGGGGTCTCGGCCGCTGCCGGCGGCTGGCCGCCCGCGTCGATGATCGCCTGCACGTCTTTGCGCGTCACCCGTCCGCCCAGTCCGGTTCCGTTGACGCGGGACAGGTCGATCCCGTGTTCCTGCGCCAATCGCAGCACCGCCGGCGAATAGCGCTGCTTGCCGCCCTGCCGTTCGGCTGCCGCTGCCGGTTGGGACGGGGCTTTCGGCGTCGCGCTGACGGGCTTGGCCGGAGCTGCGGGCGCTGCTGCCGCGACGGGCTCCGCTGCCGCCGGGGCCTGCGGCTCAGCCGCGACGCCCTCCTCTTCGATGTACAGGATCAGCGTCCCCACTGCCACCGTCTCTCCCTCGGGCACGACGATCTCCGTTACCCGACCGGAGACGGTGGACGGCACTTCCGCATTTACCTTGTCCGTGGTCACTTCGGCCAACGGATCGTATTTCTTGACCACATCTCCCACCTTCACCAGCCATTTGGTGATGGTGCCTTCGGTCACGCTTTCGCCAAGCTGGGGCATTAGCACTTTTGTTGCCATGTCCACGGTCCTCCTATCGCCTTATTGAACCCCTTAAAAATGCGCCAGTTCCCGCATCGCTTCCAGCACTTTGTCCGGGTTGAGCATGAAAAACTTCTCCATCGGCGGACTGTACGGCATGGCCGGAACGTCGGGGCCGCACAGGCGCTTGATCGGCGCATCCAGGTCAAACAGACATTGTTCGGCGATCACGGCAGCCACTTCCGCGCCGACGCCGCCTTCCTTGTTGTCTTCGTGGACGATCAGCACCTTGCCCGTCTTGGCGGCCGCTTCCGCAATCGCTTCCTTGTCCAGCGGATACAGCGTGCGCAGATCCAGCACATGGGCGCTGATGCCTTCTTCGGCCAGCTTTTCCGCCGCCTGCAGGCAGAAGTGGAGCGTCAGCCCGTACGAAATCACCGTGATGTCCGTCCCTTCCCGCTTGACGTCCGCCTTGCCGATCGGCAGGACGTAATCCTCCTCGGGCACTTCCCCTTTGATCAGGCGGTAGCAGCGCTTGTGCTCGAAAAAGAGGACGGGGTCGTCGTCGCGGATGGCCGCTTTCAGCAGGCCTTTGGCGTCGTACGGCGTGGACGGCGCCACCACTTTCAGGCCGGGCACGTTGGTAAACAGCGCTTCCACGGACTGGGAGTGGTACAGCGCTCCGTGCACGCCGCCGCCAAACGGGGCGCGGATCGTGATCGGGCAGTACCAGTCGCCGTTGGACCGGTAACGCATTTTCGCCGCTTCGCTGACGATCTGGTTGACGGCCGGCATGATGAAGTCGGCGAACTGGATCTCGGCGATCGGGCGCATGCCGTACGCCGCGGCCCCGATCCCCACGCCGACGATGGCCGATTCCGCCAGAGGCGTGTCGATGACGCGCTCTTCGCCAAACTCTTCGATCAGACCGACGGTGGCGCGAAACACGCCGCCGCGCACGCCGACGTCCTCGCCGAGAATGAACACGTTGGGATCGCGCCTCATTTCTTCGCGCATCGCCATGGTAATCGCATCAATAAACGAAATGACTGCCATCTGGATACCCCCTTATTCCCCGTACACGTGCGTGAGCGTCGATTCCGGCGCCGGATAAGGCGCGTTTTCCGCGTACTCCGTCGCCTCGTCCACTTCCATCTGCACGCGGGCCAGCAAGTCCTGCTCCTTGTTCTCATCCATCAGGCCCACCTCTTTCAGGTATTGGCCGAACAGCAGGATCGGGTCTTTTTTCTTCGCTTCTTCCACTTCTTCACGCGTCCGGTAGGTGCGGTCGTCGTCGTCGCTGGAGTGGGGGACGAGGCGGTACATGACCGCTTCGATCAGCGTCGGACCTCCGCCGGAGCGGGCCCGCTCCACCGCTTCCTTCATCACCCGGTACACTTCAATCGGGTCGTTGCCGTCCACGCTGACGCCCGGAAAGCCGTATCCGATCGCGCGGTCCGCCACGCTTTCGCAGGCGAGCTGTTTTTTCAACGGCACGGAGATGGCGTACTTGTTGTTCTCGCAGAAGAAGATGACGGGCAGCTTGTGAACGCCGGCAAAGTTGGCCCCTTCGTGGAAGTCCCCCTGGTTGCTGGAGCCTTCGCCGAACGACGTGTAGACGACGAAGTCCTTTTTCTGCATTTTGCCGGCCAGCGCGATGCCCACTGCGTGCGGCACCTGCGTCGTCACCGGGCTGGACCCGGTCAGGATGTTCCACTTCTTGCCGCCGAAGTGGCCGGGCATCTGCCGGCCGCCGCTGTTCGGGTCTTCCGCCTTGGCGAACGCCGACAGCATGCAGTCGCGCGCCGTCTGTCCGAAGACCAGCACCACGCCGAGGTCGCGGTAATACGGGCAGAGGTAGTCCTTTCCCTTCTGCAGGGCAAAGGCCGCTCCCACCTGCGCCGCTTCCTGCCCCTGGCAGGAAATGACGAACGGCACCTTGCCCGCCCGGTTCAGCAGCCATTGGCGCTCGTCAATCTTGCGCGCCAGGAGCATGTAATAGTACATGTCCAGCACCTGCGCGTCCGTCAAGCCCACTTGTTCATGACGCTTGGTTGTCATCGTCGGATACCCTCCTTGCTATTCGCGCTAAATGTGAATCGCCTTGCCGTCCACTGCCAGCGCCGCTTCCATGAGCGCTTCGGACAGGGTCGGATGCGGGTGTATGGCATGGCCGATTTCCCACGGAGCGGCGTCCAGGACGCGGGCCAGTCCCGCTTCGGAAATCATGTCCGTCACGTGGGGGCCGATCATGTGCACGCCCAAAAGGTCGTTGGTCTTCGCATCGGCCACCACCTTGACAAAGCCGTCGTTTTCGCCGTGGACGAGCGCTTTCCCCAACGGTTTGAAACTGAATTTGCCGACCTTTACCTCGTAGCCCTGCTGGCGCGCTTCCGCTTCCGTCAGGCCGACATTGGCCACCTCCGGCCGGCTGTACGTGCACTTCGGCACTTTGCTGTAGTCCAGCGGCTCCGGATTGAGGCCGGCCATGTGTTCCACGGCCAGGATGCCTTCGTGCGAGGCCACGTGGGCAAGCTGCAGCCCGCCGATGACGTCGCCGATGGCGTAGATGTGGGACTCCGCCGTCTGATAGTGCTGGTTGACGGCGATCACGCCGCGCTCCACCTTGATCTCCGTCGCCTCCAGGCCGATGTTTTCCACGTTGGCCTGCCGCCCTACGGATACCAGCAGCTTCTCGGCCGCAAACGTCTGCACGCCGCCGGCCGTCTCCGCCTGAATCGAGACGCGGCCGTCCGATTTCTCCAGGGTGTCCGGCAGCACCTTTGCGCCGGTGACGATGTTCACCTTGCGCTTTTTCAGCAGACGGGCCATCTCCTTGCTGATCTCCTCGTCTTCCAGCGGCAGGATCCGGTCGGCGTACTCCACCACCGTCACCTCGACGCCGAAGTCGTTCAGCATGGAGGCCCACTCGATGCCGATCACGCCGCCGCCGACAATCGTGACGGACGACGGCAGTTCTTCCCATTGAAGCGCTTCGTCGCTCGTCACCACATCTGTGCCGTCAATCGTCAAGCCCGGCAGTGTCCGGGGGCGGGAACCGGTGGCAATGAGCAAAAAGCGGGGGACGATCATCTCCTGGTCCCCGTTCGGCTTTTCCACCCGCACGGCCCCTGCCTGCGGCGAAAAAATCGACGGCCCCATGACGCGGCCAACCCCTTCAAAAACCGCGATGTTCCCTTTTTTCATCAGGTACTGAACGCCCTTGTGCAGCTGCTCGACGATCCCCTGCTTGCGCGACTGCACCTTGCGGAAGTCGTAGCCCACGCTGTCGGCCAAGACGCCGTACTTGTCGCTTTCCTTCAGGGTCGCGTACACCTCGGCACTGCGCAGCAGCGCCTTGGAGGGGATGCAGCCGCGGTGCAGGCAGGTGCCGCCCAGCTTCTCCTTTTCGACGATCGCCACTTTCATCCCCAACTGGGAGGCGCGGATCGCCGCGACGTAACCGCCTGTCCCGCCTCCCAACACGACGAGATCAAATTCCTGTGACATGCGTTCCATCTCCTTTCGTCCGTGGCGGGGCGGCTGGGGCCGACTCCACCGTCCGGGATCTGCTTTCGCGTCCGGCGAATATGAACATTCACTCGGCTGGTTATGTATCGGGGCGTCCGCAGCGCTGCCGCGGGCGCTCCCCGGACAAGCCGCCGGTCAGGCGGCGGTATTAGCGGTGGTAAACAGTCTTGCCGTTTCGAAGGAATGTATTGCGGGACTTGGCGACGCTGGCGATGCGCTCCTCCGCCATGCGGTCGGCCGCCTTGTAGGACGGTACGCCGTCGCGCTCGGCGATCTCGAACACCTTCAGGATGTTGTCGTAGATCGTCTCCACCTTTTTCAGCGCCCGCTCCCGGTTGTAGCCCTGCAGCTCATCCGCCACGTTGATCACGCCGCCCGCGTTGATCACGTAGTCCGGCGCGTAGATGATGCCCATCTCATGAATCATATCGCCATGCCGTTCTTCTTTCAACTGGTTGTTGGCCGCGCCGGCGATCACCTTCGCCTTCAGCAGCGGAATCGTGTCGTCGTTGATGATCGCCCCGAGCGCGCACGGTGAGAAAATGTCGCAGTCGACGCTGAAGATCTCGTTGACGCCGACCGCTTTCGCGCCAAAGTCCTCCACCGCCCGGTTGACGTTCTCCTCGTTGATGTCGGTCACGATCAGATGGGCCCCTTCTTCGTGCAAGTGGCGGCAGAGGTTGTACGCCACGTTGCCCACGCCCTGCACCGCCACCACGCGGCCTGACAGGTCGTCGCTGCCAAACGCCAGCTTGGCGGCCGCCTTCATGCCGCGGTAGACGCCGTAGGCGGTTACCGGCGAGGGGTTGCCGCTGGAGCCGAACGCCGGAGAGACGCCGGTGACAAAGTCCGTTTCCAGATGGATCATGTCCATGTCGGCCACGGTCGTTCCCACGTCCTCGGCCGTGATGTAGCGGCCGTTCAATCCCTGGATGTAGCGGCCAAAGGCCCGGAACAGTTCCTCGCTCTTGTCTTTGCGCGGATCGCCGATGATCACGGCTTTTCCGCCGCCGATATTCAGGCCGGCCGCCGCGTTTTTGTAGGTCATCCCGCGGGCGAGCCGCAGCACGTCAACAATCGCTTCTTCCTCGGATTTGTACGGCCACATGCGCGTGCCGCCCAGGGCCGGTCCCAGTGTCGTATCGTGAATGCAGATGATCGCTTTCAAACCGGAGTTTTCGTCTTGACAGAAGACAAGCTGCTCGTAGTCGTACTTTTGCATGTAATCAAAGATGTTCATGAAGAAACCTCCCTAGTATGATTCGTCTTCGCAATCCGGCAGTCATGCGGAGAGGGCCCATCTGCCTGCTCCCCGATTGGTATATTATGCAATAGTCGTGCCATAAAAGAAAGGGAATGAAAGCGCTTCATTTTTGCGAAGGACCCGCTCGGGCTTGCCTCTGCCCTGTGCATGATTTTGCACGGATAGGCAAAAGGTTGCATGCAAAAAATTGCATGGTCGTCTCGCTCAGCTCTGCTCCTCGGCGATCCCCAGCTTTTCCAGCTTGTAATAAAGGCTGCGGATCGAAATGCCCAGGCGTTTGGCCGCCAGCGTCCGGTTGCCTTGAGCGGCGGCCAGTTCGCGGATGATGTGCTGCCGCTCCGCTTCTTCCACCGCCTCCTTCAGCGTCTTGCCCGTGGAGGCGGCAAACGGCTGTCCCGGTCCGCCGAGGTTTCCGCTTTTTCGTTCCAGCGGCGGCAGATGCTCCGGCAGGATGATCCGCTCGCTGATCCGCATGTGGATCATCGCCCGGCCCAGCACGTTTTCCAGCTCCCGCACATTGCCCGGCCAGTGGTAGGAGAGCAGGATCCGCAGCGTCTCCGGGGCGATCTCCTCGACGCTGCGCCCGTACTCCTGATTGTACTTGCGCAGCAGGTGCAGGGCGAGCGGCTGTATGTCCTCCAGCCGCTGCCGCAGCGGCGGGATGTAGATCGGCACCACGAGGAGCCGGTAGTACAAGTCTTCCCGAAAGCGGCCCGCCTGGATCGCCGATTCCAGGTTGACGTGGGTGGCGGCAATGACGCGGACGTCGACGTCGATCGCCTTGGTGCCGCCGACGCGCACCACCTCCCGCTCCTGCAGGACGCGAAGCAGTTTTACCTGCATGCTCATCGACAGTTCGCCGATTTCATCGAGAAAAATGGTGCCGCCGCTGGCTTCCTCGAACAAACCCCGCTTGCCGCCGCGCCGCGCGCCCGTGAACGCTCCCTCCTCGTATCCGAACAGTTCGCTCTCCAGCAGATGCTCCGAAATCGCGGCGCAGTTGACGCGGATGAACTGCTTGTACTTGCGTTCGCTGGCGTTGTGGATGGCGTGGGCAAACAGTTCCTTGCCCGTCCCCGATTCGCCGCGCAAGAGCACGGTCGCCCGGGTCAAGGCGGCCTTTTGCGCCTGTTCGATTGCCGCCCGCATCGGCTCGCTGAAACCGATGATGTCGGCGAAGGTGTACTTGGCTTCGAGGGTGCGGATAATCTGGTGGGCCCGCTCCAGTTCTTCCGTCAGCCGTTTGATCTCCGACACGTCGTGGATCACCCCGACGCTGCCTTTCAGCTCCCCGTCCACCATGACCGGAGCCACGTTGACGACGACGTCCTTGCGTTTCGGTCCCAACTTCATATGTACGCCGCGAACCGGCTTTTTTGTCTTCAGGACACGCATGTGCATGCTGTCCCCTTCGGAGATGTCCACCGTTGCCGGCTTGCCGATGATGTCGTCAGGCTGCAGGCCGGTCAGCCGGGTGTACGCGGGATTGATTAACAGGCCGTTTCCCTTGGCGTCGACGACCGAGATGGCCTCGTCGGACGAATGAATGATCGCCTGCAGCATGCTTTTCAGTTCTTTCAGGTCGGTCACTTCTTCCGCCAGCGCCATGATTTCCGTGATGTCGCGGAAGATGGCGACGGCGCCCACCACCTCGCCTTGTTCGTTGCGTACGGGAACGCGGTTGGTGATGATGCGCGTCTGATTGGGCAGCACCTGCTCCTGGTTGAGCTCCGGCTGCCCCGTCTCCAATACAATATGTAAGCGCGTGTTGGGGATCTTCTCCGCTGCTACCGTCCCCAGCACATCCGCTGCCTCGAGGCCCATCAGCCGTTCCGCCGCCTTGTTGAACAGGGTGATCACCCCCTGCCGGTTGACGGCGATGATCGCGTCATGGGTGGAGTTCAGCATGGTCTCCCGCTCCCGCTGGTTCTGCGTCAAAGCGGCGATCAGCGCCTCCCGCTCGCTGATCAGCTTCATGATGATGCCGGTAAACGTCCCCGGAATCAGCGCCGTCTTTTCCTGTTTGAGGCGCAGGATCTCTTCATAGGCCGCCTGGTTGCCGGTCGCCTCCAGAATCACGTCCACGTCCCGGGACAGATACGGCCGAAAATCGGTGCCGACCTCGATTCCCAGCGAACGGGCCAGTTCCAGGCCCGGCGCGTCGCTCCGCTCATCCACCACGGCGATGATCGTCATCTCCTCCATGTTGCTCAGCAGCCGCAGGAGCGCCGTTCCGCCCCGGCCGGCCCCGACGATGAGCAGCTTGTGCATGCGCGATCCCTCTTTCCATCAATCAGAAATCAGACTGTTACCATTGTACCCCATGCGCGTCCGGTTGGACAGGCGCATGTTCCGTTGGACAAGGGGCGACCCATCCATTATGATGGGAAGGGAGCAAGTTGGAAAGGGGTGAAAACGCCCTTGATCGGCCAAAAACTGATCGCGCTCCTGATCATGGTGATTCCTGCAGCGCTCGCCATGTACGGAATCAAACTGATCCGCGATGCGCTTTTTTACTCCGTAACCCCCGACGTGGACTTTCTCTGGGGAAAGCTGCTGCTGGGCCTTTTGCTGTTCGTGGGTCCCGTCAGCTTTATCGGCGGGTTCATCCTGCACCACGACCGGAAGCGGAACCGCGTACAGCCCCGCTTCATGAAACGCGATCCGGAGGACGACGAAGACTAGAACCAGGCGTGACGACCTGGTTCTATTTCGTTTCGGCCGGACGGCCCCACTGGTCCAGCCGGTTCAGCCAGCCGACGGATTGGATCACGCGGGAAAAGGAGACGAATTCCGCCAGCAGGTGGAGGCCCGCAAACACGAGCAGGATGGCAATCTGCACGGCGAGCGGCAGGTTGGTCGCGAGGCCGAACCCAGCCGCGAACCCCAGGTAGTTGGCTCCCGTGTCGCCCAGCATCAAGCGGCCTGCGGCGTCATGCCGAAACACCAGCGCAGCCGCAGCCGCAACGGGAACCATCCATACCCAGCAGGGCGCGGCCCCTGCCGCAAACGCCCCGCCCCCCACGGCCACGGCCGCAAGCAGCGCGAACACCTTGAGCGCGCGCGCCGGCCGCAGGTCAAACATGTTCAATACGTTGGGCGACAGCGCCAGCAGGCCGGCGGCTGCAAGCGCCGGCAGCGTCTCCCCGTAAAGGGCGAGACTGACCAACAGGGCCGTGCTCCCTCCTCCCCACGCTTTCCACATGCCGCCGGTCATGCGCCGTTCCTTCCAGAGCGCGCCGAGGTGGCCGCGGAAGCCTTTTACCGCTTTGTCGGAACTGCAGTCGTCCAGCCAGCCCCAAAACGCCATCGACGCCGAACCGGCCAGGAACAAAACGCCCACGCGCAGCATGGCAGGCTCTTCGGCGGCAATCAGGCAGACGAGCAGCATGGCCGCCTGCGCGGCGGCTGCATGGCAAAAGACCGCCACGCCGCCTCCCGTCACCACGTCTTCGCCCCTGTAATTCTTGCGGATCATGCCCCGCTGGCGCAGCTTCTCCAGAAAGGCGGAAAACAGCAGCCAATGCCCGACCGCGGGGACGCCGACGCCGAGCGACAGCAGCGCCATCAGTTTCGCGTCCACATGCCTCCCTCCCACCATTTGCGCCCGAGCGCCCGGCCGATCGCCAAAAATTCTTTTCCCCGGTGACAGCAACCGGCCCAATCATTTCCGGTCTGCCGGTGGGAAAAGGCGACCGGCACCTCCAGCACCCGGTACCCGGCTCGAAGCGCATCGATGGTCAGCCCGACTTCGATGCCAAAGCCCGTGTCCAAACGCCCCGTGTGTTCCAGCACCTGGCGGCGAACGGCCCGCTGCCCCGACAGCGGCGCCCGTGCCCGATACCCGGTCAGCAGCCGGATGCCGTGATGCGCCAGCCCTTTTGCCAATCCCACGCCCGCCTTTCTCGCCGGAGCAGGAAGTACGGCCACTGCCATGTCGCAGGCGCCGGCGAGGACGGGAGCGAGCAGGTCGTTCGCTTCCGCCGCACTTTCCCGCAGATCGCCGTCCAAGAGCAGCACGATGTCACCGCCGGCACGCCGCCAGCCCGTCTGCAGCGCCCCCCCTTTGCCCTGGTTGCGCGGCAGTCGGATCACCAGATCGGCCCAGCCGTCCGCCAGTTCGCCCGTCCCGTCCGTACTGCCGTCGTCGACGACGATCAGTTCGTCGCAGGTGACGCGCTCGCGGACAGCCCGCAGCGTGGGAACGATGGAGTCGGCCTCGTTGTAGGCGGGAATAACCACGCTAACTGTTTTCACGCGCCTCCCTCATTTCCGTCAGCAGCTTTTGCACGTTTTCCAACAACCCCCACTGTTTGGCCGGCGAATCGGGCACCTCTTCCGCGTACAGCCAGCGGCAGTCGCGCGGCAGCTTCGCCAACCAGTCCGGCTGCACGGGGCCAAAGACCAGAAGCGGCCCGTCCAGCGGCACGCTTCCCTCCCGGTAGGACAGCACGTTTACCCCGACGGAGCGGAACATCTGCTTGAGCCGCCCCATTCGCTGCTGATCCGCATGCCAGACATACACGCTGCTTCCCCTCAGTTCATCGGAATACCGGGTGGCCAACAGCCGCTCCACTTCTTCGTGGCTCCGCTCCATTTGTACCAAGATCCGGTTTAGCTGCTGCTTCAGCTCGCTGTTGCTGCGCAGCGCCTGGTCGTATTTGGCTTCCATGTTCTTCAGGACTTCCTGTTCCTTCATCGCAAACCACGATTGTCCGGCCGTTCCCCCCAGCAGGATCCCGATACCCAACGCGAGAAACACTGCGGCCAGCGAAATCAGGTGATGACGAAAGTGAATCAATTCCGTCGCCTCCTAAAATGCCCAACTGCGCCACTGCACCCACCACATCTGCACGGCGTGGCGCGCGACCGGGTTGACCGCCAGAGCGGCCGCGACCGGAACCAGTGTGGCGGCGATCATCAGCGCCCACCAGTTCCACGACCAGCGCGGCTGGTAGAGCTGGCTGACGCCCTTGGCGTCGATCAGCTTGGGCCCGATTTTGGTGCGTACCAGCAGGGTGCTGGCCATGCCTTTGCGTCCTTTCTCCAAAAAGTCAATCATATTGGAATGCGAGCCGATCGTGACGATCAGCTTCGCCTGTTCCTCGTAGGCGAGCAGCATCGCGACGTCTTCGCTGGTCCCCGGCGCGGGCAGCAGGTGATAGCGCAGACCCAGCGCCTCGACCCTCCCCCGTCCGGGCGCGCTGCCGTCGGGAAAGGCGTGGACCACCACCTCCGCCCCGCAGCACAGGGCGCGGTCGGAAATGCTGTCCATGTCCCCGACGATCAGGTCGGGCGTGTATCCGCACTCCATCAACGCGTCCGCCCCGCCGTCCACGGCGATCAGCACCGGCCGGCACTCGCGGATGTAGGATGAGAGCATCCGCAAATCCTCCCGATAATGTCTGCCGCGCACGACCACCACCACATGCCGGTCCGCCATCCGCGTGACCAAGGGTAGCTTGCGCAGCGGATGGAGAAACAGTTCTTTTTCCCGTCCGGCGAACTGCAGGGTGTTGTCGATAAACGCGGACAGCACGTCGTCCAAGCGTTCGTCCGCCTCCCTCCGCTTCGCCGCGATCCCATCGGCGGTGACGGCCCGAACGGCGGCGACCGGACGCCACTGCCCGTCGGTGTGCACCAGCAGCGCATCGCCCGACACCGCCGCCCGCCTGCCATCCAGCTCTTCCACCAGGCCGCTGTGGCCGCCGACGACTTCGTACATGGGAATCCCCGCTTCCAGGAGTCTGATCGCCCCTTCCGCGGGGTAGGTGCCGGTCATGAACGGGGAGAGGTTGATCACGGCCTGCACGTTGGCTTCCAGCAGCGAACGGGCCGCCACCTCATCGACATCAGCGTGATCCACCAGTGCGATTTGCCGGGGCTGAAGCCGTTTGCAAAGCTGTTTGGTTTTGCGGTCGGCCGCGATCGTGGCCGCGCACGCAAACATGCCGGTATCACTGCGCTTGCCCACCTGTCCCACCTCCATCCCTAGTATGCTAATGATTTCCGTCGACCATGCAATTCGGGAAAAGAAAAGGAGGCTGCGCAATTTGCGCAGCCTCCGCATGCAACCGCTTTCGTCCCCCTCGCGAATGACCCCGTGAACGCGAGGATGGCCCCCTATACACCTTTTGTCGCGTAGTAGATAATCAGTCCGTCTGCGAACAGGAAAACAGCCAGGGACAGCAATCCGAATCCGACCGCAAACTTGTTTTTGGCTTTCATGGAACGGAACACGCCCAGTGCGATGAAGAACGTGAACACGAACATCAGGATATCGAACAGCGTAATTTTCATCCGAAAGACAACTCCTTTAAAAAAATGACGCGCAGGAATAGAATGGCACTTTCATTATATAGAATCGCCCACGGGTATACAAGTCGTATCGGAATTGTGACAAACGATTTCACAATTGTGGGGCCACTGGGGAAGGGTGGATACTGATAGTGTGTCTCATTGTTTCGCTCCTATCCAGATTGTCCAGCGATCCCGTTCCACGATGGCCCCGCCTGAAGCGAGCGGCTCCCTCATGGTATCGACCAGCGCGCGCAGCTCTTCGTCAGAGAGGGCGTGCAGAATCGATCGCCCGGTCCGCTGGAGCAAATCCTGCGTCAGTTCCTCCCATCCCGGATAGACGCGCCGAGTCTCCCACAGCACATGCGTGCGAATCGTTCGAAACCCGGCTGTCCGCAACGCTTCCCGCACATCGGCATCGGCGGGGCGGCGCCCCTTTTCCAGCTCCAGCAGACGCGGAAACCGGGCGAAAAAGTACCCGCGCAGATGTGTGGGGGAACCCGGCAGGGCCACGTCCTCCATCGTCCGATCCTGCACGATCGCCAGACCGCCGGGAACGAGCAGGCGGGCGGCTTCGGCAAAGAACCCGTCCAGCTCGTCCAGATGATGAATCAACGCTCTGGCAAACACCACGTCGGTGCTTTCCCCCGCCATCCCCGTCCGCAGGGCGTCTCCGCGGACAAATGTCACGTTTTGGCAGTCGCGACAGGTCTCTTTGGCTGCCTCCAGCATGACTTCGGAAAAATCAACGCCGACCACCGCTGACGCTCCCATTTCCGCCCATGCTCTGGTGTATATCCCGCCGCCGCATCCGATGTCCGCCACGCGCTTGCCGGACGGGTCCAGCCATCCGCGGATCGCCTCCGTCCAGCTCTCGTCCGCCCGCCGGCCAGCGTACGCATGGCGATTCTGTGCCGCATGGAAATCGATGCTCATGAATCGATCCGCTCCATGAACTCCAGCCGGTTGCCGAACGGATCGTCGGCAAAGAAGCGCTTGACGCCGGGGATCTCGTCCCCTTCCCGGACCGTCACTCCGGCCGCCTCCAAACGCTGCCGGAGCGCTTCCAGATCGCTTGTGAGAAACGCGGGATGCGCTTTTTTCGCAGGAGCAAAGGAGGCCTCGACACCGACGTGCACCGTCTGCGAACCGCATTGAAACCAGACCCCTCCCCGCCTGCGCAGCGCTTCCGGCTTCGGCACCTCCGGCATGCCCAGCACATCGCGGAAAAAGCGGCGGGCTTCTTCTTCGCATCCGACCGGCGCGGCCACCTGCACGTGATCCAATCCGATCCACCGATGGCTCATCTCATTCGCCTCCTTTTTTGCACAGGACCATCCACTCGTCGATCTGGTGCGATTGGACGCGTCCGTCTTGTACGTCCAGATTCCAGTACGCTTTCATCGCCTGCGGCGCGTCCAGCAGGCAGCGCTCCACCGCTTCCTCCTGCTCCTTGGATGAGGCGGTCCTGGCCACCCACTGCGAAAACGGGAAGCGCTTCTTGCGCAGGCGGTCCTGCAGTTCCCGCAGGCCGTTATCCTGAAACAGTCCCCGCCACTCCGCAACCGACAGACAGCGCACGTGGCTGATGTCGCGCAGTGTCTCCACCCGGTTGACGATCGCGGCCAGCTCCGGTTCCTCCGGCGCCACGTTGTCGATCAGCAAAAACAATCCTCCCGGACGAAGGACGCGGCACGCTTCGCGGACAAAGGCAGCCGGGTCGGGAAAGTGGTGGGCGGCGATGCGGCAGCAGACGGCGTCAAACGATTCGGACAAAAACGGCAGTTGTTCCGCGTCCGCCTGCACGTGCACGATATTCGTCAATCCGGCCTCCCGGTGGGCCCTGGCCGCCGCTTCCAGCATCGGCGCGGTCAGATCGGTCGCCACCACAAAGCGGCAGAGCGGGGCCAGCGTTCTGGCCACATGGCCGCCGCCGGTCGCCACATCCAGCACCACCCAGTCGCCGTTCGGCTCCAGCCATTCGACCAGGAGCGGCAAGTCCTCCCCCTTGGCGTGCGTCATGCTGGTCACATACGCCTCCGCATGCTGGCCGAATTGTTGTTGAACCGTTGTTTTCACGTCATCTTCCCGTCTCATCGGGACCACCTCCTGTCCCCATCATATTCCATGATCGCGCCGCTTTGTTATAGAATATGGATAACAAGCTATCAATGAATTCGATAACCAGCGAAGACGACATGGTTTCAGGAGGTTCCCATGGATCTGCAAAGCCTGGAGGTGTTTCTGGCGATCGCCCGCCACGGCTCCCTTAACCGGGCGGCCCACGCCATGTTTCTCGCCCAGTCCACCGTGACGCACCGGCTCAAGCAGCTGGAACGGCATGTGGGCACTCCGCTGTTCGTTCGCACCGCTTCCGGCGTCAGCCTGACCGGAGAAGGCAGGCGCCTCCTGCCGGTCGCGGCCGCCGTCGTCGAGCAGCTCCGCGCGTTTTCCCAGCACAGGGACAAGCGGCAGGCGCTGACGATCGTCGCCGGCAAAGCGTTCGCGTCGTACGAGCTGCCCCGCCTGATCGGCGAGTACCGCCGCGCTCACCCGCACTTTACCTGTTTCGTCCGCTCCACGCTCTACGAGGAATCGATTTCCGCTCTCCTGACAGGTGCCGCCGACATCGCCTTTCTCGGCCACGAGGTGTACCACCCTCACATCCATCAGGAGTTCTTGCCGAGCGACCGGATTCTCCTGGTGACCGCTCCCCAACATCCGTGGGCCGACGGGTTCCCCGGTTTCGCCCACTGGAGGGCCGAGCCCGTGATTGCCTTCGGCGACCACACCGCTCCGTTCCGACAGCGGGTCGACCGGTTCCTGGCGCAGCACGGCGTATTTCCCAACGTGATCATGGAACTGGACAGTTTCAGTGCGGTAAAAAAAATGGTCCTCCAGCAGTTTGGTGTGACCATGCTGCCGGAACGAACCATCCGGGAAGAGGTGGACGCAGGACGGCTGATTGCCATGGACATCGCCGGTGGAGAACTGACCCGCCCCACCTTGATTGCCTACCTGCATCCCAAAAAGGAGGACGAAGCGTTTCAGCGGTTCGTCCAGTGGATCAAGGAAGCCTACTAAACCAGCGTGATGACGGTCAGTTCCGGACGGCAGAGAAAACGGACGGGCAGTATGGTCGTGCCCAATCCCCTGTTGGTGTAGACCGGCATCCCGCGCTCGCCCGCATGCATCAGGCCGGACACGTATTTCTGGCCCAGCTTGGGGGCCGCCAGGTGGCCGATGAGCGGAAGCCTCACCTGTCCGCCGTGACTGTGGCCGGACAGCTGCAGATGGACCGGATAACGCGCCGCTTCATCGGCAAAATCCGGCTCGTGTACAAGCAGGATCACCGGTTCGCCTGCGGGAATGCCCGCCAACGCCGCCGCCAGGTCAGGCGTGCCGTGCAGCACGTCGTCCACGCCTGCCACATAAAAACTGGCCCCTCTATATTCCGTCCGCACATGCCGGTTGTCCAGCACCTGAAATCCCGCGTCCAAGAGCGCCTGGTGGATGACGGCGCGCTGTTTGTAGCGCCAGTCGTGATTGCCCAGCACGGCAAACTTGCCGAGCGGTGCCTGCAGCGCGCGCAGGACGGGAACCGCTGCTGAGAGCAACCGGGTGCTCTTGTCCACCAGGTCGCCGGTAAAGCAGATCAGGTCGGGCTTCTCCCGGTTGATGCGGTCCACCGCCTTCCGAAGTTCTTCGATTCCCCAGTAAGGTCCCAGGTGCGTGTCGCTGAAATGGACCATGCGGACACCTTTCAACGCCTGCGGCCAATCGGGAAGGGAGACGGGGAGCGAGACCACCTCCAGTTGGTGCCGCTCCCACCCGTACCCGTAGGCCCCGCACAGGGCCCCCACCCCGATCAGTCCCAGGAACCAGTGAATGCCTTTTGTCATGAAACGCCTCCGGGTCACGACAACCGGACGCCGCTTACTCTCCCGCAGCGATCCTCTCATAGCCGTTGACGACCAGGTCAAGCTGTCCGGTTTCAGGATTGATCAGCAAGCCGTGCACCGGTACCCGGCGCGGCAGCAGGGGGTGGTTTGCAATCACCTCCACGCTTCGTTTCACGCTTTCCTCCACACTTTCAAAGCCGCGCAGCCAGGTCTTCAGGTTGATCCCGGCGTTTTGCAGCAGGGAAATCGTCTCGGCGGTAATCCCCTGCTCTTTCATTTTGTGCAGCATCTCATCGGCGGAGATCATGCTCATGCCACAGTCGTAATGGCCGACCACCATCACTTCTTCCGCGTTCAAGGCGTACAGGGCGACGATGATACTGCGCATGACGCTGCCAAACGGATGGGAAACGATCGCCCCCGCACTCTTTACGTGCTTGAAATCCCCGTTGCGCAAATTCATCGCCTTGGGCAGCAGTTCCTCCAGCCGGGTGTCCATGCAGGACAGGATCACCAGGCGCTTGTCCGGGAATTTGGTTGTCTTGAATGCCTCGTATTCCTTACGAGCGACAAACTCGCGGTTAAACGCAAGAATCTCTTCCAGTTTGGTCATTCAGTGATCACCAGCCTTTGCGAGTGTTATTCTTTTATTGTACTAGAAAGGGCGGGCTACTCAACACATTTATGGAAGGGGGGGACCATTCATCTGATCTTCCCGCATCATAAGGAAAGCAGCGGAGGAACCGCTGCTTTCAGCTTTTTTATTTCTCTTTATCGGATAGTTCTTGAAGAGCTTGCGTAAGCTGATCGTTTAACTTTCCAACTGTTTCTTTATCGATAGGGCTTGCTTCTGTGCCAGCGATTGTCGGGTCAAGCGCATCCTCCACTTTTTTGTAAAGATCAGGATATTTCTCCTTTACCTTATCTTCAAACGGTCCCCAAGCTCCTTCAAGCTTGGCACCTTCCTCTTTTACTTTTGCTTCATCGCCAGCTTCCACGGACTTCTTGATTTCTGCCGTGATTTCAAGCATCTTGTCAACGCCAGCTTTGATTTCAGATGCTTCCTGCTGGTGAGCGGCGCCATCATGACCCGCATGATCGTTTGAACTGCTGCTGCAGCCTGCTAAGCTCAAGCTTCCTACTAATGCCAAAGCAACGATAAGATGAGAGCGTTTCATGGAAGAATCCTCCTGTTCGATACATTACACCGTTTCGTGTTGTTGTGTTTTATGAGCAAATCTCTTCCAAATCACAACTGACAGCGCTGCGATTACCAGTGCGATTTGTGGGATTGTGCTTTCCAATGATGGATAAAGTGCCAGGAACTCAATGCTTGGAATCTGAGAAACCGTAGAAGACGGCAAGACACCTGCAAGCTGCAAACTGTGAATGCCCATACCCAAGAATTTCAAGCAGAGATAGAAAACAATGACGCTCGATACCATGAAAAATGGTTTAAGCGGCAGCTTCACACCGATGATCATGATGAAATACGCAAGGACCGCCAGCAAACCAAAACCGATACATAGGCCAAGCAATAAATCTTGAATGCTGATCTGGTTCACCATGCCGATAAAAAACAGGACGGTTTCCGTTCCTTCGCGAAACACAGCCAGGAACGAAAGGAATCCAAGAGAAATCAATTTTCCCGTATGCAAAGCCGTTTCGCTCTTGGCGCGAATGAATTTTTGCCAGTCGCGAATATGGGATTGACTGTTCAGCCAATAGCTGACATAGAGGAGCATCATAGACGCGATAACCCCCGTCCAGCCCGCTATCAGTGCATTGTTGCTCCCAAACGCTCCTGAAGCAAATACAAACTTTACCACAACCGCTATCACAATGCTGATCAAAAGCCCGACGCTTACGCCAGCCAAAATCCAGCCTTTTCCCTTGTTACCGTTTGATTTGTTGACAAAAGCAAGCAAAGCGGCAACCACTAACAGAGCTTCCAATCCTTCACGAAGGATAATCATCGCAGCATCCCACAGTGTATAGCCACTTTTTGCGGCAAGTGGCGTTAAATAGGAAATCATGCTGTCGATGGTCTGGATCGCTCCTTCGTAATTGGGAGGGGTGGAACCAAGCATTGCTTGAATCGTCACCAAATCTCGTTCTGAATCATGATAAACTTGATTGGATTGTGCCAAGACAACCCCTTCAACGCTTACCCATAAATCAGTTGCCTTGTTGATATCATCCAAAGCTTCCACCTGCGACTTGCTTTCCGCTTTCTCCTTTGTTTCTTGCAAGTAACCAATGAAATCAGCCAGCGAGATGTTTTCTTGCTTGAGCTCTCCTTTGGGATACTTGCCTTGAATGAACCGTTCGTTTGTTGCTTGTAACCCTTCCAACGCCTTGGTTACTTCATCCTGCTTATTTCTTGAAAGCGCATAGACGACCTTCCCCATATGGGACTCGATGTCTTTATAGGCTTTTCCAGACTCCTCTTTCACGGAATCCTCAATGTCGCGCCAGGTTTCGTTAAACTGCTGATACAGTTCTTTTGCCTTGGCGAGATCGCCTTTTTGCGCTTCAATCAGCGCTTGATCTACAAATGTTTCCGCTTTCCTCATGTGCTCCGCAGCCAGGCTCTGAGCCAAAGCTTGAACAGGGAAAACCAATAGCATGGACAACAGAAGCAAACCTATCAACGTTTGTGATCGCATTACCAATGTGCCATCCCCTCAGATGCAAGTTCGTGTAAATGTGATAATCATTATCAGTATCATTTGTGCTCTATTATTATCTAAAAGGTTTTGCCTCACTGTCAAATAATTTGTTACTTATATGAATAAACTTTCACCCCAGTCTTGACCTACCCCATCTCCCTACACAATGCGTTACGTTTCCATTTTGGGGATCACATGACTTTTGAAACATTCCAACCTCCATCACCGTCTCCTTATCGGGGAGGTACATGATGCATGGAATAGCTTCGAAAACGAGTTACGAACAGTTCAACTTGAATCAATGGAGGAGGAATGATTTGTTTGAAACGATCGAAGATGGTCATTGTCGCAATCGCAACCGTCAGTTTGCTCGTAAGCTGTGGTACCGTGTTTGCGAAAAGAGCTGAAGAGATGATCAAAACCCGTTTTGCCAATATTCAATTGATCGTCAATGGCAAAACCATTCAGACAAAAGCCGAACCGTTTATTTACAATGGGAATGTTTACGCACCCGTAGCAACGATTGCAAATATGCTTGGGGTGAAACAGCAATGGGATAACTCCGTACCAGCCGTTCGCTTTGATGATAATCTTGCTGACGAAGAGATAACGATGGGGGACCGGGCAGCAGGACTGTTTCTGCTGGATTTCCAATATGCATTAGTATACGGGGCACAAAGTGACACGTTGGGGAATACGTATTACGATGTAGTCAATCGAAATGTTCCGCAAAGCAAAAGCATTCATTTGCCACGGATTGAAAAAGAAGGGTATGTGAATGATTTCCAACCGATCACACCCTTTGAAAGAATAACCGGGCCAGAAAAAAATGAATTTTTGATGTCCGAACGTCTTTCCAAGCAGGGGGAGACTCAACAATGGGTAACTCTGTTCCGCTTCGACAAAGTGAAGGGAACAGTGACGAAAGTGTATTCGCAGCGGCTTGATGAACCTGGGGACAACTATGTTCAATATGCCATTACCGGTGGAAGTACCCTGACAGTAAAACTTTACGAATTACAGGATAATCGCTCAAAGCTCGCTGGAGTAAGATTTTATCAATGGATGAACGGGAAATACGTGAAAACCGAAGAAGTAAAACAGCAACAGTAGTTCGTTCCAAGGCGTCGAGCCGTGCCAGCCGTTTTTACTCTGTCTGCTCGTTCTGCGAGGGACGGCCACGCTGCGGGCCGCTTTCGGGCGCAACCGTTCAGACTGGTGGCCATAACATGAGGATTTTGTGCCAATAAAAAGAACCCCTTTTCACGACGGAAAGGGGTCGATTTCCTACATGGTTGATCATGTGGGTTTTCGTTTTTTGGCATGTTTGCAGCAGGTTTAAGCAAACGCTTCTTTATTGATATTCCTCCAAGGCTTGCTGCAAAGTGGCTTTGGTGTCCACCTTTTCCGTAAACACGATCCCCAATTCGATCATGGTGTTCGCGATTTCCGGGCGAATCCCGGTGATGATCGCCTTGCATCCGAGCAGCCCGATTCCTTCTACAATGCGAAACAAATGTCCCACCACAGCCGTATCCATAAACGCGACACCTGATAAATCGATAATAATTTTTTGTATTTTGAGGCTGGCGATTTGATTAAGTGTCCGTTCCTGCACTTTTTTCGCCCGATAGGTGTCTAATGTGCCGACGATGGGTAATACCGCCATGGAAGCGGATAACGGAATAATGGGAACCGACAGGTCATCAATCGTCTCACGATGGGAACGAAGCAGTTCATCCTTGTACTCGATATAACTGGAAAAATAATGAAAAATATAATGATCCAAAATAAAATTCGTCTTGATTCCAAGTTGGAAAACACCCTCCATGTCAAGTCCGACATGCTGGTAATAGTTATGTAAAAAATTCCAATACACTTTGCGAAACGCCTGAATCAATTCCAGTTTTATGACTAACGGAACATCATTCTTTGCACCAGTCTTTCCGAGTTCCTTTGCGAGCATGATCAGTTCATGCTGCCGCTCTTCTACCAAGAGTTTTGCCATTTTATCAAAAATGTCTTGCACATCGATATTGTACATGGAGGCTTCAATGAGTTGATTCGTACCTTTTGTTTCGTAAGCAAACAACTCATGAAAACGATCCTGATTCAGCAAAAAATAATCTTGAAAACTTTGACCATCTACATATTGCAGATCCAAATTCATCACTCCAATTGGTTCGATTATGTCCGTTGGAAATTGAATGGTGAATGTCGTTCCGATTCCTTCTTTGCTTTTTACATCGATTGTGCCTCCATGTTGGTAGATGGTCGAAAATACCTGCGTTAACCCCATGCCCGTGCCTTCATCTTTCGTTGTAAAGAACGGGGTTCCCAACAGCTGCAGCTTTTCTTTCGGTACACCGACCCCTGTATCAGAAATACTGACATAAACGAAGTCACCCAAGCGGTAATGCTCGATTGTAATGGTCCCTACATGGGGAATGGCTTCAAACGCATTTTTCAAGAGATTAAAAAAGGCTTTCTTTAACTGATTTCTTTTTCCGTAGATGATCTCATCACTATTGCGAAAGTTTCGTACAATTTGAACCCGATAGATTTGATCCTGGAACAAATAGAGCAAAGACTCCAATTCGGAACAAAGATTGATCGGAATATAAGCCTCCTCTTCCAAATCTGGTTTGGAAACCTGTAACAAATCCTGCAGCGTCGCGATAGCCTGATCCAGTTCTGAGCAGGCAATCTCCAAATAACCATGGGAAAACTCTTCTTGGAGTAATTGTAAAAATCCCTTCACTGCTGTTAACGGATTTCTCACTTCGTGTGCGATTCCCGCCGCTATTTGACCGATGGAAGCAAGACGGCTCAAGGTATCATCCGTCTTTGTCACTTTATTATTTTTTTCCTGCCCATTTGATCGCAACGATCTTCGTTCCTCTCGTCGAAGTCTCAATTTGGAATTCATCCATTAATCGCTTCACACCGGATAATCCGAGTCCCAATCCTCGCGACGACGATCCCTTTTTGCCGTTTAAAACATCATCTACATGGAGAATTCCCGGCCCTTCATCTGTTACAACAAAACGTATTCCCTGATCAAGCAATTCACAACAAAAAAGTCCCTTGCTGTAGGCATGATCCAATATGTTTCGGGTTAATTCCGAAACACTCACGAAAATCTTCTGCTGATCTGACTCGGAAAAAGGGAGCTGCTTCATAAAATGACGAACGGTACTTAACGCAAAATAGATATCATCTTCTGACGAGATATTCACTTTTTGATAGATCATCGGCTCAGGAATCCTCCATGCAACATCCAACTTTTTTCATTCTAGTTTGATTATAGTAAGTTTAAAGAATATATCAATAGGAAATTACGCACATAACATTGCTTCCAACAAGAAGCACCAGGCTCGGCTATCGCATCCCTCATGCGGTCTTGCTTGTGCCTTTTCACCTTCTGTCATCGGATGCTTACGTTCCAGGTAAACGGCCGTCAAAATAGACACCCCTATCTATTGGTATCGTGATCCCAATAAATAGGGGAAATGAGTTGTTAAGGAACAACAAAGGTGTTCGGTACAAACAGACTTTTATGATATTTTCGCTTCAATCCGCAGCTTGTCGGCGACCATGGCAATAAACTCGGAGTTGGTCGGCTTGGCCTTGGTGTTGGAGATGGTGTAGCCGAACAGGCTGGAGATGGAATCCAGATTGCCGCGCGACCAGGCGACTTCGATGGCGTGGCGGATTGCGCGTTCCACGCGGCTGGCCGTCGTGTTGAACTTTTTGGCGATGTCGGGATACAGCACTTTGGTGATCGAGCCGAGCAGTTCCACGTCATTGTACACCATCGTGATTGCTTCGCGCAGGTACAAGTACCCCTTGATGTGGGCAGGCACACCAATTTCGTGAATGATGCTGGTAATACTGGCATCCAGATTGCGCCCTCTCACCGCCAGCGACGTCTGCGGCTTGACGGCGGTGATAAACGAACCGGTCGGCTTGCTGCTGGTCATCTGGCGGATGCGCTGGGCCAGCACTTCCATGTCAAACGGCTTCAAAATGTAGTAGGCGGCCCCCAGTTCCACCGCTTTTTTCGTGATTTCTTCCTGGCCGAACGCAGTCAGCATGATGATTTTCGGCTGCGGCGACAGGCGCATGGCCTGTATCTGCTCCAGCACCGCCAGGCCGTCGAGGTGCGGCATGATAATATCGAGAATCAGCACATCCGGCACGCGCTCCTGCAGCAGGCGAATGACATCGTTGCCGTTGTACGCCACCCCGATGACATTCATGTCATGCTGGCTGCTGATGTACTCTTCCAGCAGGTTTACAAATTCCCGATTATCATCTGCCAACAACACATCAATCTTGTTCAAGGTCGTTCCTCCTTACAATCAACGGTCTGTTTGGGAAAGAAGGTGGAATTGGTGATCTCAGAAGTATGTAAACGATCGGAATATGTCCAAACCATCTTTTCACATGAAAAATTATTCGACAAACCCCAGTTCATTCCTGCCAATGACGAAAGATTGAATGATTTTTCCGATATTTCGACAATTCGCGACCGCTTTTCGCCAGATTACGGTTCCCATCCGGCCGTCATTCGCGAAAGACGCGGCCGGATGCGGCAGGACGCCTTCTCCTCTACACGCCGCACGGGCCATTCTCCACCTGGCCTGTTTGCCCATCCTTTCCGGGACGCCCCCATAGAGAAGAGCCGCCGCGCCCGACGGGAGAGCGCTGACGGCTATGGAGCTTGCTGATTGGGCTTCGCGAAGCCGCGCGTTCGTGCCGGTTCCACCAAGCATGCTGTGCTGTCCTGACGCTACGCTGCACTCCCGATCGGCGTTTTGGCTTGCGGCGAGCGGACGGGGATGCCGGCCTCCTGCAGCATCCACTCGATATAGCAGCCGTATCCCGAGGTGGGATCGTTGACAAACACGTGGGTGACCGCCCCGACGATTTTTCCGTTTTGGATGATCGGACTGCCGCTCATCCCCTGGACGATGCCGCCGGTTTTCTCCAGCAGGCGCTTGTCCGTTATTTTGATGATCATGCCCTTCGTGGCGGGGAAATGCTGCTTGACGACATTGACGATCTCAATGGCGAACTCCTCCACTTTCTGGCCGTCCACCACCGTGAGAATTTTGGCCGGCCCCTCCTGCACCTGCTCGGCAAGGGCGATCGGCATCGGCTCGTTGTACAAACTGCGCTTCGGCTGCTCTTTCATCTTGCCAAAGATGCCGAACGGCGTGTTTTTGGTGATCGTCCCCAGGACTTCGCTTTCGTTGTAAAAGCGGGCGAACTTCTCCCCCGGGTTGCCGCTCTGTCCTTTTTCAATGGAGGTTACGCTGGCCGCCACGATCTGGCCGTCGCCCACGGCGATTGCCTGTCCGGTATCCACGTCGGAGATCACGTGACCCAACGCGCCGTACGCCTTGGAGTTGGGGTCGTAGAACGTCAGCGTACCGACACCGGCCGCGGAGTCGCGAATGTAGAGACCCATGCGGTACTCGTTGTCTTTTCTGTCTTTTGCCGGGTACAGGGTCACGTTGAGCTTTTCCTTGCCGCGTACGACCAGCAGTTGTACGGGGGTGTTGCGTGCCCCTGCTTCACTGACCAGTTTCTTGACGTCATTCATGTCGTTGATGTACAGGTCGTTTATCTTGACGATCATGTCCCCGACGTGAATACCCGCTTGTTCCCCGGGCGATACCTTTTCCTTGCCTGTGTCCACGAGATGGTGTCCGACGACGAGCACGCCCGCCGTCTGCAGCTTGACGCCGATCGATTGTCCCCCGGGGATGACCCGCAAATCGGGCAGCACGTTTACTTTGACGGCGGTCAGTGGAACGCTGCGCCACTTGACCTGGAGCTGTGCCTCACCCGCGCGGCGCGGCTCGACGGACAGCGGTTTGCTCAGGTCGACGGCGACTTCCCGCGTCTCTGCTCCGTTTACGTGCAAAATGTCGGGGTTGCTGTTGATCAACGTCCCCATGACGGGCACGGAGACGCGAAGCTGTTGCAGTGAACCTTCCATCAAGCGCAATTCATGGGGGAAAGAAGACAGGTCGCGGAACGGGGTGGAACTCACGACGAGCGCCGTGATGAGGAGAAGGAGACTTCCCATCCATTTTCTTCTGTTGTGACGGATCACCAGCAATCACTCCTACCGTTCCCTACCTACACCTACCTGATACACCTCCACCTTGTGTAGTTATAATGTTGCCTGGGCCCTTGCGGATTATGTCAGGAAAATCACCCACGCGCATGCTTTCCTGACGCCATCCGCACCAGTACAAAAAAAGCTGTCAATCTCCGTTGACAGCTTTTCGTTGTTGCCCGAGCAAAATCATCTCGCGGGCGTGTTCTTCGGTTTTGGCCGTGACTTCGGCGCCGCCCAGCATCCGGGCCAGCTCCTTGACGCGCTCTTCGTCGGAGAGGCGCTGGACGACCGTCATCGTCTCGTGCTCGCTCATTTCCTTGCGGATCAGAAAATGCGCGTCGGCCAGCGATGCCACCTGCGGCAGATGGGTGATGCAGAGGACCTGCCGCTTCTGTGCCACGCGGGCCAGTTTCTCCGCGATCGCCTGGGCGGCCCTGCCGCTCACGCCGGTGTCCACTTCGTCGAAGATCAGCGTCTGGACCTGATCCGTACCGGCCAGGATCGTCTTGATCGCCAGCATGACCCGGGACAGTTCGCCGCCGGACGCGATCTTGGCCAGCGGCCGGAGCGGCTCGCCCGGGTTGGGGGAGATGAGAAACTCCACCTGATCGATTCCGTTTGCATCGACGCGCCATTTGGCCCCTTCCAGCTCAATCCCGTCCTCATCCGGCACCCGGCGGACGTCGATGGCGAAACGGGCCCGTTCCATGTGCAGATCTTTCAACTGCTGCTCGATCTCCCGAGCCAGCCGCTCGGCGCATTCGCGGCGGATCACGGACAGTTCCAGCGCTTCCACGGCCAGATCGGCCGCCAGCTCGGTCAGCCGGTGCTCCAACTGCTGCAGGCGATCCTCGTAGTGCTGCATCTCGTCCAGCTCGTCCTGGATCGCGGCGGCGTACTCCAGAATGTCGTCCACGTTTTTGCCGTACTTGCGCTTCAGGTTCTGGATCTGGTCAAGCCGCCGCTCCACTTCCGCCAACTGTTCCGGTTCGAAGTCAAGCTGGTCGCTGAGCTGACGAAGCTGCTGCGCCACGTCTTCCATCTGGTAGTATGCGCTCTGGACCGCTTCCACAATCGGCGCGAGCTGCTCCTCGTACGGCGCGATCCGCTCCAGCTCGCTCATCGCGTGGCCGAGCCAGTCCAATCCGCGCTGATCCCCGTACAGGGCGCGATAGGCATCCTGAATGCCGGCGTACACCTTTTCGATGTTCATCCATTTTTTCCGCTGCTGGAGCAGTTTCTCGTCTTCACCCGGCGTCAGGGCGGCCGCTTCGATCTCGTTCAACTGGTATTGAAGCAAATCGATCCGCTGCACCAGCTCACGCTCGTTGCGGGCCATCCGCTCCAGGTCCTGTCTGGTCTTGCTGTAGGCGGCATAGAGCTGGCCGTACTCCCGCTTGGCCGCGCCCAGCTCCGCTTCGCCGTACGCGTCCAGCCAGTTGATGTGCTTATCCGCCTGCATCAGCATGTGGGTGTCGTGCTGGCCGTGCACGGTTACCAGCCACGGCCCCAGCTCCCGCAGCATCGCCAGGGTGACCAACTGGCCGTTGATGCGGATGATGCTCTTGCCCTGGCTGGAGATGTCGCGGCGCACGACCAGCGTGCCGTCCTGCTCCACGGCGACGCCGAAGCTCTCGCACAGCGCCAGCGCCGGGTGGCCGGCGGGCAGCTCAAACAGCCCTTCCACTTCGGCCCGCGTCTCCCCGTACCGGACAAAGTCGGCGGAAGCTCGTCCGCCCAGGAGCAGGCCGAGCGCGTCGATGATGATCGACTTCCCGGCTCCGGTCTCCCCCGTGAGGATGTTCAGTCCCCGTTGAAAGGAAATCGTGACCGATTTGATGATGGCAAAATTGCGAATGGACAATTCCAACAGCATCGTGTGCAACCACCTTTACAGCATGTCCAGGAAGCGCTGGGTGACTTCCCGGGAGTTCTCCTTCGAGCGGCAGATGATGAGAATGGTGTTGTCGCCGCTGATGGTGCCCATGATTTCCTCCCAGGACAGGTTGTCGATCAGCTCGGCTACGGCATTGGCGTGGCCTGACAATGTTTTCAGCACAATGAAGTGGTCGGCGTAGTCGATGCTCACGTAGGAGTCCACCAGCATCCGCTTCAGCTTTTGAATTGGGTTGAACTTCTGCTCGACGGGCATCGAATATTTGTACCGTCCGTCCGGGAGCGGCACCTTCACCAGATGCAGCTCTTTGATGTCCCGCGAAACGGTCGCCTGGGTCACGTTAAACCCGGCTTCCCGCAGACGGTCCACCAGTTCGTCCTGGGTCTCCACCTCGTAATTGCTGATGATTTCCCGAATGCGAATGTGTCGTTGTCCTTTGTTCATTGCCATTACTCCCACTCACCTTGTAGTTTCGTGCGAATCGCTTCAAAAAAGCCGCCTGTTTTCCACTTGATCAGCGGCGTGACATGCGGGGACTTCTTGACGAAAATCTGGTCGCCTCCTTCCAGCCGGTAGCCGAACTGTCCGTCGATGGACAGCCCCATCTCCTGGTGGATCGCATCCACCTCGATCCGGATGACCTGATTGGCCGACAGCACCATCGGACGGGCGGTCAGCGAGTGCGGGGCCACCGGTGTCAGGAGCAGCATGTCCACATTGGGCGCGACAATCGGCCCTCCCGCCGACAGGGAGTAGGCGGTCGAGCCTGTCGGGCTGGAGACGATCACGCCGTCGCCGCTGAACGTCGCCACGTAGTCGTCATCCACGTAGACGGCGCATTGGATAATCCGGCAGAACGAGCCTTTGGCGATGCCGATGTCGTTCATCGCGGTGTAGCTGGCCAGCGCCGCCCCGTTTCGCACCAGCGTCGCCTCCAGCATGGTCCGCTCCTCGATGTCGTACTTGCCGGAGAGCAGGTTGTCCACGGCTTCCGGCAAATCGTCCGGGTCGGCTTCCGACAAAAAGCCGAGCGTCCCCAAATTGATGCCGAGAATCGGCAGGGAACGGCCGGCCAACTGGCGGGCAATCCCGAGCAGCGTACCGTCGCCGCCCAAGACGCACAGCAGCTTCGCTTCCCGGCCGATCTTTTCCAGCGCGGCCGCCAGCTCGGGACGGCCCACATCGGAGGCAATATGTTCATCAAGCAGGACGCGGGCCCCTCTGGCTTCCAGCAGGTACATCAGCTCCCTGGCCACGATGCGGGCTTCCGGCTTCCCTTTGTTTGCTACGATACCAATCGTTTTCATATGGCCCACCCCAAACGTCGTTGGTTGGAAATCCTTATACAAGTATACAACTTTTCATGCATATAAAAAAAGCCTCGATTCAACCGCGATCGAGGCTTTTTGTCCCACACCTTACTTCAGTTCGCGATGGGCCGCGGACACCACTTCCGCCGCGCGCCGAAGCCAGGCATCCGGAGTCAGGCCGCCCTCGCTTTTTCGCGCGTGCAGGAGAAATTCGATGTTCCCCTCGCCTCCGGTGATGGGGGAATAATCCAGCCCGTGCAGCGAGAACCCGATGCTGACGGCAAACTGGCCGATGTCGACCAGCACCGCTTCATGGATGTCCGGGTCGCGGACGATGCCGTTTTTGCCAACGTTCTCCTTGCCCGCTTCAAACTGCGGCTTGACGAGGGCAACCACATCCCCGTCCGGCTCCAGGAAGCGGTACAGGACGGGCAGGATCAGTTTCAGCGAGATGAAGGAAACGTCGATCGAGGCGGCGTCCGGCCGCTCGTGTTCGAACGCGTCCGGATCCATGTGGCGGAAATTGGTTCGCTCCATCACCACGACCCGCTCGTCCTGGCGGAGGCTCCAGGCGAGCTGTCCGTACCCGACGTCAATCGCGTACACGCGGCGCGCGCCGTGCTGCAGCGCACAGTCGGTAAAGCCGCCGGTCGACGCGCCGATGTCCATCATCACCCGGCCGTTCAGATCAATCCCGAACACCCGCAGCGCTTTTTCCAGCTTCAGCCCGCCGCGGCTGACGTAGGGATGCACCTCTCCCTTGACGGCGATGGGCGTGTCTTCGGGAATCTTGGTCCCCGGCTTGTCGCAGCGCTCGCCGCCCACCAGCACCAGTCCGGCCATCACGGCAGCCTTGGCCTTTTCCCTGGTTTCAAACAATCCCCGCTCGACGAGGAGCACGTCTACCCGTTCTTTTTTCATGCTTCCACGACGCCCCTCGTCATCGGCAGCAGGGCGCGCACGCGGGCGGCGATGGCGTCTGCCGTCAGCCCCACTTCCTCACGCTGTTCCTTCACGCTGCCGTGTTCCACAAAGTAGTCGGGCACCGCCACCACGTCCACGCGCACACCATGGAACCCGGCCTTTGCCAGACATTCCAGAACGGCGCTGCCAAACCCGCCCATCGCCGCTCCTTCTTCCACGGTGACGATGTCGTAGCCTTCCCGGGCCAGGCGGAACAGCAGTTCCTCATCGAGCGGCTTGCAGAAGCGGGCGTTGACCAGCATCGGCTGGATGCCTTCGCGGTTGAGCTGCTCCACTGCTGCCTCCGCCAGTTCGAAGACGTGGCCGAACGACAGGATGGCGACGTTCTTCCCTTCTCGGACCACTTCCGCTTTCCCGATCGGCAGCACCTGCAGCTCCTCGTCCATTTTTACGCCGCGAATGGCAAGACGGGGGTAGCGGAACGAGATGGGGCCGTCTTCGTAGGCCACCGCCGTGTTCATCATGTGGCGCAGCTCGTTCTCGTCCTTCGGCGCCATGATCACCATGTTGGGGATCGTCCGCATGAACGCGATGTCGTACATGCCCTGGTGCGTCTCCCCGTCTGCCCCGACCAGGCCGGCCCGGTCGACGGCGAAGATGACGTTCAGCTTCTGGCGCGCCACGTCGTGAATCAACTGGTCGTACGCCCGCTGCAAAAAGGTGGAGTAGACCGCAAACACCGGCTTCAGCCCCTGCGTCGCCAGGCCGGCGGCAAAGGTGCAGGCGTGCTGTTCGGCGATGCCCACGTCAAACAGGCGGTCCGGGAACCGCTCGCCAAACTTGAGCAGCCCGGAACCAGCCGGCATGGCCGGCGTCACGGCGACAATCCGTTCATCCGCTTCGGCGAGGCGGATCATCGTGTCGGCAAAAACGGACGTGTACGTCGGAGCCGACTTCGGCGTGTCGCCCGACTCGATCTTGTACGTTCCGATGCCGTGCCACTTGACGGAGTCGGCCTCGGCGGGGGCGTAGCCCTTTCCTTTTTTGGTGATGGCGTGAATCAGTACCGGCCCTTTGGTCTGCTTGGCTGTCTTCAGCGAGTCGAGCAGCAGTTCCAGGTTGTGGCCGTCGATGGGGCCGATGTAGGTGAAGCCCAGCTCTTCGAATAGAACGCCGGAGACCAGCAAATACTTCAAGCTGTCCTTGAAGCGCTCCGCCAGATGGGCCAGCCTGCCGCCCACGGCGGGAATCGATTTCAGCAGGTGCTCCAGCTCTTTTTTGGCGTTCCGGTAGTTTTCGGCGGAACGCAGCTTGCCCAGGTAGTTGTGCAGCGCGCCGACGTTGGGGGCGATCGACATCTCGTTGTCGTTCAAGACCACGATCACGTTTTTCCGCTCGTGACCGATGTGGTTCAGCGCTTCAAACGCCATCCCCCCGGTCAGGGCGCCGTCCCCGATGATCGCCACGACATGGTGCTTTTCCTTTTTCAGATCGCGCGCGGTGGCCATGCCCATGGCGGCGGACAGGGACGTACTGCTGTGTCCCGTCTCCCAGACGTCATGCGGGCTTTCGCTCATCTTGGGAAAGCCGCACAATCCCTTGTACTGGCGCAGCGTCGGAAACAGTTCGCGGCGGCCGGTGAGGATTTTATGTACATAGGCTTGATGGCCTACGTCCCAGATCAATTTGTCTTCTGGACTGTTGAACACGTAGTGCAGTGCGAGTGTCAGCTCCACCACGCCCAGATTGGGAGCGAGGTGGCCGCCCGTTTTGGACAAGGTTTCCACGAGAAACTGGCGAATTTCGCCGGCCAGCGTATAAAGCTGGGGCAGCGAACACGTTTTCAAATCCTGAGGATTGTTGACGGTCGTCAGCAGCATTTTGATTCCTCACTTTCCAGTCGTTCTCCGTCAATTGGCATGCTGCAATCCAAATCAACACGCAAACATCCGCTTCGTTCAGCTTGATTCATTATAACGGTTTCTCGGCGAAAACACCACTTTCATCTGCCAGAGGCACCATTCCGCCCACCTTTTGGCACCAACACACGGACTGCCATCTCCGTGGAAGATGAACAAAAAAACCGGCTTCCCCCTGCGGAAAGCCAGCTTTTGTCGATTGGAGGTAGTTCAAAAGGACCAGGGCGTGGATGCCCGCCCCGTCTACTTCGTCCGGTTCATCACATAATCGGCCAGAGGAGTCAAGGCCGAGTGTTCCAATCCCGCGTCGGCAAGCGCGGCTTTTGCCTCCTCGATCAGCCGGACGAGCCGCTCTTTGGACGCCTCCAGGCCGAGCAGCGCGGGATAGGTAGCCTTCTGCCGGTCGGCGTCGCTGCCCACCGCCTTGCCCAGTTGGGCTTCATCCCCCTCCACGTTGAGGATGTCATCCTGGATTTGAAACGCCAGTCCGATACAGAGCCCATAGCGGGTCAGCGCGTCCATCTGGGCCGGCGTGGCCTCGGCCAGCCACCCGCCGCCGCGCAGCGCGGCGATCAGCAGGTCCCCGGTCTTGTGCCGGTGGATGTACTCCAATTCCTCCAGGTTGAGGCGTTTGCCTTCCCCTTCGATGTCAGCCATCTGCCCGCCGACCATCCCGGCGGAACCGGCCCGCTTGCCCAGTTCGGCGATCAGCCGGACCGTCGTCTCCGGCTTGACCTCGGGATCTTCCAGGTAGGCCTCGGCGATGTAGCCAAACGCCCGCGTCAGCAGCGCATCCCCGGCCAGAATCGCGGTCGCTTCCCCGAACACCTTGTGATTGGTCGGTTTGCCGCGGCGCAGGTCGTCGTCGTCCATCGCCGGCAGGTCGTCGTGAATCAGCGAGTAGGTATGGATCATTTCCAGCGCGACAGCGTAGGGAATCCCCCGCTTCAGCGGCTTGTCCAGCGCTTCCAGCACCGCCAGCACCAGCATCGGACGCAGCCGCTTGCCGCCCGCCATCAGGGAATATTTCATCGATTCGTACAGCGTATGAGGCACGCCGTCCCGTTCCAGACCGGGAAGCAGGTGTTCTTCGATCAACGCCGTCTTTTCTGTCAAGTAGGAGGCGAAAGAGTCGGTCATTGCGCTTCGCCCTCCACGTGGAACGGCTTTTGCTTCCATTGACCGTCTTCTTCCACCAACTGGGTGATTTTCGCTTCGATCGCATCCAGCTTCTGACTGCAGATGCGGGAAAGCGTCACGCCCTCCTGATAGAGGCCGATCGCCTCCTCCAGCGCGATGTCCCCCTCTTCCAGACGACGGACGACTTCCTCCAGCCGCTTCATCGCCTCTTCAAACTGCATGTCAGTCTCTTGATCCGTCTTCTTCCGCGCCATTACGCTTCTCCTCCCGGTAAATCTGTTCCACGCGTGCCTGAGCACTGCCATCACTTAATCGTACCACGAGCGCGTCTCCGGGGGCAAACTGGTCGACTGACTTGATCAACCGCCCGTCGGCGTATACCAGGGAAAAGCCGCGCTGCATCACTTTCAACGGGCTGAGCGCATCCAGTTGGCCGATCCGGGCGGCAAACGCCATCCGCACCTCCGTCACCCGCTGCCGGACCAGCTCGTCCAGGCGAGTCCGATGCGCGGCGACAGCCCGCCTGCGCTCCGCAACGGCTTCCGTTGGCCGGTACCGTTTCAACTGGGCAGCCACCAGTTCAAACCGCTCCTTGCGGCGGCTCACCAACTGCTTCATCGCCTGCCGCATGCGAATCTGCACGTCGTCCAGGCGCTGCTGCGCTTCTTCCACCCGCCGCTTGGGCCGGCGCATGGCGTACGATTGCGTGAGGGTTTCCAGCCGTTTTCGCTCGGAGGCAAGCCGCCCACGCAGTGCCCTGTGCATGCGGGCGTCGAGCTGCTTGACCCGTTCCACCCACTCCAGGTAATGCGGCACGGCCAGCTCGGCGGCCGCGGTCGGGGTTGCCGCCCGCACGTCCGCGACAAAATCGGCAATGGTCACGTCGGTCTCGTGCCCCACCGCGGAGATGACCGGAATCCGGGATGCGGCGATGGCCCGCGCCACCTGCTCGTCGTTGAAGGCCCACAGCTCTTCGATCGAGCCGCCGCCCCTGCCGACGATCAGCACGTCGATGTCAGGCTGCTGGTTGATGATGTGAATCGCCGCCACGATCGACGCCGGAGCCTCCGCCCCCTGGACGATCGCCGGAGACAGGACGATCTCCGCCTGCGGGTAGCGCCGTCTAATCGTGGTGCAGATGTCGCGAATGGCCGCGCCCGTCGGCGACGTGACCACACCGACGCGCTTGGGAAAGGGCGGCAGCGGCCGCTTTCGTTCCGGGGCAAACAGGCCTTCGGCGGCCAGCTTCGCCTTCAACTGTTCAAACGCCAAATAGAGGGAGCCCAGCCCGTCCGGCTGCATCTCTCGGGCGTACAGTTGATAGGTGCCGTCCCGCTCATAGGCAGAGATGGAACCGCGGACAATCACCTTGGTTCCATCTTTGGGCAAAAAGCGCAAAAAGCGGTTGTAGCTGGCGAACATGACCACTTTGATGCGGGACTGGCTGTCTTTCAGCGTCAAATACATGTGGCCGCTGGTGTGGTGGGTAAAATTGGACACTTCCCCCCGCACCCAGACGTCCTGCAGGCGCTGTTCCCGCTCCAGCACCTGCTTGATGCAGCGGTTCAAGTCGCTGACCGTGAATACGTGTCGCGTGTCCATGCGCTCCCTCCCTTACCGGGCGGTTTGTTTTCTGGCAGCGGCGACGGTGTTCTTCAGCAGCATGGTGATCGTCATCGGGCCGACACCGCCGGGAACGGGCGTGAGAAAGCCGGCCACCTCCCGCACCTCGTCAAACTTGACATCCCCGACCAGCTTGCCGGTCTCGATCCGGTTGACGCCGACGTCAATCACGACCGCCCCCGGCTTGACGTGTTCCCTGCCGATCAGATGAGGCTTGCCCGCCGCCACGACGAGAATGTCCGCCTGCCGGGTGTGAGCGGCCAGGTCCACGGTGCGGGAGTGGCACATCGTCACCGTGGCGTTTTCCTGCTGCAGCAGGAAGGAGACCGGCTTGCCCACGATGTTGCTGCGGCCGATCACGACGGCGTGCCTGCCTGCGATGGGCGTTCCCGTCCGTTTGATCAATTCCACGATGCCGTGCGGCGTGCAGGGAAGCAGCGTGTCGTATCCGATCATCATGTTGCCGACGTTGAGCGGATGGAAGCCGTCCACATCCTTTTCCGGCGCAATGGCTTCGATCACCGCTTTCTCGGAGATGTGCGGCGGCAGCGGAAGCTGCACCAAAATGCCGTGAACGTTCGGATTCCCATTCAACTGATGAATCATGTCCAACAGCTCCGCTTCGCTGATCGAAGCGTCTTTCCGAATGACCTCCGAGCGGATGCCCACCTCCTGACACCCCCGCTCCTTGCCGCGAACGTAGGAATGGGAGGCAGGGTCATCCCCCACCAAAATCACCGTCAAGCCCGGCACTACGCCCTGTTTTTTCAGTTCTTCCACTTCGTTCGCCAATTCGGCGCGAATGTCCTGTGCGATGTCCTTCCCGTACAAAATGGTCGCTGCCATGGAGAAGTAACCTCCTTTATCAAGATCGCTACCCTTAGTGTAGCGACTCAAGGAGTTCGTGTAAAGGCGAATTTAAAAAGTTAATTTCTACTTAATGTTCGCCTTTAGCTTCATCCACCCCAGCATTGCCACGCCGTATGCATTGTCCCCCGAGTACTCCGGGTCGCAAAAATAGAGCGTGGCCTTCACGGCCGGGTGCTCTAGCCGTTTGATCAGACGCTCCCGGATGTACCGGTTGGCGGCGACGCCTCCGACGATCAGAATCTCCCGGGGTAGCCCCGCTTCCACGGCATGGCGCAGCGCCTTTTCCAGCGTGTTGGCGATGCACTGTTCCGTCGCCCTGGCGATGTCCGCCGGAGCGGCCGCCCCGCTTTCCACCGCCCGCAGCAGCGACGCCTCCGGTCCGGAGAAACTGAACGACATGCCGTCGACCGCGGACGCCACGCGAAAATCTCCCGCCGCTTCGCGTGCCAGCTTCTCCAGGGAGGGACCCGCCGGAAACGGCAGTCCCAACGCCACCCCGATCCGGTCCACCAACTGTCCGGCGTGGAGGTCGATCGTCCCGCCCACCTTCTCGATGCGGTAGCCGGCCGCCTCCCGTTCGCACTTCAACAGCTCGCTCGTCCCGCCGGACAGGTGAACGGCGAGAAAGCGGTCGCCCTGGGGCCGTTTTTCCGCGGTGAACTCGCCTGCCGCAATGTGCCCTTCCTGGTGCGTCGTCAGGAGGCAGGGAATCCGCAGGTAGGCGGCCAGAGACTTGGCCAGTCCTTCGCCCACCTTGAACACGGGCATGTACGAACGGTCCACGGGACGCGGCTTTTCGCTGGCACAGACCGCGACGATCTCGTAGTCGTTCCACTTCAACTGCTCGCTCAGCTCCGGCAGGTTCATCACATGCTGAAAGACGGCTTCCGATTGCTGCAGGCCGCGCTTTCCTTCCTTCACCTTGAGAAGGCGCTTCGCTTCTGCCGCAATCCGGCCGTCTTCCTCTGCCAAGCACAGCGATGTCCGGTAGTTGCTCGTATCAATTCCCAACAATACCTTCGTCATGCTGTCTCACCTGCTTGTTTACGCCTGGGCGGTCTGGCGCGACTGCAAAAAGCTGGACAACACGCCGTTGATGTAACGGTGCGACTGCTCGTCACTGAATAATTTGGCGATCTCGATCGCTTCGTTCATCACGACCTTGTCCGGAACGTCCGGTTCATACATGATTTCGAAAAAGGCCAGGCGGAGAATGGCCCGGTCCACGTTGGCGATGCGCTCCAACTGCCATCCGCGCAGGAACTTGCGAATTTCCGCATCCACCTCCTGCTGGTGCTTCAAGGTGCCTTCCACCAGGTAACGCAGGTACGACGGATCTTCCTCGCTGTCTTCCATGACGAGGTTCAGTGCGTCTTCCACCTGCACGTCCGCCATGTCGATCTGGAACAGGCATTGGACTGCTTTTTCTCGTGCTGTTCTACGTTTCATCGCGTTCACCTTCTACTCAGAATCCGTTCGAAACCGATGGTCCGCTGACCATCAACGAAACTTGCCGGGCAGGATGCGATCCAGGATTTCCCGCAAATCTTCCTTCTGGTCCAGCTTGCGGCCGATGTAATACCCTGTTCCGACAAACACGACAAACACCAGTGTATCCCAAAAACCGACAAAAAGGTAGATGATGCCGAAAAAAAGACCGGCCGCCACACCCAGTAGTTTCCCCTTGTGCTCCCACAACAACTCCCATAACATGCCGTTCACCCTCTATTCCACCCGTCTGCGGGCCGCGTAGATCTCAGACTGAGCCACTTCGGTGACGACGACGGCCACTTCGGAAATCATAACGCCGGCGATGCCTTCCACCTGCTCCTTGACAACGGCCTGCAGCTGCTGGGTCAATTCCGGCAGCGGGGTTTCTCCGTCCACAGAGACGCGCAGCGTGATCATGTTCCCGCTCTCGTGGGCCCTGACCACCGTTTTCAGATCGCGAACGCCTTTCACGCGCCGCGCCGCCCGCTCGGCGATCGTCTGGATCGTCTGCAGGGTGATGTTCACTTCCCCCAGGTCGCTGCGCTGCCGGATGCCCCGTTCCCTTTTCGGTTGGCGGGAGCGGAATGAACTGAAAAAGAAACGCAGGCTGACGATCAGAAAGATTATGGCGACGATCAGATACGCCGGATGGCTGCCGGTCAGCATTTGTTCCGCATAGGGACGCAGATAGTCAGCGGGGATCAGGCCGCTGGTCGCCCCGATGGCAACGCAGGACAGGACAATCAGGGCAAAGCTGTACAGCGTCAAGATAAAGCGGTCAAACAAATTCACATGCATCTTCCTTTCGCCTTGTTTGAACAGGAGGGCCATCACGGCAATGATGAGGAAAATGCCCCCTGGCTAGCAGGGGGCATTCGTTCCGCTGCCGTCTAGCGAACCCGCTGGTACTCTTCTACGGCGGCCGGGGCTTTTTCTTCGCTCTTCAGCTCTACATCGACGATATGTACGTTTACTTCCACAACCGACAGCCCTGTCATGCTCTCGATTGCATTGCGCACATTATCTTGAATATTTCGAGCGACATCCGGGATGCGGTGTCCGTATTTCACAATGATCGATACGTCAACTGCCGCTTCGCGGGATCCCACTTCCACGCGAACGCCGCGAGCAATATTTTTACGGCCGAGCCGTTCGGCAATCTCGCCTACGAAACCGCCGCTCATATGGGCCACGCCCTCCACTTCCGAGGCGGCCATGCCGGCGATGACTTCCAAGACTTCGGGAGCGATCTGGACTTTGCCAAGCTCTGTTCTCTCTAGATCCGGAGTAAACTCTTCCATGCTTCGCACCTCCCTGCGGTTTTGTACTCCATTATAGCAAGCACCCACCCATTTTACAAATCAAGCCAAGATCAGGCTTCATCCAGGTGAAGGTCATAGGTGTCCAGGAATTTGGTGTCAAACTCACCGCTGATGAACACCTCGTGATCCATCACCTTCAAGTGGAACGGGATGGTGGTGGTGATGCCTTCGACGACGAATTCTCCCAGCGCCCGCTTCATCCGCTCGATCGCCTCCTGTCTGTCCTTGCCCCAGACGATCAGCTTGGCGATCATCGAATCGTAATACGGCGGGATGGTGTAACCGGCGTAGGCGGCGCTGTCGACGCGCACGCCGAAACCGCCCGGCGCCAGGTAGTTGGTGATGCGTCCCGGCGACGGCATGAAGTTTCTGGCCGGATTCTCCGCATTGATCCGGCACTCGATCGCCCAGCCGTTCAGCTTGACGTCGTCCTGGGAGAACGACAGCGGTTGGCCGGCCGCAACCAGGATCTGCTCCTTGATCAGGTCGATGCCGGTGACCAGCTCCGTCACTGGATGCTCCACCTGGATGCGGGTGTTCATTTCCATAAAGTAAAACTGTCCGTATTTATCCAGCAAAAACTCGACCGTGCCGGCACCGTGGTAGTTGACCGCCTTGGCGGCAGCGACGGCGGCTTCCCCCATCCGCTTGCGCAGTTCCTCGCTGAGGGCGGGGGACGGCGCTTCTTCGATCAGCTTCTGATGGCGCCGCTGAATGGAACAGTCGCGCTCGCCCAGGTAGACGACGTTGCCGTACTTGTCGGCCATGATCTGAATTTCCACGTGGCGCGGTCCTTCCACGAACTTCTCCAGGTAGACGCCCGGATTGCCGAACGCCGTTTTCGCTTCGCTTTGCGCCTGGCGGATCGCTTTTTCCAGGTCCTCGTCGTTGACGGCGACGCGCATCCCGCGGCCGCCTCCGCCCGCCGTCGCCTTGACCATCACCGGATAGCCGATGTCGTTCGCGGTACGGATGGCGTCGGCGATATCCTCGATCAGGCCGTCCGTTCCGGGAACGGTGGGCACGCCCGCCGCTTTCATCGTCTCCTTGGCGGTGGACTTGTCCCCCATCTTTACGATTGCTTCCGGTTCCGGGCCGATAAAGGTGATGTTGCAGGCGGTGCAGATTTCGGCGAAGTCGGAGTTTTCCGCCAGGAAGCCGTACCCCGGATGAATCGCGTCGACGCCCACCTTGGTCGCCACGCTCATGATGTTGGCAATGTTGAGGTAACTGTCTTTGGACGCCGTCGGTCCGATGCAGTACGCTTCATCGGCCATCTTGACGTGAAGCGCGTCGCGGTCCGCTTCGGAGTAGACGGCAACCGTCCGAATGCCCAACTCGCGGCAGGCGCGGATGACCCGCACGGCAATCTCGCCGCGGTTGGCAATCAACACTTTCTGGAACATTCCGCTCTCCTCCACTTTATTCAGGCTTCACCAGGAACAGCGGTTGACCGAATTCCACCAACTGTCCGTCTTCGACCAGCACCTTCACGATTTCCCCGGTCACTTCCGCCGTGATTTCGTTGAACAGCTTCATCGCCTCTACGATACAGACCACCTTGTCCGGCGTGACCTTGTCGCCCGGCTGCACGTACGGCGGTTTGCCCGGCTCGGACGCGCGGTAGAAGGTGCCGACCATCGGCGACACGATCTTGTGCAGGTTGGCCTCTTCCTGTGCCGGTGCCGCCGGTTTGGCTGCTTCCACAGGCGCGGGCGCTGCCGGCGCTTCCACTGCCGCCACCGGAGCCGCCGGTACAGCGGCGGGAGCCTGCACGACCGGCTGCGGAATCACGACCGTCTCGGCCGCTACAGATTTTTTCAGGGTCACTTTGGTCCCGTTCATTTCCAGTTCGAATTCGTTAATGGAAGATTGATCAATCAACTTGATGATTTCGCGGATTTCATGAATTTTCAACACGCGTACGCACTCCTTTGTTTCGATGGATGTCCAGGGAGCTTTACAAGAGTATGTAGGATCAGGTCATAAACCCATGGTAGCCTGTCACCATCCCCAACGTCAAGAAAGGATTTCCCCTCCGCTCCCGCCGGAGAAGAGGGAAAATCCTTACCAGCATACCCGTTTTGGACGCACTTTAGTATGGAAGAAAACAGGATGGGACCGTGAATCGGGCGGACAGCCCGCACGCTTACGACGCCTGGAACCTGACCGTCACGTTGCTGGCGGAGACGTTCAGGTGCTGCTTCACCTGGGCGATGATGTCAACGGCTTCATCGGCGTTCAGTTTGTCTTTTTGGACGATCACCGTCACCTTGCCGTCCTGAACGAAGACGACCGCGTCTTTGTAGCCGCTCGCCTTCAGCATCTCTTCCAGCCCCATCGTGGCTGTTTCGATCTTGGACAGCTCGTCGTACTTCGCTTTCGCTTCGGCAACCGCCTGCGGCGTGGCATCGGCGCTGCTCATGATCGCCAGTTGTTCGTCTTTTTGCTGCTGGGTCTGCGCTTCCCGTTTCATCTTGTAGCCTTGGAAGATCTCGGCCGCCGTCTCGCCCACCGTCATCTGCGCGCTGCCTTCATCCTTCTTGCCGGCAGCCTGCGGCGCGGCATCCGGCGAAGCGGCCGGCGTTTGGGACGAATCGGCCGACGCGTCGGGTTTCCCTTCCACGGGTGCGGCGTCCGGCGCCGGTTTGTCCGTCTGCTTGCTCTCCACGACCACGCCGGCCAGCGGGTCCTGCTGCTGGGGAGCCTGCTGCTCCTGGCCCAGTGCCGGCACCTGCTCCTGCGGTCCCTTCACCAGGTAGTAGCCGGACAGGACAACCATCACCGCCAGCATCGTCAACAACCATACCGTCTGTTTTCTGAGCATCATCTGCCATTCCTCCTAACCCTTTTTGGGCAATATGGATATCTTGTAAGCGGGGACGTCCAGCACTTTTTGGACGGCCTCGGTGATCCACGCCTTGACCTGAATGTTGTCGGCTCCCTTGGCGACGACCAGCACGCCCCTCACCCGGGGCTTCAGCGTCTTGATCACAACCGGCTGATCCTGCTTCCCGCTGACGACGACCACCTGCTCGTCGCGCGATTGTTCGCTCTGGTTGCGGGTAGCCCGTTCCTTGTCCGTCTCCTGATTGGTGGAAGAACGCGTGTTGCGGTTTTTCTCCACGACCAGCTCCGGGGTGGAATCCAGGTTGACCATGACCTCGACGTCGCCGACGCCGATCACATTGCCGAGGATTTCCCGCAGTTGGGTCTCGTACATGTTTTCATAATCGGCGATGATGTCGGGAGCGGACGATCCTCCAATGGCCGGCACGGTCGCTTCACCGTCCGGCGGACCGGTCGGCTCGCTGCCCTCGATTCCGAAGCTGAGCGGCTGATCCCGCTCCACTTTCAGGAAGTCGGTCAGAATCATCACCGCCACGCCGATGCCCAGGATGACGATGAAGTAGTGGATCGGCTTCAGCTTTTTGCCGCCGCCGTCCCCCTCCCACAGCTTTTTCAGCTTGGCAAACACGTCCTTCACCTCGCTTTAGCGATAACTCCTTCAGCGCTGTTCAACCGGCCGGCCGGACAGGACGACCACCTGCTCCTCCGCCAATCCCCACTGCTGGGCGACGTCGCGGGCAATCCGACCGTACAGGGGATCGTCCCGCTGCCCCGCCGCCGGCACCTCCGCCGGGCCGGAGGTGGACGGCGTCCCGCTCAGATCGATGTGCACCGGCTGAACCGGCTCAATCGGCCTGATCGCCCCGGAAGACGTCTCCTTCTCCTCTCCCACGACCAGTTCGATGCGGCGCAGGCCCGGCTGTTCGGTGTTTTGATCCAGCGTCACGTTCACGGCGGCCAGCTCCAGTCCGTACGCCTCTTTTACGCGGGCGCGGACCGCCCCCTCCACCTGCTTTTGCACGTACGCCTGCACCTGCTTGTCGCGCGCTCCCGCCAGCTTGTCGGCGATGCGCTTCCACTCGGCATCGGCGGGGCGGTCCATCTCTTCCTGATAGCGGTCAAGCCGGAGCGCCAGCTCTTCCTGCGAGAGATTGAACAGGGAAAAGACGGGCGAAATGATCGTCAGCAAGAGAATCAACCCCATCACCATTTTGACGTACCGCTGCAGGCTGGTATTGGGCAGGACCAGGTCAAGAAAGGCGGCGAGCAGCACGAGCAGGATGATTTTTTTCAGCCACAAGGTCAGCCATGTCATTCGCTTCACCTACCGAACCATCATGGAGATGTTGCCGGCCGCGATGATGATGGTAATGGCGAGGAAAAACATCAGTCCCACCGTTGCCAGCGCGGCAAAGACGAACAGGAGGTTTTTGCCGATCGTCCCGAGCGCGCTGATGATCGGGCTGTTGCCAAGCGGCTGCAGCACCGCCGACGAGAGGTTGTAGATCAAGGCCAGCACCAGAATCTTGAGGGCCGGAAACGCGCACAGGATGACGAGGATCAGCACGCCCGCCAGCCCGACCGCGTTTTTCACCAGGAGAGAAGCGTTCAGCACGGTGTCGGCGGCATCGGAAAACATCCGTCCCACGATGGGGATAAAGTTGCCGGTGAGGTACTTGGCCGTCCGCAGCGTCACGCCGTCCGCCACCGCCGATGTCGCCCCCTGGATGGAGATGACGGCGAGGAACATCGTCAGAAACGAGCCCAGCGCCCCCATCGCGATATTCCGCAGCAGCGCCGCCAACTGCGTCACCTGGTACCGCTCCGAAAACAGGCTGGCGATGGACAGCATGGCGGAGAGAAACAGCAGCGGGAAAATGATGGTGGAGATGAGCAGCCCGCTGGTGTTGATCATGAAGATAATCAGCGGATGAAACATCGTCGCCGACGCCAGGCTGCCCACGGAGGCGAGCAGGGCAAGCACCAGCGGGATCATCGCCAGCATGAAGTCGGACATGTCGGTGATCGCGTCCTTGGCGTACGTGATGGCCACGTGAAAGCTGTTGATGGCCAGCACCATCAGCACCAGATAGGCGATGGAGTAGGCGACGATGGTGACCGTGTTCCGCTCGAACGCGTTTTGCATCGTTTCCAGTATCATCGCGAACACGGTGATGATGATGATCGAACTGAGCAGTTTGCCGTTCATCAGAATCTCGTGAAAGAAGAATTTGGCCATGCCCTTGAGAAACCCGGTGATGCTGAGCTCCCCCTGCTGCATCAGCAGTTGGACGAAGCCAGGGGCTTTCACGTCGGGCAGGTAGCCCTTGTACTCGTGCTGGAGCTGCCGCCAGAACTGCTCCACGCGATCCATCTGCAGGCCGTCCACTTGATCCTTGACCAAATCGTTGACGGTCTGGGCGGCGGGAGCGGGTGAAGCCGATACGGTGACGGCCGGCAGCACCACCAGCAGCCACAGAAGGATGACCGACCAGCCTGCACGCGCCACGCGCATCCCTCCTCTCCCTCACGCCGGCAGCAGGTTAATCACGGTTTCGATGATGATTTGAATGATGGGGACGGCCATGACCAGAATCAGCACTTTGCCCGCCAGCTCGATCTTGGAAGCGATCGCCCCCTGGCCGGCATCCCGCGTCATTTGGGCGCCAAATTCGGCGATGTAGGCAATTCCGATGATTTTGAGGATCGTTTCCAGAAAGACGAGATTCAGATCGGCCTGCACGGCCAATCGCTCGAGAATGCGGATCACTTCGGCGATCTTGCCGATGAGAAAGTAGAAGATGAACACGCCGCTGGCAAGCGCCAGAAGAAAGGCGAACATCGGCTTCTGCTCCTTGATGACCAGCGCGAGAATCGTGGCCACCAGGCCCAGCCCGACGATCTGCACGATTTCCATCCTGCCTTCCCTCCTCAGTTGAACAGGAAGACGCGTTTTACCTCGGTAAACAGGTCGCCAATAAAGTGGGCCACCATGTACAGCACGATGATGAACCCCACCAGCGTCGCCCAGTGCGCGATGTCTTCCTTGCCCGCCTGCTTCAGCACCGTATGCAGAATGGCCGTGATAAACCCAACCGCCCCGATCTGAAAAACAGGTGTCAAATCAAAATCCACTGTGAACACCTCGCCTTTAGAACATCAGGATGACGACCAGCAGGCCGCACAGGAAGCCGAGGCTTTTGTACATCTTTTCGTATCGCCCTTGCTCTGCGCGCGCCTCTTCTTCCAGTCCGCGCAGGTGGGTGACGGCGAGGCGCAAATGTTTCTGCTGGTCTTCCCGGTCGGACGAGCCGAGAACCTGCCCCAGGCTGCTCAACACCTCGCGTTCCTGCCTGCGCAGCGCTGTCTGCGGCCAGTGTGCGCCGATCGCCTGCTGGAGGGCTTCTTCCGCCGTCTGGGCCCGCTCGGTGATCAACAGCTCGGCCGCGGTCAAAAACAGGCGGCCCACCTCCGCCGGTACGCGATGACCGATCTTGACGAAGGCACGGTGCAGGGGGGTCAGACCGTACACGATTTCCGTCTCCAGCATCTGCAGGGCGACCAGCAGGGCGCGAAGCTGCACGGGACGAAACGCGTAATAGCGGCCGATCTGCCAGCCTACCATGGAAGCGGAGAACAGGATCAACACGGCGCCGATCAGCTTAACCATGCGATTTTCTCCCTTTCCACACGAGTCAGGCCGCCGTCGTAGACCGCTTCGACCGTCCCCACGCCGTTTGCCCTGCTGAGCACGATGTAGCGGGAAAACGCGCCGTACTGGATCAACCTGCCCAGCGTCGGGCGCTGAGCCACTTCGCTGACGTCGGCGCCGTGGGCGGTGCAGATGACGGCTACTCCGGCGTGGATTGCCTCCCACACCGCCTCCCCGTCTTCCGTCCGGCCGATTTCGTCGACGATCAGCACATCGGGCGACATGGAGCGGATCAGCATCATCATCCCGACCGCTTTGGGACAAGCATCCAGCACGTCGGTGCGCGGTCCGACGTCCCGCTGCGGCACGCCGTTGAGGCAGCCGGCCAGTTCGGAACGCTCGTCCACAATGCCGACTTTTCGGCTGGACGACCATTCGCTGCCGTAGCTCAGGGAGCGGGCGATGTCGCGCAGCAGCGTCGTTTTGCCGCACTGCGGCGGAGAAATGATCAGGGTGTTGTGCACGCGGCCATTCTCGAACAGAAACGGGAGCACGCTGTGCGCCGCCCCTTTTTTCTCGCGGGCGATGCGGATGTTGAAGCTGGTGACGTCGCGGATGCCTTTCACTTCTCCCTTCTCCAGCACCACTTTGCCGGCGATGCCGATGCGATGGCCGCCGACGACGGTGATGTATCCCCGCTTCAGCTCTTCCTCGAGCGCGTAAAGAGAGTGATGGCTCACCTGGTTGAGCAGCTTGACCGACTGCTCCTCCGAAAAGATCCACCCCTGTCTGGCGTTGGCGGTTAGCTGTCCGGAAGGCGTCACATAGCTGGACTGCTGTCCGTAACGTATTTCCATCGGCTGATTTTGCCGCAGGCGTATCTCCTCCAGATGCTCTCTGACGGCGGAGGGCAACGCTGTCAGAATGCTGCGGACGGACGCCGGCAAAATCGCCATGATCTCCTTCACAATCGTCCCCTCCTTTTGCGGCCGGCGGGTGGCGCCAGCCTTTGTCCACTTTGACTTACCTCCATCCTATGCGGCCATGGACGAGTTTTATGCCAAGAAAAAACGCCTGCCGCGGGGCAAGCGCCGAGCGGCAGACGTGCGTGCGCGCGCAGACATGACAAGCCTGGCTGGCCGGAAATCCGGCCGTGGGGCCCGCATGTCTGCCGAGATCGCTGTTCTCATGTCGGGTTGATCGGCTCGTACACCGCTTCGTCGAGGTACGGCTCGACGATGTAGTGGTGGTACCCTTCGTCGTCCACGCCTTCGTGAAAAAAGAGGACCTCCCGGCAAGAGGGACACTCAATGGCGTGCGATGACGTCACGTGATCCCGCCCCCCTGTCTCGTACAGATAGGCGTCCTCATCATCGTCGAGATCGGCGAACGCCTCGTACGCTTCCCGCTCTTCCGCGGCGCAGTCCCCTACGGTTTCGTACAGGTTCTCATCGTCGCCGAACAGGTACAGCTCCACGTCTTCCAGGTCTTCGTCGATGGCCTCCGCGTAGCGCTCCGCTTCTTCCACGCGGGCGTGCAGCTCGCGGAACGCACCGTAGATCTCGTCGACCAGTTCGATCATCTCCGCGAGAATCTTCCCCTCGCGGCTGTGCTCCTGAACGTCCAGTCCGTCCGCCAGTCCGCGCAGATAGGCGATGCGGTTTTCCAACGCTTCCAACATGATGGGGTTCCCTCCTCTACCGGTGCTTGCCCTATTGTTCCCGAAAGACGGTCCGGTTACCAATCCAATCTGCCGCCGTGTCCGCTTACCTGCGCACGCCGATGAAGATGCAGACGACGCCGAGGAAGATCCAGGCGATTTTGGCGAAACTGATCCGGTCCGACATGCCGATCAACCCGACGGTCGTGGTCGTCAGCATCACCAGCGGTCCGACGATTGCCAGACTGGAGTTGATCAGCAGGGCCTTTTCCACCTGGTTCACCTTCAAGATCAGCAGGGCCGCCAACAGTTCAAGCGTTCCGGACATCATCCTGAGCGCAGCCATCCCGAGTATCGCTTTTTCCCACATCCAGCCTCGTCCTCCCTCCTCGTTCTCACTCTATGCCCGTCCCCGCCGGTTTCATCACACCTTTGGCTGGGCAATCGCCTATGGGCGGTCGGCTCACTTCTTTTCGTCCGCCTACATACACTGAAGCAAACGCCTAGAAGAAATGAGGAAAACGCCAATGCTAGACAGCGACATCCCATTCTGGCCCGCGAGCTGGGCTGATCCGTTCGGCGAGCGGCAAACCAAGCCGCGCTCCCGCGGATTGACCATGGTCATCGACAAAGGGCTTGGGCTGAACACCTTTCATGACCTGATGGAACTGGCCGCGCCGCATATCGACATTTACAAACTGGGGTTTGGCACCTCGACGCTCTATCCCGCCGGCGTCCTGTACCAAAAAGTGGCGCTCGCCAAGGCACTGGACCTGCACATCATGCCGGGCGGCACGCTGTTTGAAATCGCCATCCGGCATTCGCCGCCGGAGACGTACATGGCCCGGCTGCTCGACCTCGGTTTCAACGCGGTGGAGATTTCCGACGGAACCTTCCCGCTCTCCGCCGACATGCGCCGGCGGGCAATCGCCGCTGCGGCAGACGCGGGGTTGACGGTATACACGGAGTTTGGCAAAAAAGCGGCCCATTTCCGGGCTGAACGCGACGATCTGCTGCGCACGCTGGAACAGGATGTGCGCGCGGGAGCCAGCTACGTGATCGTGGAGGCGCGGGAGAGCGGAACGGTTGGCGTGTTTGACGGCAAGGGCATGGTGGATCACGCGTTTTTGCAGGAGATCGCCCAGGCGGCCGGCGACCATGCCGGGCGGCTGATCTGGGAAGCGCCGCACAAGGAACAGCAGGTGGCCTTGATCCGCGCCCTGGGGTGTGACGTCAATCTGGGAAACGTCGCCTATACGGACATTCTCGCCGTGGAGACCCTGCGCCGGGGGCTGCGGGCGGATACGGCGGGCTTTCTGGAGGGGAGGAGGACCGCTCCATGCGAATAGCGGTGGTGCCGACCGTGGAGGAGATTCGTTTTGATCAAATCAGCAACCGCGTGGTCGTGGTGATCGACGTGCTGCGTGCCTCCAGCACGATCGTTACCGCTTTGGGCAGCGGATTTCATGCGGTCGTCCCGGTGGAGACGATCGGCCAGGCCCACGCGCTGCGCTCGGCCGGCAGCGTTCTTGCCGGCGAACGGCACTGCCGCAAGATAGCCGATTTCGACTGCAGCAATTCGCCGACCGAGCTGTCCCGACAGCCCCACGCCGGACGGCAGCTGATTCTCACCACGACCAACGGCACCCGCGCGATTCAAAAAGCCGAGCGGGCCCAGGTTCTTGTCATCGGCTGTTTTTTAAACGCCACCTCCTGTATCCAGTACGCCCTGTCGCACAATCTGGACATCACCCTGTACTGTGCCGGCACCCGCTCCGAGTTCGCCCTGGAGGACGGACTGGCGGCCGGCCTGATGATCCACACGGCACAACAAATGCGCCCCCACATCCAGGTGTGTGACCTGGGGGAGGCGCTGAAAGCGGGCTATCTGTACGTATGCGGCCGGCTGGGTGAGGTGATGGCCCGCACCACCACAGGCAAGCGGCTGATCCAGCACCACTGCGAGGAGGACCTCCGCTTCTGCTCCCAGATCGACCGCTACCGGCTGGTTCCGGTGGTGAAGGATCGACGCATACTCTCCCACCTTGTCTCATAAAGTGTAAGCAGAACAGGGACAGGGGTTTTGATGCCGATGATGCCAGGAGAAGTGATGCTTGTCATCCTGATCGTGATTGGGTTGCTCGGACGTTCGCCGATTATCGCCACGGCCGCCAGCATCCTGCTGGTGCTGAAACTGACCGCGCTGGAGCGATTTTTTCCCACCGTCGAACGGCGCGGGATGGAACTGGGCCTGCTGTTTTTGACCATCTCCGTGCTGGTGCCGTTCGCCAGCGAAAAGATTTCCTGGCGGGACGTGACGCCGCTGTTTACGACGGTGATGGGCCTGCTCGCCTTGGCGGGCGGCGCCGTCGCCACGTGGATGAACGGCAAGGGCCTCGACCTTTTGCGCGCCGAGCCGCACATCATCGTCGGCCTGGTGATCGGCTCCATTTTCGGTATCGTCTTTTTGCGCGGCATCCCTGTCGGTCCCCTGATGGCGGCGGGCATTACCGCATTCGTTCTCAAGCTGTGGGAGTGGTTTGGCGGACGGTCGTAGCCGTCCGCTATTTTGGTTCGGGCGGATCGTCTCGGGGCCGATGGCACGGCGGTACGGTGACAGGTGTATCAGGCCCATGTCTTCGACAGCGCAAAAAGGCTGTACCCGAACAGGGTACAGCCTCGCCTGCGTGTATGCGCGTTTACGCGCGGGAAACGTATTGTTCCGTGCGCGTGTCGATGATCAGCTTGTCGCCTTCTTCGACGAACAGCGGCACGTTGACCACGAAGCCGGTTTCCAGCGTCGCCTTTTTCGTCACGTTGGACGCGGTGTCGCCTTTTACGCCCGGCTCGCACTCGGTCACCACCAGTTCAACCGTGTTCGGCAGTTGAATACCGATGGTCTCACCGTTGTACTGCATGATCTGTACGTTCATGTTTTCCTTGAGGAATTTCAGTTCGCGCTCAATTTGCTGACGCGTGAACGTGATCTGCTCGTACGTCTCGGTATTCATGAAGGTGTACTCGTCACCGCTGTTGTACAGATACTGCATGGTCGACGTTTCAATGCGGGCCGGGTTCACCTTTTCGCCACCGCGGAACGTCATTTCCGTGATGTTGCCGTTGCGCAGGTTGCGCAGCTTGGAACGGACGAACGCCGCCCCTTTCCCCGGCTTCACGTGTTGGAATTCGATCACCTGATAAATGTTGCCATCCACTTCGATGGTCAAACCAGTACGAAAGTCGTTCACAGAGATCATGGTAGTCCTCCCAAAATCAATCAATAACACAACTAGTATAAATTAGACGGGCAAAATGAGCAACTCTTTCGTCGAGGTTGTCAGTACCTCATGGCCGTCCGCCGTGATCAGCACGTCGTCCTCGATGCGCACCCCGCCGAGGCCGCTGATGTAGATGCCCGGCTCCATCGTGACCAGCATGCCCGGCTCCAGCACGAAGGGACTCACCGCGGACAGGTTGGGCAGTTCGTGAACTTCCACGCCGAGCCCGTGACCCGCGCTGTGTCCGTACGCGTCTCCATAACCGGCGGCAGTGATGATCTCGCGCGTAACAGCATCCGCCTCTTTGCCTGTCACGCCCGGTTTCAAGGCCTCCACGCCGGCGATCTGGGCGCGCAGGACGATGTCGTAAATCTCCTTCAGCTTGGGATCCGGTTCCCCGACGGAAAGGGTGCGGGTGATGTCGGAGTTGTACCCTTTGTAGGCTGCACCGAAGTCCAGCGTGACCATTTCGCCCGCCTGGATGACCTTCTCGCTGGCTCGCCCGTGCGGCAGCGCCCCGCGCACGCCGGAAGCCACAATGATGTCAAACGCGGCGGCCTCCGCACCCCGTTTGCGCATGAAAAACTCCAGCTCCAGAGCCACGTCCACCTCGCGGACGCCCGGTTTGATATAGCCCTGAATGTGCTGGTACGCCTCGTCAGCGATGCGCACCGCTTCGCGGATGATCGCCAGTTCGGAAGCGTCCTTGTACATGCGCAGTTTTTCCATCAGGCCGCTGGTCGGCACAAGCTCGACACCGTCAAACGCCTTGCTCCATTCCTGATAGGTGCCGAACGACACACTGCTTTCAAAGGCAAGCCGCTTTACGCCCGCATCCTTCAGCACCCGGGCGAGCGCTTCCACCGGTTTGCGTTCGTTGTTGACGACACGAAAATGGGGCGCCTGCTCCTGCGCCTGTTCGATGTAGCGGAAGTCGGTGACGAGGAATGCCTCTTTTTCCGTCACGATCACCCAGCCGGTGGAGCCGGTAAAGCCGCTCAGATAAAACCGGTTTTCCTTCTTTTCCGTAATCAGCGCATCCGCGCCGAGCTGCGACAAGGCGTCGCGAAGTCTCTCAAGCCGTTGGTCCATGACCCTCTCCCCTTCGTTTTTCGTTCTTCCGTGCCCTTATCCCCGCGTCAGTTTGCGGACCAGTGCGCGCAGCGCCCATTCGTACCCGTCCGTTCCCAGTCCGACCACCTGTCCCAGCACCACCGGCGCGATGACAGACTGATGGCGGAACGGTTCGCGGGCGTGCACGTTGGAGATATGTACCTCGATGGCCGGCAGCGCCACCCCCGCCAGCGCGTCCCGCAGCGCGTAGCTGTAATGGGTGAAGGCGCCGGGATTGATCACGATGCCGTCGTGCACCCCTTTGGCCCGGTGAATGGCGTCGATCAAGACGCCTTCATGGTTGGACTGGCAGTGCTCCAGCCTGCCGCCCAATTCCTCCATCACTTTTTCCAGCCGAGCCAGCACGTCGTCCAGTGTCTCGCTTCCGTACACGTCAGGTTCCCGCTTCCCCAAGAGGTTGAGGTTCGGGCCGTTCAGCAGCAGGACGGATACCATCGTCCATTCCTCCCCCATGTAAAATCAGTTGAACTCCTCTTTGTAAAAAGATTTTTACTAAAGAAATATTTTACCACACACAGGAAGGGCTTGAACAGCGTCAGGCTTTGTCAGACCGCTCCAGCGAGATCGTCATCCCGACAAACAGGCCGAACGACAGGTACCAGGCCAGTTCGGTGCTGAGCGTCGCTTGATTCCAATTGCCGATGCGAAAGAAAAACCCCGCCACGGCCAGCAGGATCAGGCCGTACAGCAGGCCGATCCACCACAAGCGGATCCTGCCGAACAAAAGCGAATACAGAAAGACGGCCATGATCGTCTCCACAAACAGCACCAGCGTCCCCAGCCCGATGCCCGCCCAGGAGTTTGCCCTCGCCGTGCCGAGAATCGGCCGGGCGAACGCTTCCACGCCGTATGGTGTGAAGTTCAGATAATGGGCGGCCGCGCGGACCAGCCCCCACAGAACCGTACCCCAGAAAGCGACTTCCGCCATCTTGGCGAACGGCAGCGCTTTTGTCCCGCCCTGCTGCCCGGCCGACAAGCCTGCCGCGCCCGGCTGTTCCGCCTTTTGCGTCTTGGTTGCGTCCATGTGCATCACCTCAGGTGTAGTATGCGCCGCGGTCCCGGTTTTCACTAATTGTTGACATTTGAAAGGCAGCGGGTGAACTGCTTGTAGCCTGCGCGGTCCGTTTCCGGTACAATATGTGGTAAGGAAGGTGATAGGATTGGCGCAGCAAAACGTACCCAGTTACGGCGGGCAGGCCGTCATCGAAGGCGTCATGTTTGGCGGCAGACGGGTGACCGTCACGGCCATCCGCAGGAAAAATCAGGAGATTGAGTATTACGAAGCTCCGCGCTCGGAATATACATGGGCAAACACCTTGAAAAAAATCCCCTTTGTCCGCGGGATCGTCGGCTTGATCGAGGCCAGCGCAAACGGAGCCAAACATCTGAACTTCGCCTCCGAACGGTACAGCATGGAATCGGACGACGACGTGTACGAAGGCCCGTCCAGGCTGCAAATGGTGCTCGGCGTGGCGGTGGTCGGCATACTCTCGTTCTTGTTCGGCAAGTTCGTCTTCACGCTGGTGCCGGTCTTTCTCGCCCAGTTTTTGCTCGGGCAGTGGGTGCCGGCGGGGATTCCCCAAAACCTGGCGGAAGGCGTGATCAAACTCCTGCTATTGCTCGGCTACATCACAGCCATCGCGCAGGCTCCCTTGATCAAGCGTCTGTTTCAATACCACGGAGCCGAACACAAGGTGATTAACGCCTTTGAATCCGGGGTAGAATTGACAGTAGAGAACGTGCAAAAATTTTCCACCCTGCACTACCGCTGCGGCAGCAGCTTTCTGATCTTCACGGTGATCGTCGGGGTCATCATCTACTCGCTGTTCACCTACGAAACGCTGTGGGATCGCGTGGTGCAGCGCATCGTTCTCCTGCCTCTGGTGATCGGGGTGTCGTACGAGGTGCTGCAGTGGACCAACAAATGGCGCGATACACCGTTCCTCCGCTATTTGGGCTACCCGGGGCTGTGGCTGCAAAAAATCACGACCCGCGAACCGGACGACAGCCAGGTGGAAGTGGCGATCGCCGCGTTTCTCAAAATGCGGGAACGGGATCGGGTCGCAGGCGAAGAGCGATTGATCTCCGCCGGATAACGTGAGGCATATTGAAAACCATTGAGGTGAAGCCCTATGTTACGCCGCATTCCCCCCATCATCGTCGCGTTGCTGCTGTTGGCCGCCTACGGCTTTCTGAGGCAGGTCATCGACAATCCTGTCGGCACCTTGATCGTGATCGGCTTGTCCGTGCTGCTGTTTGTGGCGGTGCGAAACTACCTGCGAAGCGGCTCGGTTTTCTCCTCCGCCTATCGGCACAAACAGGCGAAGCCGAAAACCGCGCCGCGCCCGTCGATGAAAAAGTCGTCGCCGGCAGGCCGCAAAAACCACCCGTTCCGTGTAATCGAAGGAGCCAAAAGCAGGGCAAAGGATAAGCAGGACGAGAGCGACCCGCAGAACCACATCTCGCAGTAACAGCAGGCAGAACACTCCTACCATATTCGTTTTTCAGACCGTTTTTCGTCAAAACAGGCCGCCTATACGAGGCAGCCTGTTTTTTCGTTTGGCGCAGGCGGTATGCTGCGAAACACTTCGACGTACTGCTCGAAGTTCCATTTGGCCAGAAACTGCCGGGCCGCCTCCTCCCCCGAACGAAGCAGGGACGCGCGCAGCTCGGGCGAGAGGCCGAACTGCGTGGTCCGCACCCCCAGCGTGGGAATGAAGACCGTCCGCACCGCCTGCGCCCTCTCCACATACAGCCGGTCGTGGGCGTCCAGCATCGTGGTGATCAGACTGCGGGTGAACGAAAAAAGTCCCCGGATCCGGTACGGTTCCCGCTCCACCCGTTTGCCGTGCAGCCGAAACCCGATCGTCGGCCAGCGCGGTTTTCCGGGAACGTCGAACAACCAGACCGGATAGTTGCTCAGCAGCCCGCCGTCCACGATATAGTGCGGTTCCCCGTTCTGCTCCAACCGGACCGGCTGAAAGAAATACGGGAGCGAGCACGACATGCGGACGGCCCGGGCGATGGGGAATTCTTCCGGGACGATGTCAAACTGGACGAGATCGTCCGGCAGGACCAGCATTTTTCCCGCCGTGATGTCGGACGCGATGATCCTGAGCTTGCCCGGCGGCAGGTCCCCGAAGGTGCGGATGCCTTTTCTCCTCAACAATTCGTCCATAAACCGCTCAATCCGGTTGGTCCGGTACATTCCCTGCCGCACCATCAGTTCGTACAGGGGGCCGATGACCGGCAGCCGTCCGATGCCGCGCCGCTCGAGAAAGTGCAGATAGTCGAGCCGCTCAAACACGGGCCTGATCTCCCCGCTCTTGTAGCCCGCCCCGAGCAGAGCGGCGACAAACGAGCCCGCCGACGTGCCGGCCAGGTTCGCCCACGTATAGCCGTGCTCCTCCATCACCTGTAGCGCCCCGATAAAGGCGATCCCTTTCACCCCGCCGCCCTCAAACACCGCGTCCGCCTTCATGCCCTCACCTCCCCTTTCCTCCTTATCAAATATAGGGAGATGGCTTGTCGATTACGACAAAAAACGCAAGCCGGTCAGGCTTGCGTCTGTGCAGTGCGATCTCTATGATTCGGCTATTCTTCCTTTTGCTCGTCTTCCTGTCGAATGCGGCGCAGCTCCTCAATACGCGACGGGTCGGCATGAAAATACTGGACAAGATACTCCAGGCAGGTGATCGACTCCCAACTGAGATGGTGCTCGATCCCTTCCACGTCCTGATAGATGTGCTCCTCGTCCACGCCGATGACACGCATGAACTCTTCCAGCAGACTGTGACGGTCCACCAGACGCTTGCCGATTTTTTTGCCTTTCGGCGTCAGCACCAGGCCCCGGTATTTTTCATAGACCAGGTATTTGTCTTTGTCCAGCTTTTGGACCATCTTGGTAACGGATGAGGGATGCACTTCCAACGCTTCCGCGATATCGGAGACACGGGCGTAACCTTTTTCTTCAATTAAGCTGTAAATGCGTTCCAAATAGTCTTCCATACTGGGAGTTGGCATGTGGATCCCTCGTTTCCAAACGGTATTTCTGGTGAGAAGAAAAACCTTTTGTGGCCAAGGCTTTTCAAAAGCACGTAAAAACATAATACCGTGGAAAGCGCAACGGTTGCAAGAAAAACCTGCCTACTGCGGCTGTTTTTCCGCGTTCATCACCCGCACGTACCGCACCAGTTCCCGGCCGAGCGTCTCCATGCGTTCCTGCAGGCGCGGATCTTTCAGCGTCCCGTCTGGCGCGAACGCGTTGTAGGCGCTGGGGACACTCGGGCTGGACGGCAGGGGCCAGGCGTGCAGATTGCGCATGATCACCTGCAGGGTGTTTACCGTATTGGTCGCGCCCATGCCGCCTCCCGCCACGCCGAGAATGGCCACCTGCTTGTCGCGCAAATGGCGCCCTTCCAAAAAATCGAGCGCGTTTTTCAAGGCGCCGCTGATGCTGCCGTGGTACTCCGGCGAGCCAATCACCAGTCCGTCCGCTTCCGAGACCTTTTGCACAAAACGGTGCACCGTCTCCGGATACGTGGAGGCGTCATCGCGATTGTCGTAGATCGGCATCGGCCATTCGGCCAGGTGGATCAGTTCCGTTTCCGCTCCCGCTTCCCGGGCGGCCTTCAATACGATCTGTACGGCCAGTTTGGTTGTCGATTGGGGGTTCATGCTTCCGGCAATGCCGACGATTTTCATGTCATTCACCTCGGATGGCAGTCGTTGTCAGGGGTACCTTCAGTATATCCATTTTTTGATAGTTCGTAAACACATATGTATCATTAATCCCCCTGTTCTGAACAAGCCTCCCTGGCTCATACATTGGTACCAATATGACGAATTGCATGACGCATGAGCTGCTCTTGGTTTCCACGCTGGGTAAAGGATGATGTGCAATGGACAGAAGCGCATGGCGAATCGCCGTACTGTTCGCTGGAGCCGCGCTCGGCGGTTCGTATTTCAGCGGTTATGAATGGCTGCGCTTTTTTGCCTATTACGGCTCGTGGGGGACGATTGGTCTCGTCGCCGCCAGCATCGGACTGGGGTGGACCGGCTGCCGTGTGCTGGTCACCTGCCATCGCGAGGGGGTTCGTACGCTCCACGATCTGCTCTGGCAGTGGTTTGGCCCCCAACTCGCTCCCGTCCTCTCCGTGCTGATCCACCTCTCCCTCTTGGCGTACGCGGGAGCGTCAGCGGGCATGCAGGCGGCGCAGCACGCAGCTGGTTCGTGGAGCTGGCTGTTTGTGCTTGCTCCCCTGCTCCTCGCCGTGGTGTTTGTCGCCCAGGGGTGGACGGCGATCCTGCGGGGTACAGCCGCCTCGCTCGCCGCCGGACTGTTGCTGCTCGCGTTTGTGTTTGCCGAACAGCGCCACGTGCCGATCCCTTCACTCGGATACCAGCTCAACTTCCTGTGGCTGATCCAAGCCGTGCTGTACCTCTCCCTGCACTTTCTGGTCTGTCTGGTCGTCGTCCTGCCGCTTGCCACCCGTGCGCCCCGGGAGAGCACCATACGCGTGGGCGTGATGGCGGGCACGCTGTTCTTTTTCTTCGCCACCCTGCTGGGACAGGCGATCCTGCTGGCCTACTGGCACGACGTCCACTCCGCCGCCCTGCCGCTGAAGCAGATTCTGACTTCCCTGCTGCCGTTTGCCGACCTGCTGCACCTGTTGTTGGCGCTCGGACACGCCGGCCTCATCCTGGGCGCGCTCGTCTACGCCATGGCCGTGCCCGTGGCGGTGCGCCACGATCTGCACATGGGGCCGCTGCTGCTGGCGATGCTGGCCGGGGCCAGTCTGTTCTCCCTGCTGCCGCTGGTGAGCGGCACGGCTGCCCATCTGGCCGCAAGCAGCGCCACGTACTGCGGACTTTTGCTGCTGGGGCGCCTGCTGTGGAAAGACAGGCCGCCGCGTCCTGAACCGCCCGGGTGAGCGGAACCCACCGCATCAACCGGCCAAGGCGGGGAGGATGACGTCGACCGTCGTTCCCTGTTCCGGTTCGCTTGTGATCGCGATCCGGCCGCCGTGCTCCTCGATGATCCTGCGGCTGACCATCAGGCCCAGTCCGGTTCCCTTTTCCTTGGTGGTGTAAAAGGGCTCGCCCAGGCGCGGAATCCGTTCCGGGTCGATGCCGCAGCCCGTATCCTTGATCCTGATCCGCACCTCGCCTTTGTCAAGCGCTTCCGCCTCCACCCGGAGGTGTCCCCCGTTCGGCATTGCTTCGATGGCATTTTTGCACAAATTGATGAAGACTTGCTTCATCTGGTTTTCTTCGCAGGTGATGGGCGGCAGCTTCTCCGCGATCCGGGTGTGAATCTGGATGTTGTTCAGAATGGCTTGGCTGTCCAGGAGCGAGAGCACGTTTTTCAGGATGCTGCCCACTTCGCGCTGCTGATACTTGACCGCCTGCGGCTTGGCCAACCGCAGCAGTTCGCTGACGATCAGGTTGATCCGATCCAGTTCGGAGAGCATGATCCCGCAGTACCGCTTGTCTTCGGCGGACGACTGCATCAACTGGATAAAGCCGCGCAGCGCCGTCAACGGGTTGCGGATCTCGTGGGCGATCCCCGCCGCCAACTGCCCGACGGCAGACAGCATGTCCGACTGGCGGAGCAGTTCTTCCGCCCGCTTTTTCTCCGTGATGTCGCGGGTGACGATCATAAAACTGATCACCCGTCCCGTCTCGTTCACGATCGGCTTGCAGCGGGATTCCAGGTGGACCCAGTGGCCGCCGCTGTGCAGGAAGCGGAATTCGACCGCCGCCATTTCCCTGGTTTGGCGGATGTCCGCAATCGCCTGCCGGACGGATTCCCGATCGTCCGGATGAATCAGTTTCAGGCAGTCGTACACCCGCTTGTACTGATCGAGCGGATACCCCAGGATCGATTCATGCGAGGGAGACATGTAGGTCACCGCGCCGTTCTCCTCGTACACGCAGATCATGTCGGTCATGTTCTCGGCTATCAACCGGTACTTGGCTTCGCTCACCCGCAGGCGGTGCTCCACCCGCTTTCGTTCGGTAATGTCCCGCGCGCTACCGGCAATGCCGATCACCTTTCCCTCGACGTCGTAGATCGGCGCCATCGAGAGCGAAACGTGCAGGGGCCGGCCGCTTTTGTGAAAACGGATGGTCTCCAGGCCGATGATGCGCTTGCCGTTCAGCACCTGTTGATGGTAGTAGTCGGCTTCTTCCTGCAGATGCGGGGGGATGACCGGCAGCGGACGGTCGATCAGCTCTTCCTCGCTGTAGCCAAAGATGATTTCCGACGCCTGGTTGACGCGCTTTACGCGGCCGTTGACGTCGATCAGCGAGATGGCGTCCGGGGTTTGCTGCAAAAAGGACTCCAGCAGTTCCTTCGTGGCCAGTCCGTCCAATTCCGCCCGCTTCTGGTCGGTGATGTCCCGCCCCAGCACCAGGAGGGCGGCGTATTGGGTCAGCGCATCCACGACCGGTACCTTTAGCATGTCAACGTAGCGTGCCGAACCGTCCGGCTGCACAAACACCTCGACGCGGCGGAGCGGTTCTCCCGTTTGAAAGACGAGTTCGTCGGTTTCGCGGCAGCCGCACAGACTTTGCCGGTAGCGGTCCGTCCCGGCCACCAGGTTGGGAGCGGCAAGCCGTTCGCCAACAAAGAATTCGCTGGCCGCTTGATTGACGTATAAAAGCTCGCCCGTTTTGCTCTTGATGAAAAGGAGGTCCGGGATGGCGTCGAGATATGTGCGGAAGCTGCGCTCCCGATAGCGCGCTTCCTGTTCCAGTTGCCGGACGCGCCGCAGCAGATACAAGACGAAAAGGAACGCCGCCAACGCCAACGCTGCCAGTACGCCGAACAGTAGCCTCCCGTTGAGAAGGGAAGACAATACGGGCCAGTTTGACGCGGTGAGAACCGCCAGGGCGACTACCGCCAAGAAAGAAGGAAACAGCGCGAGAGTACCAGTTTGCTTCATATCGACCTCCGTTACCGATGTACATCTCCTGTATCGCTGAAGGGAATGTTTCTGTATTCGGAAATTTCCGATAAATGGAACGACGACTGCTGCAGACCCGGATGCACCGAGGATGCGTCCACGCGAACGCGTTGCCGCACCGGATCGAGTCTCTTTCTCCGCCGAGGCTCTCTGATCCACGCTTTGTCAAAACAGAATGGGTGAATTTTTTAACATCTGTGAAAATTATACCTCTTTCAAGATAAATCGGCCATTCCTTACCATTCGACAGTTTGTGACAAGCTGCCGCCGGAAGGCCAACGAAAAGCGCCCGCGTCGAATAAACCTACGCGGGCGCTGCGTGCGTTTTCCATGATGGTTCGCTTCTCTTTACCGTCCGGATCTGGCAGCGGGTCTGCCCGCCGGATACGCCGGGGTCTGTCCGCCGGCAATCTCGCCGACAGCGGCGAGGACGACTTGCGCCGCACGGCTAAGCCGCTCCCGGCTGATCCTGTCCACGGTGTCCTGCGGATGCTCCCGCTGCTTGTCGGCGGGAACAGGAGCGACGAGCGCGGCGGCGGGAATCCCGGCGCGGGCAAACACGATCGGTTCTCCCTCTCCGCCCGCCTCGCTCAGTCGGGTGCCGGAAAAAACGGCCCCCGCCCGCGCAGCCAGGTCGGCCGGAAGGTTTCGCTGTCCGTCCGCTGTAACCGCCGTCAATTCCCCCGCGTCCGCGCTGCCGACCCCGTTGAGGCAGAACGCGGCGACGATCTGCTGCTTCTCCGCTTCGGACAAGGAGCGCACGTAGGCAGCGGCCCCCTGCGCCCCGTCGAAAGCCGCTCCCAGGCTGACGAAACGGACTTCGGTGTCAACCTCCTGGTCTGCCAAAAGGCGGGCTGTCTCCAGGAGCACGGCCACTCCGGAGGCTCCCTCGTTGGCGCCCGGCGACGCCGGCAGCGAATCGTGGCGGGCGGTCACCAGTACCGTTTGGCCCGTGTTTGCGCCGTCCGGCTTTCGCGCGGCGATCAGATTGTACGACGTGCGTCGGCTGGTCACGCCGCCGGACACGTTCAGCTCGGCGGACACCTTTCCCTTTTCCAGCAGACGCTGACGCAGGAGTTCCCCTTCCGTTCGCGGGAGCAGCACGACGGGTACGGCCATGTCGAGCGGTTCCTCCAGGGGTTCGCTCCACGCTCCGTCGGCGTCGTTGACGAGAATGGCTCCCGCCGCCTTGGCCGCCGCCGCGTTGCGCACCTTTTCCCCCAAGGGGATCTCCCCCCGCCGAATCAGGAGGATCTTTCCCTCCGCCTGTATGCGGCTCAACTCCGCCGCCGTGCCTCTCCCGGCGTCAACGATCTCGCCCGCCGCCCTGCCGTTGGGTCCGTGCGTCAAGGCGGTCACGTTCCACCTGCGTTCGGGCCAGTCGACCGTGCGCAAGGAGAGCTGCGTCGGCTGGCGGTACACGTAATAGGCAAACGGCTGCAGCCTGGTCTCGTACCCGTACAGGCGAAGCTGCTCTTCCACATAGACGATGGCGGCAAACTCCGATTCCGTCGCCGCCGCCCGCGGCAGACGGGACAGACGCTCAACGTGGCCGTACAGGCCGTCGGCGTCGATCTGATCCTGCAGTCCGGCCGCCGCCCCCGCCGGCAGCGGCAGATTCAAGCTGACAGCCAGCATGGCGACCAACGTCCATCTGCAAAACGCCCTCATGGCATTCTCCCTTCGCAACGCGTTCGTTTCTTTTTATTATGGGCAGGGGCAGGCGGCGGCGTCTAGTCAGAATAGTTTGTCAAATACAGGCACATGCCGTCATCGGGCGACAGCATTTGTGGACCATCCGCAAAATCAAATTGACCCTTGTCCCCCGGTTTGGTAAGGTGGAAGTAGAATCCATCAAGCGCTCGACGCGGATTTTCCGGTCCGCCGCCGGTGGCTGTATGTTTGCGGATGGTTTCTGCAAACCAAAAAAGACATAATATTTGTGTAATAGTGAAGGAGGATTTCGCCATGCTGTATGTGGATGGCAAATGGGTCGAGGCTGACGAACTGGCCGTACACCCGGAAGACCGCGGCTACAACTTCGGAGACGGGATATATGAAGTAGTCCGCATTTACAAAGGGAAAATGTACCAGTGGGACGCCCACTTGACCCGTCTGTTCCGCAGCGCGCGGGAGATCAAGCTGGACCTGCCCTGGACGGCGGCGGAACTGACCGACATCGCCCAGCAGTTGATCGCCAAAAACAACCTGACGACGGACGATGACGCCACCCTCTACCTGCAGGTGACGCGCGGCGTCGCTCCTCGCCTGCACGATATCCCGAGCGGCATCCGGCCGGTCATCATGGGATTCGTCCGGCGCAAGGAACGCCCGCTGGCCGATATGAAAAAGGGACTGACCGCCAAACTGGTGGAAGACATCCGCTGGCTCCGCTGCGACATCAAAACGCTGAACCTGCTCGGAGCCGTGCTGGTGAAGCAGTACGCCAAGGACGCCGGCGCCCAGGAATCCATTTTGCACCGCAACGGCATCATTACCGAGTGCAGCGCCTCCAACCTGTTTGCGGTCAAGGACAACGCCCTGTACACCCACCCCGCCGACCATCTGATCCTGCACGGCATCACCCGGCAAACCGTCATCGACCTGGCAAAGGCAAACGGCATTCCGGTGCATGAGGAGGCGTTTGACATCCAGTTCCTCAAGCAGGCGGATGAGCTGTTCCTCTCCAGCACGACGGCGGAAGTCATGCCCATTGTCGCCGTGGACGGCCAACCGGTTGGCAGCGGCCAGGTAGGCCCGATGGTGCAAAAACTGCAGCAGTTGTTCGAGCAGCACATCTATTCCGAGGTGCTCGTGTAATACGCAGAAACACCCCCTACTTTCCTATCTACGTAAGTGAAGCGGCTATCCGTATCGGGTAGCCGTTCCGTTTTTTCCGCCTTGCCTGCAAAAACCGGTATTCCTTTGTATCTTTGGAACGGAAGACATCCGCCGGCAGATTGTCCCCTGTGCCGTCAAACATCCCTTGGCAAGAATCAGGAACGGGATGGGTACCAGTGCCTCCCGCTCCCGTTGCTCCAGAAATCGGGGCAGCCGTTCGCAAGGAGGAGAATTCATCATGCCCAAACAAGCCCACCGCTGTTTGCAGCCGGTGGTCTTGTACTGTTCTGCGTGATCCGAACGGTGGGGTCATGTCCGTGCAACCCGTACGTCAATGATTCTGCTTCTTTGCTGCTACTTTTTTTCTGCTCATTCGACAGCCTCGTTCACGTTTTGGGGGCGAATCCGCGGCCACAATCCCCAACTCACCCATGCAAACAACGCTCCCAGCAGTCCAAAGACGACGACAGCTTCCATTTTCGCTAGCAGCCAGCCCGATATGACAGGTCCGGCGGCCATTCCCATGTACCGGATAAAATGAAACAGTCCCATTGCACTGCCCCTGTTGTGCTCAAATTCATTTGCCATCATTGTCGAGTACAAAGGGGTTATGACACCTATACAGATCCCGTACATCACCAGAGCCGTAAACATCCCGATTAAAGAAAATGAATGGGTTACGGCAAAAAGCAGAATGCTGCCTGCCGCCACGACGTTTCCGCCTGCACACAGATTCTTGAGCGGAATTCTGGCTTGCAGATAGGTAAAGATCATGCTTCCCGCCATTGTGCTTACCGCCAGTGGCAGATAAAGCAGCCCTACCATTTTCAGGCTTGCATGATAGTGATCCGTCAACAAGACAGGCAGGTATACAATCACGGCGAAATACACGAAGAAAAACAGGAAACTCGAGATCAGAATCGAGCTGCCTATCTTGTTTGTGAAAATGCCGCCATAGTGATTCAGGAGCCTGCCTATCCTGACAGATTGTTTCCCTTCCGGAGTATCTTTCGGGAAAAAAAGCTGATGGGTCAACAGGAGAATGGCGGAAGCGATTGCGAGAAACCAGAAGATCCCGGGATAGCCATACCGTTCTCCCATCAATCCTCCCAGTACCGGGGCTACAGCAGGCGCAACAGACAGCAGCATTTGATACGTCCCCATCGCTTTTCCGCGTTGGCTTCCCTGAAATAACCTTCCAACGAGCGGTCCGAGAACCATTTGCATGATCGCGGTAACGAAAATAAACAGCGATACCGACAGATTCACCATGTTCATGGAAACCTGGAAAGAGTCCCTGATCAGGGGAATGATGGGCGAATAAATATTTTGGTTTAACGATGCAAAGAAGGCGCTGATACAAACCAGATACAAAATGAACGCGGCACTTCCGTTAGCGCTCTTCATCAAGGGTCCCCTGCCTTTCCGTCAGTTCCTCCTGGATTCGGATGGTCAGATCTCGGAGGAATTTTACAATGGCATGCCGCTCCATCTCTGTAAAGCGATCAAGAAACTGGTAGAACTGTTGTTCTTTCCGCTTGTGAATCGCTTCGTGCATCTGAAACACTTGCCGTCCTTTTGGCGTCAGTCGAAAATACACTTCTTTCTTGTTGTCCGTGAATTGGAAGCGTTTAATAAGGTCTGCTTCCAACAATTTTGTCGTAATTTTTGTAATGTTTGCTTTGGACAAATTCATTTTTTTGGCAATGGCACTGTTGTTGATCGGTTCATGCCGACCGATACAGTCAATGACATGAATACTTGTCATATTTCGGGGGAGAAGTTTTCCTTGTTCACCTGTCGCTTGATTCACAAACTCCTGAATATCGGTATCCGCCTTTTGCTCGTTCAGGTGCAGCAGCCTCACATACAGGTCATAAATCAGCTCGTTTGTCAGATCAGACATTGTTCCTGTACTCCCTTCGAATTTATCGTCCACATTTCTTCTGTAAAAATTGTTCACTAGGAAACAAAATCATCTTATTCCTTGTTACCTTATAATGTCAATGACCCTTTTTTGATTACATAAGTAAGAAGCAGTTGATAAGTGAGCAGATATAGTTTACTTGTGAACAAAATATTTTTCGATACCCAACCTTTGTACACACGCAGTCCCTTTATTCCATGATTCGATTTATTTTACCCCAAGCATCTTCTTATCCTTGGACGTTGGCATGACCTATCCGGCGTTGTTTTTGTCACAAAAGAACATGAGAAAAAAAGCTCTCAGGTGCCGATGGTTTGGCCCCTGAGAGCTTTTGTCAAATCCGCATGCGTCCATTTGTTTACCTGTTTTCCCCCGGCGAAAAACCTGTCCGTCAGCGGCGGAAGTTCCACTCGTCGGCGGCGTAGCGGGTACGGACCAGTTCTTCGGCCAGTGCCGTTTCTTCGGGCGTCAGCTCTCCCGGAACCAGCTCCACCTCCAGACCGGATGCGAATCCGTCGCGGAAGGCTTCCACAGCCTCCTGCAGGCCGATGGGCCGGGGGCTTACCTCGTTGATCGTCACCGCCTTTTGCCGGAAGCTCTCCATCATGCGCTGCTTCACCCGCTCGGACGGGAAGTTGAGCAGCGAAAAGAGCAGCTCGACGTCCATCTCCAGGAGAATCGAACCGTGCTGCAGGATCACGCCTTTTTGCCGCGTCTGGGCGCTGCCCGCCACCTTTTTGCCCTCCACCACCAGTTCGTACCAGGAGGGGGAATCAAAGCAGGCCGACGAGCCGGGCGAGCTGTACTTTTCCTTTTCCTCCTCGGTGGCCAGCGAGACCATCTCCGCGCGCAGGCCGAGCCGTTGAAACCCGTGCAGGAGGCCCATGCTGATCACCTTGTACGCTTCCGTCACGCTGGACGGCATCTTCGGATGGCTTTCCGAAACGACGACGCTGTAGGTCAGCTCCTGATCGTGCAGGACGGCCCGTCCCCCGGTCGGACGGCGGACAAAGCCCAGCCCGCGCTCACGCAGCGCCTCCAGGTTGATCTCCTTGGCCGCCTTTTGAAAGTAGCCGATCGACAGGGTCGCCGGATTCCACGTGTAAAACCGGACGGTCGGCGGTACCTTTCCTTCGCTGTGCAGTTGCAGAATCGCCTCGTCGACAGCCATGTTCATGGCCGGCGGCATGGCTTCCGTGACGATAAAACGCCATTGTTCCATAGTTCGACCTCCTCTTGCCCCATCCATTGTACGCCGCCGGCAGCCGGGACGGCAAGGGACGGATGGGCTGTCTGCGGCTGGCTAGCGGCCGGCCGCCGCTTTGATCACCCCAAGCAGCCGGGACAGGGGATCGCCCAGTTCCGCCTGTTCCATCCGCCGCGCGAACTCCCCACGCTTGTCGGCCACACGCTGGACGGCAGCCAGAAAGGCCGAATCGCTCCAGCCTTCCTCTTCCATCACTTCGCAAAACCCCTGCCGCTCAAACGACCGGGCGTTTTGGACCTGATCCCCCCTGCTGGCCGCCTGGGAGAGCGGGATCAGCAGCATCGGCTTGCGCAGGGCGAGAAACTCGAAAATCGCATTGGAGCCGGCACGGGAAACGACAAGGTCCGCGATCGCCAAGAGATCGGCCAGTTCCTCCTGCACGTACTCGTATTGGCGGTAGCCGGGCAGGTGCAGGGCAGCGTCCACCTGCCCCTTGCCGCAGATGTGGACGATCTGAAACCGCTCCAGCAGCGCTTCTGCATTGTCGCGAATCGCCCGGTTTATCCGCTGCGAGCCCAGACTGCCGCCCATGACCAACAGCACCGGCCTGCCCGGAACAAATCCGGTCAGCGCATAGCCTCGCTCTCTTGTTCCCCGCTTCAGTTCCTCCCGCACCACCGCTCCGACATGCTCCCCCTTGCCGCCAGGGATGTGGGAAAGCGTGTCAGGAAAGGTGGTGCACACTGTCCGCGCAAAGGGAATGGCGATCCGGTTGGCGAGACCGGGAGTCAGGTCGGACTCGTGAAGCACGACCGGCACGTTGTGCAGCCGGCTTGCGAGCACTACGGGCACCGATACGAACCCGCCTTTGGAAAAGACGACGTCCGGACGGATGAATCGCAGCAGCCGATGCGCCTGCCACACCCCTTTGAGCACCCGGAGAGGATCGGATGCGTTTTTCCAATCGAAGTAACGGCGCCACTTGCCGGTGGCAATCCCGAAATAGCGCACGCCTTCGATACGGGTGACCAGTTCCCGCTCAATCCCCGCCTCCGACCCGATGTAGGCGACCTTCCAGCCTTCCCGCAAAAAATGCGGCATCAGCGCGAGATTGACGGTCACATGCCCGGCAGATCCTCCACCTGTAAAGACGATCCGTTTGCGCATGCCTCATCGTTCCTTTCCCCACGTCTCCGTACGTTCTCCTCCCATCTTACCACATGATGCAGCGGCCTGCCGTCGTCGCCGTCCGTGAAACCGGCGGGATGAACAGGCCCGCTGCCTCTTGGTGAACCAAGTATACAAAAAAAGCCGGGCACTCCACCCGGCGCACATGATCCCATGAATCGGGGCGGCCATTTTTTACGCGACAGCCCACGCAAAGCGCACGTGATTGCTCGCCTGATAACCGTCCGTTCGGCTCTGGAAATAGCGTTCCTGGATGTCGGACGGGCTTGCGTTTTCATGAAGACGGAGCCCCACACGTTCCAATTCGACAGCCAGCGTTGACGGGTCGAGGGTCGTTTTCATCGGCTCGCCGATCTTTAGCAGCCCCTCCCGCATCTCTTTCATGTGCGGCGTATCTTCTTCCGGCACAAAGTAATCGAAAATCACCGCACTGCCCGCGGGGGCCATGTCGGCAATGGAACGAAGCGTTGCGAACACCTCGTCTCGCGTCAAGTACATGGTGACACCCAGCCAGCTAAAAAAGCTTTTCGTCTGCACATCGTACGACGTTCCCCTGAGTGCATCAGCCAGACTCTCCTTTGTGAAATCCACAGGCACAAAGTGGAGATGTGACGGGATGTCCCATTTCAATTCAGCCAGCCGATTGCGTTTGAAGGCTTGCGTGGCGGGGTGGTCTACTTCAAATACCTGCACCTGGCGCAGGAGATCGGGACGGCGAAACGCAAACGTATCCAACCCGGCCCCGAGTATTACATACTGCCCCACCCCTTGTTGTACCGCCAGCTCAAGGTTGTCTTCCGCATATCGTGAGCGGCTGAGAACATGAGGCAGCCCCATGGCCTGCAATAACGACCGCAGGGGGGCTGCCGCCTGGCCGGAGCGTGCCAGGCTGCTTTCCGGAACGTGAATCTGGAGAGCCTTGGCCAATCCCTGTTCAATGAGGGCACGCCTTTCCTCTGGTATCAACTGGAAGGCGAGAAAGTCATCAAAAATTTTAGGGGTGTCATTCATGGCATGGTAGGCGCGCAAGTAGGCGGTCATGATCGCGGTCAGACTGACGTGGTCTTCTTTCATGGGCATCTCCTCCTTGTAGAGCCGATCTCCCAGGGAATGGAAAGATGGCATTTACAAAGAAGTATACCAAACCCACAGTATATTTCAATCGTTAAATTTTAATCATATCACAAAATTAAAATTTTGTCAAGGTGTGTCTCTCAGAAGAAGATCGTTCTCATGATACGCATGAACAGCCGGCTGCATGCTTTTCATTGAACGATCTCCCTGATTAACCGTCGGCCCAGGTCCTCTGCCTGTGATTTTCGCAACCTGCCGGGAGACCTCCTCATGGCGAACCGTATGGGGGCAAAACGAAAACCGCCCGAAAAAAGCGGGCGGTTTCAATCGGTTACGCTTGTTCCGGCTGGTAGCGGAGGATCGGCTTGCGAGCTGCCGTCGCTTCGTCGAGGCGCTTCACCACGGTGGTGTGCGGTGCTTCCTGGACGATTTCCGGGTTTTCTTCGCACTCGCGGGCGATCTGCAGCATGACGTCGATAAACTCGTCGAGCGTTTCCTTTGTCTCCGTCTCTGTCGGCTCGATCATCAGGCATTCGTCGACGATCAGCGGGAAGTAGATCGTCGGCGGGTGGTAGCCGAAGTCAAGCAGACGCTTGGCGATGTCCAGCGTACGGACGCCCAGCTTTTTCTGGCGGACGCCGGAGAGGACAAACTCGTGCTTGCAGACGCGGTCGTACGGCAGCTCGTAGGCCTGTGCCAGCTTTCTCATCATGTAGTTGGCGTTCAGCACGGCGTTTTGCGATACCTGCAGCAGCCCTTCCGGCCCCATCGTGCGGATGTAGGCGTAGGCGCGGACCAGGATGCCGAAGTTGCCGTGGTAGCCTTTTACGCGGCCGATGGACTGGGGACGGTCGTTGTCCCAGTAGTACGTGCCGTCCGCTTTTTTGCCCACGATCGGGGCCGGCAAAAACGGCTCCAGAATCTTTTTCACCCCGACCGGACCGGCGCCGGGGCCGCCGCCGCCGTGCGGGCCGGTAAAGGTTTTGTGCAGGTTGAGGTGGACGACGTCAAAGCCCATGTCGCCCGGCCGGGCAATGCCCAGAATCGCGTTGGCATTGGCCCCGTCGTAGTACAGCAGGCCGCCCGCTTCGTGGACGATCCGGGCCATTTCCACGATGTCTTCCTCAAACAGGCCGAGCGTGTTAGGGTTGGTCAGCATCAGCGCCGCCGTATCCGGGCCGACTGCCTGGCGCAGCGCTTCGATGTCCACCAGGCCGCGCTCGTCGGACGGAATCGTCACCGTTTGCAGGCCGGCGACCGCCGCGGAAGCCGGGTTGGTGCCGTGGGCGGAGTTGGGCACGATCACCTTCGTGCGCTGATGATCGCCGCGGCTCTCGTGGTACGCGCGGATCATCATCAGCCCGGTCCACTCGCCGGCCGCCCCCGCCGCAGGCTGCAGGGTTACCGCGTCCATCCCGGTGATTTCCGCCAGGTCATTCTGCAGGTTGTACATCAGCTCCAGGGCGCCCTGGACGCTTTCTTCCGGCTGATAGGGGTGGGTTTGGGCGAAGCCCGGATAGCGGGCCACGTCTTCGTTGATTTTCGGATTGTATTTCATCGTGCACGAACCGAGCGGGTAAAAGCCGTTGTCCACCCCGTGGTTGCGGCGGGACAGCTCGGTGTAGTGACGCACGAGCTGCAGCTCGGACACCTCCGGCAGTTCGGCCGGCGTCTCGCGGATCAGATGCTTGGGCAGCAGCGCGGCCACGTCGGCTTCCGGCACGTCGAGCGCCGGCAGGTTGTAGCTCACGCGGCCCGGTTTGCTCAGTTCAAAAATGAGTGCTTTGTCCTTGTCGTTACGCACGTGTGATCGCCTCCAGTTCCTGCGCCAGCGTGTCGATTTCGTCTTTCGTCCTCAGCTCCGTGACGGCGAGCAGCATGTGGCCGGCCAGTTCCGGATAGGCGAGGCCGAGGTCGTACCCGCCGAGAATGCCCTTCGCGAGCAGCGCTTTGTTCACCTCTGCGACCGGTTTGGACAGCTCCACCGCAAATTCGTTGAACATCGGCGCTCCGAAGGTAATCCGGAATCCCTTCGCCTGCAGCGCCTGCTTGGCGTAGTGGGCTTTTTGCAGGTTCATCATCGCCATCTCCTGCACGCCCTGCTTGCCCAGCGCCGTCAGCGTGATCGACGCGGCCAGCGCCAGAAGCGCCTGGTTGGAGCAGATGTTGGAGGTGGCCTTTTCGCGGCGGATGTGCTGTTCCCGCGCCTGCAGGGTCAGGACAAACCCGCGCTTGCCGTTTTCATCCTTCGTCTGGCCGACGATTCGTCCCGGCATTTTGCGCATCAGTTTGGACGTGGTGGCGAAATAGCCGCAGTGCGGTCCGCCGAACGAAGCCGGGATGCCGAACGGCTGCATGTCGCCGGTGACGATGTCGGCTCCCAGCTTGCCCGGCGCTTCCAGCACGCCGAGGGAGAGCGGGTTGGCGGAGACGACCAGAAGCGCTCCCTTGCCGTGCGCGATCGGCTCGATGGCCGCCAGGTCTTCCACGCCGCCAAAGAAGTTGGGGTACTGGACGATGACCGCGGCGGTCTGTTCGTCAACCAGCGCCTCCAGTTCCGCGAGATCGGTCACGCCGTCGCCGGTGAAGCCCGCTTCGATCAGTTCGACGCCTTGTCCGTAGGCGTACGTTTTCAGCACACTGCGCGCCTCCGGATGCACGGCCCGGGAGACGACCACCTTTTTTTTGCCGGTGTGGCCGGCCGCCATCATTGCCGCTTCGGCGAGCGAGGTGGCGCCGTCGTACATGGAGGAGTTGGCCACCTCCATCCCGGTCAGCTCGCACACCATCGTCTGGAATTCAAATATGGCCTGCAGCTCCCCCTGGCTGATCTCCGGCTGGTACGGCGTGTAGGCGGTGAAAAACTCGCCGCGCAGCAGCATGTGGTTGACGACGCTGGGGATGTAATGCTGGTACACGCCGGCGCCCAGGAAGTTGACGTGGGTGCTGAAGTTGGCGTTCTTGCTGGACAGCCCCTGAAAGTAGCGGACCAGTTCCGGCTCGGAGAGGGCTTCCGGGATGTTCAGGCTCCCTTTGAAGCGCACCTCTTCCGGGATGTCGGCAAACAGTTCATCCACGCTGGAAATGCCCAGCGCTTCCATCATTTCGCGCTTGTCCTGATCGGTCTGCGGCAGGTAACGGTATTTCACGTGCGAGGTCCTCCTTTTCCACCCTTGCGATTCTGAGTCGTCAGTTTTTCGGCCGTTTGTAGAACGGAGTGGCCACGACTTCCGCCTTGAGGCGCTTGCCGCGGATCTCCACGTCCAGTTTCGTGCCAATGGCGGCGAATTCCGCTTTGACCAAGGCCAGCCCCACGTTCTTTTTCAGTGTCGGGGACTGGGTCCCGGTCGTCACTTCCCCCACCTGTTGGTCGTCGACGAACACCGGATAATGCGTGCGGGGGATGCCGCGGTCGATCATTTCGATCCCGACCAGTTTGCGGGGCGCTCCGTGTTCCTTTTGCGCCTTCAATACTTCCTGGCCGATAAACGGCACGTCCTTGTCCACCTTGACGGCAAATCCGACGCCGGCCTCAATCGGCGTGACGTCCTGGCGCAGTTCCTGACCGTAGAGCGGCAGCCTGGCCTCGAAGCGGAGCGTGTCGCGCGCCCCCAGGCCGCACGGCACAAGACCGTCCTCTTTACCTGTCTCCAGGAGCTTCTCCCACACCTGGATGGCGTGAACAGCGTCCAGGTAAATCTCGAAGCCGTCTTCGCCCGTGTACCCGGTGCGGGAGACGAGCGCGGGCACACCGTCAATCAGCACGTCCCGTTCAAAGCGAAAGAAGCCGATCTGCGACAGGTCGGTGGGCGTCAGCCGCTGCAGGATGGACTCCGCCAGCGGTCCCTGCAGGGCGAGCTGGGCCGTTTGCGGGGAGATGTTTTCGATCGAGACGCCGTCGATCAGATGCTGGGAAAGCCAGTCATAGTCCTTGTCGATGTTGGCCGCGTTGATCACCAGCAGGTAGTGGTCGTCGGCAAACTTGTACACGAGCAGATCATCCACCGTTCCTCCGTCCGGATAGCACATCACGCTGTACTGCGCCTGGCCCGGCACCAGTTTGGAGACGTCGTTGGTGGTCATGCGCTGCAGGTATTCCAGCGCCCGCTCGCCTTTTACCTCCACTTCCCCCATGTGGGATACGTCGAACATTCCTGCCTTCGTCCGCACCGCTTCGTGTTCCTGGGTGATGCTGGAAAACTGGACCGGCAGCTCCCATCCGCCGAAGTCGATGGTTTTCGCCCCGTACTTCTCGTAAATCGGGAAAAGCGGCGTGCGTTTCAAAGTGGACATGCGGCACCTCCTGAACCGATTGAACTGTTTGTTGAAAGATGAACACAGCCGGCAAAGTCCTCCGACGATCAAGCCGGGTCCTTTGCGGCGGAAGTGTGGGCCGACGCAGCTCGGCATTGCGCCGGAGTGCTTCGCCTCGCGCCCGGAACGTGACCAAAGTGAAGAGGGACGCGTTCACACACGCAAAAAAGGACAGGGTGGGAGAACGGAAAACGCCAAAAAAGACGGCGCCCCCATGTCTCCCCCTCTGTCCTTGGTACCTGAGAGTTGCCTTGCGCAGGCGGGCCATCCGGCGCCGCTGGCAAGTTTCCCCGTTGGTGGCTCCTGCCGAGCTCTCTCCAGAGATGCGTCAAGTAGAGGTACTTTTGCCTGAGAGATTCACCGCTGCCGGCTTGCTCCTTCGGCGCTGTCCGAAAGACAGTCTCTCCCTTCTACTATCATTCGCGTTGGATGTTGGGCCATACATAACTTTTTCAATTGATTCCATACTAAACAACGAACCTACACGTTTATCCTACCACGAGCGTGCTTTTTTGAAAATATGCAAATTGACATTCAACTCATGATTTCGTTAACAATTTTTTCTCCAAGACAAATATTGTTAACAATCAGCTCATCATCTTCATAATAATTGGCATCCTTTAGTAAAGAGGTGCAAAAATGACGAATATTCCTGTTTCGTTCGACACGAAATGGATGGATTTGCTAACGGAGCGCATGCGGCAGGACGGCCCCTGGGACAAATGGGAGCTGTTCCAGCTTGCCCTGGAAGCGGAAGAAGCCTTGGCCGTGCGCGAGTTTGACCAGCTCCAATGCCTCAAGTATCTGCCTTCGCTCAAGCCCTATCCGCACCAGCTCAAAACGGCGGAACGCGTGCTGAACGAGCTGCGCGGCCGGGCCATCCTGGCCGACGAAGTGGGGCTGGGCAAAACGATCGAGGCCGGGCTGATCATGAAGGAATACATGGTCCGCGGCCTGGCGAAGAAGATTCTGGTGCTGGTTCCCGCCTCCCTGGTGATTCAGTGGACCAAGGAGCTGAACCAGAAGTTCGGCATCCCCGCCATCGCCCAGAAAAAAGAGTACATGTGGCGGCAGTACGACGTGGTGGTAGCCTCCATCGACACGGCCAAGCGCGATCCGCACCGACGCCACGTGCTGGACATCGACTACGACATGCTGATCATCGATGAAGCGCACAAGCTGAAGAACAAGCGGACGCGCAACTACCAGTTCGTCAAGGAAATCCGCAAAAAATACTGCCTGCTCCTGACCGCCACGCCGATCCAGAACGAGATGGACGAGCTGTACAACCTGATCAACCTGCTGAAACCGGGCCATCTCGGCCACACCAGCACCTTTGCCACCAACTACGTGGAAGGCAGGCGGCAGGCGAAAAACAACGAGCAGCTCAAGCACGAGCTGGACAAAGTGATGATCCGCAACAAGCGGAGCGACGGCGGCATCCAGTTTACCAACCGCCGTGTGCGGTCCATCCCCATCGAGCTGTCACCGGAGGAAAAGGCCCTGTACGACGGGGTCACCCGCTTTGTCAAAGAGCAGTACCACTCCGGGACGGGCGGCTTCAACTCGCTCGCCTTGATCACCCTGCAGCGGGAGGTCTGCTCCAGCCGGGAAGCCGCGTTCATGACGCTGTACAGCATGCACCAGCGCACCCCCGAGGACTCCCCGGCGAGAGACGAGATTATGGAGCTGGTGGAGCTGATCAAGCGGATCGAGACCCACTCCAAGGCGGCGAAAACCGTGGAACTGATCCGGGAGATCAACGACAAGGTGATCATCTTCACCGAGTACCGCGCGACGCAAAACTACCTGCAAAAGTACCTGCATGAACACGGGATCACCTCCGTGCCGTTTCGCGGCGGATTCAAGCGGAGCAAAAAAGACTGGATGACCGACCTGTTCCAAAACCGGGCGCAGGTGCTGATCGCCACCGAGGCGGGCGGCGAAGGGATCAATCTGCAGTTCTGCAACCAGGTGATCAACTACGACCTGCCCTGGAACCCGATGCGCGTGGAACAGCGGATCGGCCGCGTCCACCGGCTGGGGCAGCAGCGGGACGTCCACATCTACAACCTGTCCACCGTGGGCACGATCGAACAGCACATCCTCAACCTGCTCTACGAAAAGATCGACCTGTTCGAAATGGTGATCGGCGAGCTGGACGACATCGTGGAGCGGCTCAACCTGAATCAGTCGCTGGAGGAAAACCTCATCCGCATCATCATGGACTCCCGCTCCGAGCGGGAAATGGCCGTCAAGCTGGACAACATGGGCCAGGCGATCCGCGCCATCCGGGAGGCGGGCCGGCCGCGTGACGCGCTGCCGGAAGCGGCGGAGCACTAACCGATCCTGGTTGGCGGCCGGGAAACCGGCACGCCAGTGTTTCTTTCAGACAAGCCGACTACGGGAGGTGAACGACGCATGCAGCAAGAGCAGATACGCCAATTCACGGAGCGCTACCTGGCCGCCTTTTCCGCCCATATCGTGGAGACGCATCCCGACTACCTGACGGTGAAGCTGCCGGTCGAGGTGGACAAAGACATAGGCAACCGGCCGTTTTACTGGAGTTGGGTGGAGAAAATGAACCTGCCCTACCAGCCGCTGGTGCTCACCTTTTGCTTTGACCGCGAACGGATGCCGGAGGGACTGCGCGCGGAGCACCTCCATCTCGGTGCGGGGCGGCTGCAGCAGATCTTTCAATCCGCTCGCAAGCACGGCAGCTTCGTCTGCATGTACGAACAAGCGGCGTCCCCCCGTCCGGGCGCCCGGCGCACCACACCGCTCGTCCCCTGGCTGGGGCTGAACTGGAAAGTCTCCTTCATTTGCGACAAAAAGCGGGACATGCTGCTCCATTTCGGGATCAACCTGCACCAGCCCGAGATCGTTTCCAACTTTTACCCGTTCCTGCTGCAGCTTTCGCTCACCCCGTCCATCCCGGACTACTGCTACACGCTGGAAAGGCGCCTCTCCCTGGCGGAGGCCGCCGCAATCGCCGAACAGGAGACCCGCCGCCTGCTGGCCGCAGAGGACGGACGCTGGGCGGAGGAGGCGCGGCAGCGGCTGGACGAGGAGCTTCAGATTCTGGAGGGATACTATGCCGAGCTGGCCCCCCGTGAACTCGACAGCGGCGAGGCGGATGGTGACGAGCCCGGCGCAGGCGGCGGGGAGAGCGGCGGCAGTGAACCGGACGCTATTTCCCCTCCGTGCGGCCTGGCGAAGACGCAGGAAGACGCCGCGCGGACGAGCGAATCCGTCCCGGCTTCCCCTGTCCCGTTTGCTCCCCGCTCCGCCCAGCCTGCGCCCGAGCCGTCCGCTGCCGAGGAGGAGCACCGGAGAGGCGGCGGACGCATCCTGGACTTTTTGCGGGCCAACGGCATTCCCGAGACGCCGCGCGAAGAGATCGTCCAGGAAGAGTGGCGCAGCAGCACGCCGGAAGAGGAAAAGCGGCGGCGCATGGAGGAACTGCGCTGGCAGTACGAGCCTCGCATCGAGGTGCAGTTCCTGAACGGCGGGCTGTTTTACCTGCAATCCACGCCTCCCGCCAAAAACCGGCGAAATCTGTAAAAGAAGAGCGAGAAAAAACGATCGCGAAGAGACAGCAAGCAACAAATCTTTTTCGTCAACCTGGTTACAATAGGTACCAAGAAGCCTTTTGCAGAAGGTGGTGCATGCTTGTGGCCAGACGAATGACCCGATCCGTATGTGCACTGCTCTGTGCTCTCGCTGTCGCGTGGCCTGCCGTCACGCGCGCCGAAGAACCGGATTGGGACAAGCGTTTTCACACACAAGTTCAACAGTGGATGAAGACAATCGTCGAGCGGGACCCGCAGTTCCGCGACTGGACAAACGCCCGGATCGATGCCCAATCGCTCGGCGCCAACCAGCATCAGTGGCTGGTCAGCGTCACGCGGGACGGCAGGCAGGTGGGCTACATGGTGGTTGGCGAATCGCCCGCCCCCGGAAAACAGCCGACGTTTGTGCTGCTCGAATACGGGGTCGGCGAATACATTTTGTTTGACGACGCGTTTGCCCCGCGCGCAGTGGCGGCGGAACCGGTCTATGACGGATTCGCCTCCCACTGGCTGGTCGCGCGTCAAGAGCATCGGGAGCTGGTGGACGCCAAGACGGGCGAAGCATACCCCGCTTCCGTCGCATCCGGCCCGCCGGTGATCACCACGCTGCCGGACAGCGAACTGGCCCGCCCGGAAGAACGTCTGACCGCTGCCCGCGTGCTGTCCGGGGCGGTGCAGGACCCGTTTGACCGGATCGGCTGGCTGAACGACACGTCACACAGGCGTCAGGTGACCTGGACGGACCTCTGGCAAAAAACGACGTCCGGGCCGGTAACGCTTACCGTGCCGCTCTTCCAATCCGATGTGCTGGCTCCGTTCGCGGTCCAGTCGCTTCATCTGTGGAACGGCCACGCGGCATACGTCGGCGTGTGGGACGAGGGACTGCGCTTTGTGCCGTACGCCTACGCGATGAAAGTGGGGCAGTTTCATGCCGATGATACCACCTCACACAAAACAAGCTCTCTGCCGGATTGAACCGACAGAGAGCTTTTGTCTGGTGGCTGTGTGCTGTATTTCGTCAGCCCGCCTCTTTCGTTTTTGCGCCTGGGTGCGATAATTGCGCCCGTCAGCGATGCTCCGTGGGCGACAGACGGATGTGCACCGCATGAAACACTTCCTGGGGGGTCATGCCTGCGGCGTTGATGACCGGGGCTCCGGAAATGGTCTTGCTCTGGTCGTTCAGCACGTTGACATCCTGGCCGGTGATCACAATGGCGTCCACCATGTTTTGCCAGTTGCCCAGGTCCACTACGTCATACCCGTTGTCGCGCAGCATTTTGCGGATCTGGGTAAGGGAACGTTCTACTGCCACTCTCGCCATATGCTACCTCCGTCCGATGGGATTATTTGCGCCAAAACAGCTTGATCGACATCGGAATGGCCCCGAACCAGCGCGTCGACCAGGCCTCGCGCGGGTGTTTCTGCCGGCGGCGCTCTTCCTTCGGGGTCTCCACGTACTGCACAAACAAACGGGTCAGGTACTTCAAATACTCCTGAAACGACATCACACGTGCCTCCTTCGTACGCACGGTTCCGCGCCGTTTTGCCGTGAAGGCGGAGCGCTTTCTTCCCCTAGTCTCTCCCGATCAGACCGCTTTCAACCATCCTGCCGCGGATTTCCGCCACGATTTCGGACACGTCCTTGCCGGTCGTGTCGATCTGGATGGGAGCGAAATCATACGCCCCTTTCCGCTCTGCCAACAGCCTCCGCACCCGGTCCGCCACGCCGCCGGCGAGGAGCGGACGGCCGGTGTCGCCCTCCAGGCGGCGGATCAGTTCCTGCTCCGTCGCGGACAAGGCGATCACCGTTCCCTCCTGCAGCATGAGCCGGACGTTTTCCGGACGAAGTACCGCCCCGCCTCCGGTGGTCAGCACCTGCGGTCTTTCCCGCAGCAAATCCCGCAGCGCAGCGCTTTCCGCATCCCGGAAGTACCGCTCTCCCTTTGTCGCGAACAGCTCGGGGATCGAACATCCCTCCCGCTCTGCGATCGCCTCGTCCAAATCGCGGTGCGGAATGCCCAGCGCCTGGGCCAGTGCGGAACCCACCGTGGTTTTCCCCGTTCCCATGAATCCGACGAGAATCACATTGCCGTATGTCATCGGCTGTCTCCTGCCTTTCGTAGTCGTGGATGTCTGTCTCATAATGTTTACTTCAGGGTCACGGTCTTCGCCTCTTTGTCATAGGCAGCCTGCACGCCGAGCACCTGGCTGAACAAGGAGAGCGGCGCCATCGTCCTCCCCTCGATTTCCAGCAGCGGCTGCCCCAGATCGACGCGCTGGCCGTCCCGCTCGACAACGCGTTGGCCCTTTTTGAGCACGACCTGCCGCCCCCTGCCCTGCACCACCGTCGCCTGCTTTTCCGGCGACCAAGTGACGCGGTACCCCATCCGTTCCGCCAATTCGCGCAGCGGGAGGTAGACCGTCCCGTTTTTCACCCGGGCCGGAACGGACGGGTAATAGCTCGTCCCGTTCACGAGCGTCGTCACGTACGGTTCCAGCTCCACCGGCCGCAGCGGCGCCTTGTTTTCGGCCTGGACATTGGGGACGAAGTAGCGGGCTTCTCCTTGCAGCACCTGGCCCAGCGCCTGGTCGAGGTGCTCCGGACCGATGACGCTGCCGTGGTAGGTGCGCTGCACGCGCTGCAAGAAGCGCTTGTAGGCGTCGTCGCCGATCTGCCGGCGCAGGTGGTCGTACAACAGCGCCCCTTTGGAGTACCAGGTCCAGTGAAACTCCTCTTCGCCGGCAAACTGGTTGAGCCGCTTGCCCAGCCTTCCGGACGGATAGCGCTGCTTCAGCTTGTCCGCGTCGCGGCTGTACGAGGCAAGGAGGGCGGCGGACGCCTGGGAACCGTAGCGATTCTGCAGGTAGTGATAGACGCTCATCTCCACCAGCCCCTCGTCCAGCCAGCCGTGGACCGCTTCCAGCGTGGCAACGCTGTTGTACCACCACATGTGGGCCACCTCGTGCGGCAGCCAGTGCTCGATCAGGTTGTTGCGGTACATGTCCCGCTTAAACACCGCCATGTTGGCGTACTCCATCGCATACGTCGTGCCGGGGCCGGTCTCCGCAATCGCCACCCGGGGATACGGCAGCGGGCCGTACCATTCCGTATAGACCGGAAACACGGACTGGGCGATCGCTTTGATCCGCCCGATGTTGCCCTTGTCCACTGACGCGATGTCCACCGTCAAGTTGGGCGCAAAGGTAATCGTCTCCACATGATAATGCGGGCTGCCCACCAGGGCAAAATTGAGCAGTCGGCTGCCGCGGAACCGCACTTCCTGCCGGCTGCCGGCCAGCGGCTTGGCCTCTCCACGCCCCCAGGAACTCACCCATTGGAAGCCCTTTGGCGATACAAACGACACGTCGTAATCGGCGTAATGGTAAACAAACGGATCGCCGAAATCGATCCGCTGCGGCGGGTTGTACCAGTTGCCCCGCTGGTCCATTGCACCCAGCATCGGATACCAGGTGGTCAATGTCCAGATGTCGTCCTTCACCCCAAAACGGGTGCCGCGGCGGGGAACGGGATTCTCGAAGGTGACCGTCAAGCTCCCCCGCTTCGCCGAGCCGAACGGATTGGTCAGATGGATGACCGACTGGCGCCGTTCGAACGGCAGCGGCTTGTCCCCAAAGCGAATCCCCTTGATCGCCATCGGATTCCACGGGTAGTCGTAGATAAACAGGCGAAGATCGGGTGTGCGCGGATTATCGAACTCCACCGTGACACTTCCCGTGATGGTCGCCTGTGCGGTATGCAGTTCGGCGCGAATCGTATAGGTCGGATGCAGGTCTTTCACATAGGAGGGAAGCGGCGGATTGTAGGCGAACGGATCGGCTCCCGTTTCCGCCGTCACCGGCGCGTTTTTCATGAGAAACGGCGCCAGCGCGGGCCACTTGGCAATCACACCCGCCGATGCGAAGACGACAAAAATCGTCAAACAGATCAACAAGCTCGTTTTGTGCAATGGTTTCATGTCAGCCCCCGACTCATAAGCGACAAGCACGATGCTTTTTCGCCGCAAAGCTTATCCAATTTATTGTAGCAAATCCCGACAAGGCTGAATAGAAATTCTTGCCACCCCACGCCCCCATGGCGGCGGCCCGCACGCGACGGCAGCCAACGGAAAAACAGCCGAACCCGATCGCAGGCTGCGGCTGTTTTTTGTCATTACCACGTCTCGTACATGATCTCGCCGGTGTGGGTCAAATCGTATCCCCCGATCGCGGCCAGTTCGTTGCGAAACGATGCCGACCGCAGGATGTCGCACACAAGCCGGATCAGCTCCTCGTTTTCCGCCGTTTTGAGGATGACCAGATCGTACCGCTCCCGGATCGCAGGCAGAAACTCCACCCCCACGATTCGGGCGGCCTTTTCAATCCCCACGCCGACGTCCGCCTCGCCCCTGGCTACCGCTCCGGCCACGGCGAGGTGATTGGCCTCTTCCCAGTCGTATCCCGCCACGTCCCGTCCGGCGATGCCGTGCAGCCGAAACTGTTCCTCGATCAGGGTGCGGGCTCCGGAGCCTTTTTCCCGGTTCACCATGCGCACCCCGGGTTTGACGAAATCGGCCCAACCGGCGATCCGCTTCGGGTTGCCCTCCTGGACGTAAAAACCGGCCCAGCGGGAAACCAGATTGACGATCACGAAGCGGTATCCGGACAAGATCCGCCGCACATACGGCGTGTTGTATTCCCCGGTGTCGCCGTCGAACAGGTGCGTGCTGACGACATCCGCCTCGCCCGCGTACATCGCCAGCAGGCTGTTGATGCTGCCCGCATAGGAGCGAAGCGGCCGCATCGTTTTGCCCCGCCGTTCGAGATGATTGGCCAGCATGTCGAGACTGACGTCCTGGCCGCTGATGATGACCGGACGAGACTGCGGCGCTCCCTGTGGCACGGCGCTGCGCCGCATGGGCGTCACAGCCGCCGAAGGGATCGGGGCCGCCGCGGCCGAGCCGTACTCACCCTTCGCTCTTGCCTTGTACGCTTCCAGATCGGACGCGTCCACCCGCATCTGCCGGCCGACGCGGTACGCGGGCAGTTCGCCTTTTTTGATCAAATCGTACACGGTCAATTTGGAAATCCGCAGCATCTTGGCAATTTCTTCGGTCGTGTAAGAAATGTCGTCGTTCATCGCCGCCTCCCGGATCAATTGCTGACTTGTCTTTCTCCATTTTCGTTCACCATTCGCACTTTTGCAATTGATGAAACGAACGAATTCAGATAATCTAATTATAACTAATTATTACTACATATAACAAAACAGAACTCAGGAGGACTTATCATGCGAAAACAATTGACTGCACTCTTCGCGGCGCTCAGCATGCTGTGTGCCGCCGGTTGTGGTGCACAGGCGCCATCCGACCAGCAAACCGCCCCGCAGCAGCAGCCGGCCAAGCCGGCGGAAACGACGCTGATGGTCTCGGCCGCCGCCAGCCTGACCGACGCGCTGAATGACCTGAAGTCCGCGTTTGAGCGCGAACACCCCGGAGTGACGGTCACCTACAACTTCGGCAGTTCCGGCAAGCTGGCCTCGCAAATCGAGCAGGGCGCTCCCGCCGACGTCTTTTTGTCCGCCAGCAAACAGGATATGGACAGACTGGAAGAGAAACAGTTGATTGCCAAGGACACGCGCCTTGACTTTGCCAAAAACGAGCTCGTTCTGATCACGGCCGGTTCCAGCCCACTGGCGCTTGCGTCCTTTGAAGAACTGGGCGGAGACGCCGTCAAGCATCTCGCCGTCGGCGAACCGGAGAGCGTCCCGGCCGGCCGCTACGCCAAAGAAACGCTCGAACACCTGAAGCTGTGGGACAGCCTGTCGGGCAAGCTGGTCTTTGCCAGCGACGTGCGCCAGGTCCTGACCTACGTCGAGTCGGGCAACGCCGACGCCGGCATCGTCTACGCGAGCGATGCCGCCATTTCGCCCAAGGTGAAGGTGATCGCCACAGCCAAACCGGAATGGCACAAACCGATCGTCTATCCGGGCGCCGTCGTCGCCGCCTCCCGTCAGGCGGACACCGCCAAGGCATTTCTCGAGTACTTGACCAGCGAAAAAGGCAAGGCGATTCTGCAAACGTACGGATTTCGTGATAAGGGAAAAGAACAGGAGGCGGACACATGAATCATCCCGATCTGACACCCCTGCTGCTGTCGCTGAAAGTGGCCGCCGTCTCCACCTCCATCGTATTCGTCGCCGGTCTGCTGATCGCCCGCTTCCTGACGCGAAAGCACTTCTGGGGCAAGCACGTACTGGAGTCGTTTCTGCTGCTGCCGCTGGTGCTGCCGCCCACCGTCGTCGGGTTTGGCCTCCTGCTTTTATTCGGAAAGAACGGGATGTTGGGCAAGTGGCTGTCGGAGTGGTTCGGGGTCCAGGTCGTCTTTTCGCTGACCGGCGCCGTGATCGCTTCCGTGGTCGTGTCGTTTCCGTTGATGTATCAGAGTGCCGCCGCCGCCTTCAGCGGGATCGACCGGCGGTACGAAGACGCCGCCCGGACGATGGGGGCCTCGGAGTGGCGCGTCTTCTGGACGATTTCCTTTCCGCTTGCCTGGCCGGGGCTGTTGGCCGGATTCGTGCTCTCGTTCGCCCGGGGACTGGGGGAGTTCGGCGCGACACTGATGCTGGCGGGATACATTCCCGGCAAGACCGACACGATCCCCGTCGCCATCTATTTCGCCGTGGAAGCCGGCCAGATGGACAAGGCGCTCTTTTGGGTCATCGTGATCGTCTCGCTGGGCATGGGGACGACGATGTGGCTGAACTGGTGGAGCCGACGCAGCGTCCGCCGGTTTGCCAACACGAAATGAGGCGGGAGAATGACCATGCTGTATGTCGACATTCAAAAACGGCTGCCCGACTACGTCCTGCACGCGCGGTTTACGGCGAAAGACGAGATTGTCGTCCTGTTCGGCCCTTCCGGTTCGGGCAAGACCACCATTTTGAACTGTGTGGCGGGATTGACCCATCCCGACGCCGGCCTGATCCGGCTGTCCGACACCGTCTTTTTCGACGGCCATCCGAAAAAGGCCCTGCCGCCGCAGCGGCGCAACGTGGGCTATCTCTTCCAGGACTACGCCCTGTTTCCGCATATGACAGTGGAACAAAACATCCGCTACGGGATGAAAAAGGGAACCAACCTGCGGCTTGACGAACTGCTCGCCTCCGTCGGGATCGACCGGCTGCTGGACAAATACCCGCACCAACTGTCCGGCGGGCAAAAACAGCGAGTCGCGCTGGTGCGGGCGCTGGCCACGGAACCGGACATCCTGCTCCTGGACGAGCCGCTGTCCGCCCTGGACGCAGACACACGCCGCCAGTGCCAGGATGAACTGCTCCGGCTGCACGAGATGTGGCGCATTCCGTTTCTCCTGGTCACGCACGACCGCGAAGAGGCGGAAAGGCTGGGCGACGTGATCCTCGTGACGGAGAACGGCCAGGTTCACCCCCAGCATCTTCAGCCGTCAAACAGGACGTCCCTCCACGCCGGGATCGAGCGCGAATCCTCGGGAGGGAGGAGCTGATCCGCCATGTGGAGCTGGACGGACACGACAAAAGCCGTGCCGCATCCCCGCCGCCTTTTCGATGGCGGCCGGGACGGCACGGCTTTTTCTTTCGTTCCCTTCGTTATTTGGCACTGAACGGTTCGATTTTCACGTCATGCTGTTTGGCCCAGCGGTGGAGTTCGGTGAGAAACGGCAGCAGGTCGGGGCTTTCGGCGTGTACGCAGAGCGTGTCCGCAGCCAGCGCGATGACGCTCCCGTCGACGGTTTGCACCGTCTGTTCCAGAACGAGCTGCCTCGTCTGCTGCATCTGCTCTTCCTTGCTGATCAGCACGCTGCCCTCCAGTTCGCGCGGAGCCAACCTGCCGTTTGGCAGATACGCGCGGTCGGCAAACACCTCTTCCGCCACCTGCAGGCCGTATTCCAGCCCGATCTCCACCAGTTTGCTGCCCGACAAGGCGTAGAGGATGAGGTCACCGTCGATATCGCCGATCGCCTGCACCACCGCCTCGGCCAGCTCCGGCTGCTCGGCCGCCTCGTTGTACAGCGCCCCGTGCAGTTTCACGTGATGCAGGCTCCCTCCCAGCGCCTTCGTCACACCGGACAGGGCGGCCACCTGATACAGCACCAGTTCGTACACCTCCCGCGCCGAGAGGTTCATGGAACGGCGGCCGAACCCCTGCACGTCGGGATAGCCCGGATGCGCGCCGATTTTTACCCCGTGCCGGAGCGCCGCTTCTACCGTTCTGCAGATGATGTGGGGATCGCCCGCATGCAGGCCGCAGGCGACGTTAACGGACGTAATCCACTTCATGATGCCCAGGTCCTCCGATTGCCGTCCGCGGCCGAACCCTTCCGCCATGTCGCAGTTGATATCCAGGTGAATCATGTACGCACCCGCCCTTCTGTAAACGCTGTCATTGTCAGTTTCGCTTTCCATTTCCATTTCATTTTCCATTTCTTACAGCATATCATGCCGCTCCGACCAGCAAAAGCAAAAAAGCTGCCGAAATGTGGCAGCTTAACGGACGTTTTCTGTCGAAGCGCCTGTCGGCACCAGTCCATCTTCGCTTTGCAAGGTTTCCGCCAGGGCCATGAGCTGGCTCTTCTCCTGTTTGTAATCGTATTCTTTCGCCTTGTCCGGCTTGGCGTTGTTGTACTCGATCGGAATCTCGTGTCGGTGGGACCGCTCGATTTTCGTGACGAAATGCAGCTTTTCCATCATGCGGATCGTTTCGTCGATCTGATTGGCATCGACGTACATCGACACGTAGTTTAGCCGCTTGGAGATGTAGTGAATGGTGCCAAATTTGCGTAAATTTTTGGCGGCACGCGTGTTTTTCACCCACACGGCGACCCCAAGACGTCGTTCTCTCATGCTGGTCGTCGATCTCCTTCCCGAACGTGATATAATCATTCGTAACAGACGCGTTGCGCGGTTTTGTCCCCCTTGGGAGACTCCTGGAAGCGAGGGATGGCACATGCTCCTGGACACGTACTACCAACAGCTTACGGCCGCGATCCTGCAGCAGGACTTCGCCGATCAAGCGTGCTGGCGCGTGTTCGCCGGCCAACGCTTTTTCTATGTAGCGAGTCCGCTCCCCGCCTCCCAACTGGCCGAGCGGCTGTTGGCGACGGGTGAACGGATCACGGCGGACACGAAGCTGAAACCGGAGTGCGTCTACGTGCGCTCCGCCGGTCTGCAGCACGTCTTTCGCTTTCGCTTCCTCGTGCCGCAGGAGAAGCAGTTCTGCTGCGGGAACCTGTGCGAAGACTGCTTTCTTCTCAGGCAGCCGCGGTCATGAGCGTTTTTTCACGCTGCACCCGCAGCTTCCTCCGCTGCCGCAGCCGCTGCTTTTCGCCTCCAAAAACGGGTTGTTGCTGGGGACCTTGATCGTCTCCGAGACCGCGTCGGCGATGGTTCGCCCCACCTGGTACAGCAGACGGTCCAGGTTGTCCTCCGCCCGCTTGAACGCCTGGACGGAATCCAGCATCTCGATGGACCGCTTTAACTCGCGGACCTCCTTGGATATCTGATCGTAGTCGGGATGGTATTTCCCGAACCGCTGAACATCTTCGTACTGGGCCTTTTTGCGTTCGAACAGCGCGAGCAGCCGCTGCGCCTCCTCGTCCGCTTCCATCCGCTGCTTGGCGTGGATGTACTCCGAGACCTCGCGCGAATGGTTGATCATCGTGGACAGCTCGTGTGAATGCAGGATGAGCTGGGCCATGTCCACCGTTTCCAATGCTTCCATACAGCGAGACCCCCTTTCTTGAAAGCCCTTATCTTGCATTGTACCACGAAACAATCCGGCTAGTACAGATAATCCGGCAGGAGAATGCGCACGCGGTCGATCTCGTCCAGCCGGCAGCGCCTTTTTCCGCTGCGCTCCTCTAAGGTCAGATGCCAGTACCCCATCTCCACGGCCACCTGCCGGGGAATGCCTTCCCACATCTGGCCGCCGCTGAGACGAAGCTGAACCTCCAGTTCCAGCTCGCGGGCCCGCTGCAGCAGATCGCGCAGGGTTTGGGGATGGTAGGACTGGAAATGCTGCGTCCACATTTTGGGCAGAGCGGCCGCCTGGGGCATGCCTTCCCACTGGTCGGGAAAGGTGTTTTCCACCGCGTACCCGTCCCAGGGTCGGTCCACGGTAAAGAGACCGGCAGCCGGCACATCCTCTGTCGAATCAGCCGCTTCCCTCTCCTCGCGCATCGGCGCACCCGCCTGCGGCTCGTAGCCGTACGCCCGAAACAGGGCCAGGAGGTTCGCCTCCTGCGCCGGCGTCACGAGGAAATCGGTCGGGGAAATGACCATCTGCAGGTACGGCTGGAATGCTTCGATCTGCCGCAGCTCCTCCAGCAGGCCGGGGTGGGCGGTCCGCACCCGGACCAGCGGTTCCAGTTGGATTTGCCGCGCGTTTTTCCCCCACATCGCGATCAACTGCCCGACCGCTTCCGGCAGCGGGTGGGCACAGGACTGGCGCAGCGTCTCCACCGCCTGCCGCTCCGTTCCGCCTGCAGCCAGAAACGCCTGCAGCGGTTTGGCCTGCAGTTCGCCGCGCAGCAGGTCCCCGTCAAACGCCAGCGGGCAGAACCGGCTCAACGCCCAGACCGCCTGCAGCGGAACGAGCGGCGGTATGGTGATGCCCCCGGCGGGATCGACAAACCACCCTTCTTCCCGGGGTAGGCGGGGCAGGCTGTTCCATCGCCAGTATAGTGCTCCGTCGGCCGCGGTGCCGAGCTGAATCCAGCCGAAGCCCAGCAGCAGATGGAGCCACTCGTCGACCACCCGCCGCTTCGCCTCGTCCGGCAGGGCAAATCCGGCCTCCGCCAAGCTCCGCAGCATGCTGTCGAGCGAGTGCCACTGTTCCAGCGGGGAACGCTTCATCCACAAGGCCAGCGCGTCCCACCAGCCTTCGTGAGGCAGGTACTGCTCGGCTGCCAGCTCGTACAGTTGTTCCCAACTCTGTTCCGGTGTCATGTCCAGCCATTGGAGCACGCGGCGCTCCGCCAGGACGAGCCGTTTCTCCTGCGGACGGACAAGCCCGAGGCGCAGCGCCACGTCCAGCACCACGTCCAACGGCAGCCCGTCCGGTTCCTCATCGGCAAGCGGCGGCAGTTTCCATCCGTCTACATGGCTTCTGTCCAGCGACAGCAGCGCTGCCATCTTTTGCCGGACCCGGCGGTGAAGGCCGCCTTTTTGCGTCAGCGGCACGTCGTTGTCGCGAATGAACAGCAGGACGGCAAAAAGATCCAGATGTAACCCCCGTCCCGCTGTTATATAATAAGGGAGCGTTTTTGGCGCCGGAGAAGGGGATTCCGCCTCCGGCAGCAGGCAGCAGGTCAGATGCTCCCGCACTTCACGGGGCATCAGATAACCGATCTCGCTCCACATCTTGCGAACGGTAAGCACCAGGCCGAGCCTGCGCAGTCTGTTCAATCCGACGGCCAGATGCCGGTGGTTTTTGGCGCTGAGCCGATCCCACTCTCTCTTCCGGAAAAACCCTCTGGCGGAAGAGGTGACGAACAGCCGGATCGCCTGCCGCTCGGGTTCGCTGGCCTGCTTCCACACTTCCGCGGCAAAGGCCGGATCGGCCAGGCGGACGTGCACGTCCCGTTCGTCGCGGATGCCCAGTCGCTTTTCGTGCTCGTCCCGCATCGCTTGCCGGGTCGAGTGGGAAAGGTATTCGACGCATTGCTGCACACGCACGCTTGTCACCCCGCTTTCGCCGTTATTTGCCACATGGTCGTCAACCTACAATCATCATGGAGGGATATCGCCGTGTTGCACGCATTGTACAGTTTGCTTCTGACTGCCGCCCTGTCGATTCCGGCGGGACAGCCGTTTTCTATAGATCATCCTACCCCATCTGCCGTCTCCGTGGAAAGGGCGGACGCGTTTGAAACCGTCTCCGCCCCCTACCCGCCAACCGTCCGGGACGCCCTGAACCAGGTGCGGAAAAGCGGCGGTCACACCGTCGTCCGCGCCGACGGCAAGACCTATGTCGTCATCGGTGTCGGGCAGCGCCCGACCGGCGGCTACCGTCTGGTGGCCGAGCGGGTGCAGCGCACCGGCGCGCACGGATTTGTCATCCACGTCCGTGAACAAAAACCGGCCGCCGGCGCGATGAAGACACAGGTAATTTCCTATCCGACCCTGGTTGTCGCGCTTCCCGACGCGCAGGCCCAGGTGCAGGTAACGATCTCTTGACGCGACAGAGGGGCCGGCAACCAGCCTGCCCCTCTTTGCGACACAGGAAAGCCGGCCCATGCTTGTCCCGCCAATACGGGATGGGGGTCGGCTTTTTGTATGCAGTCCGCCTCGGATGCGCTCCGCTTTTCCGGACTGCCACTCCCGGTTTGACGCCGGCCGGGTTACGGCTTGACGTCGATCTGCAGCTTCTGCTGCACGCCGTACGATTCGTGGTTGTTGTGCGCCAGTTCCACCACGACTTCGTGCCGGCCCGGGGGAATGTCTTTCAACACGTACTGCGGTTCAAAGATTTTGGCCACCTTGTTCCCGTCCAGGTAGAGATGGACGTGCCCTTCACCGTACCGGTTGTCCTTCCCCATGTTCTCCACGGAAAAGGTGAAGCCGGTCACGTTCAGCTTCAAATGCAGGTCGTCCTGTTTGAGCGTATGGGACACGTCCAGCGTGGGGGGATGGTGATGGTCGTGAACGGCTTCGACCGGCGCCTTGGTTTCCGCATCGCGGCTTGCATAGACAAACAGTTCGATGCACGCGGCCGCCCCGATCAGCAAAAGCAGGCGGGAAATCAGTCGTTGGGCCTTCATCGGGACACTCCTTTCCACATCCAGTCACACACCAGTGTTCCCGAACCGGAGCCGCTTCATTCGTTTGCGCCTGCTGATCGGCAGCTACCGCTTGGGCGGGCGGAATCCCGCTGCCTTGGCCTCTTCTTCCGTGGCGAACCAGACCTCCGCTTTCGTCCGTTCATAGTTGGGCGATCCGGGCACGTGATAGATTTTCTCCCCTTTGGCATTGATGTTGCCCTTGATCGGCTTGCCCGGCGGCGGGGTCTCCTGCGCGCTCTCCGCCTGTTTCGCTTCATTGTTTTCCTTGGCGTTATCGCCTTCTTTCGATTTCGATGGGTTCCGGGCATCGGACAGTCCCCACAGTCCTCGGTTGTGTTCCCGCGCGTCCCGCTCCGCTTCCAGAAACAGATCGGCGTAAGCCACGTTGGGCGGGATGGTCATGATTCGCGCGTATCCGTCCCGGACCAGTTTCTCGTTGACAAACGTGCCGTCCGCCATGTACACATACGCCAGCAGCCGGCCGTATCGGTCGCGGGGTTCGACGTCAAACTTGAGCGTGACCGTCTGCCCCGTCAGCAGCTTCTTGCTGAAGTTGCTCGCTTCCTTTCCGTATGGTTCCACGGGGTGGTTGGGCTTGACCGTCTCGGGCGTGTCGACGCCGATCATCCGCACTTTTTCCCCGCTCGCAATCTCAAACGTGTCCCCGTCCACCACGCGCTTGACGACCGCTGTCATCTCGCCGTTGGGACGCGGCTGATCCTCGGCCGCACAGGCGGTCAGCAGGAGGGACAGGGCGATCAGCCAATGGATGATGTTCTTCATCGGTGTTCTCTCCTTTTCTCGCTGCGCTGTTTACCAGCGTAGCCGATCGGCCCGAAGAGGTCAACCGGCATGACGGCGGCCGGGAGGGAAAACACAAAAACGACCCAGCAGGCAGGTCGTTTTGTCGAGGATGTTCAATCCCGGTCGCTGAACAAAAACAGCAAGATCACCACGACGATGATAATCCACAAGAAATCATCGTTCTCCCGGTCAAAAAAACCATCCAGAAAACCCATGGTGGAGTCCCCCTTTCCTTCTCGCTACAGCCTATGCAACTGACTAGACGGGTGTCAGTGGCTGGATGAGCCCAAAAGTGGCAGGGACAGGGGGTCGCTTACGTCAATCTGGCGAAAACGAGGTGAACATAGGTCGTCAACTGTTCCGCTTCCGGCTGAAATCCCAGTTCCTCCAGCGCGGCCAGCAGCCGCGAGCGGTCGGCGTAGTACTCGTACTCGATCCGTTCGATGACATCCGTCTGGCCGGACTGCCGCAGCGCCTCCAGGTGCTGCGCGCGATGGTCGGCGTCCGTGAACATGAGATCGGCAATCGCCAACCGCCCCGCCGGTTTCAGTACGCGCCGGCACTCCGCCAGCGCCAGCACTTTCTGCTCGTCGGTCAAATGGTGCAGCGCATAGCTGGTGGCGACGAAGTCAAAGCGGCTTTCCAAAAACGGAAACGCGAAAAACGTGCCGAGCTTGGCCTCCACCCCTGGATTTTTTTGCCTGCATCGCTTCAACATCTCAGGCGACTGGTCGAACGCGCAGATCGTCGCTCCCCGTTCCCTCAACCGCCGGGCCAGATTCCTCGTGCCCGTCCCGGCGTCAAGACCGGTTTCGCCCGGCTGGGGGGCGACCTTCTCGACCAGGGCGTCGAGCACTTGTTCATATCGTTCGTGCGGATTAAACCCTTCCCGCGATTCCGTGACCATTTGGTCGTAGTCGGCCGCCAACTGGTTGAAATTCCACCGGTCCACCCAGTTGCTTCGCGCCAGGCGGAGCCGTTTGCTGGCTTCCGCCAGTTCAAACAGGGAGGCGGGATCGCTTTCTCCATCCCGCTTCACCCGCTCAATCATCGCCTCCGTGGTGTGGATCACCTTGCTCAGCTCCACCCAGCGGTCGTACACGAAGGAAAGCTGCAGCTCCAGGTAGTGCAGGAGGCCGCCCTCCCCTTCGTCCAACTGCCGCAGCAGTTGGCGGATGTCTTCGATGGACATGCCCACCTCGCGCAGGGTGATGACGGTTTGCAGGCGCCACACGTCCTCCTCCGTAAACTGCCGGTATCCGGAACCGTCCGCCTTTTTCGGCGTGACCAGTCCCTTTTCTTCGTAAAAACGGATCGCCCGCGGCGTGATTTGCAGGCGGCGGGCCATCTCCTTGATATGCATGTGCCGCTGTTCTCCCCTTTTTCCGATTCTCTCCCCATTGTAAACCTTGACGCTGCGTGAATGTACAGCCCCTGTTCCGCGACGGGTAAAGGACCGCGGAAAGGACCGCGGTGTTATTGGACCGTGCCGGGCGAGCGGGACGGCTGCTCCCGCCTATTCCCGCCTATCCATATAAAAAAGGAAAGGCTGCCGGTCGCGCGCCGACAGCCTTTCCGTTCCATTCCCAGGACAGACGTCCTCCTGCCGCCGTTACATGGCGGCGTATCATGTGCCCTGCGACGTGCTGCGCGATCCGCCGGCAGCCGCTCAGTGGCGGGGCGCCTGTTCGGAGATTTCGTACAGCGCTTCGCTGGCTTCGTCGTGGTGCGCCTGGCGGACCGCCATGTCACCCAGCGCGACAATTCCCACCAGCTTGCCGTTCTCCACCACCGGCAGACGGCGAATCTGATGCTGGGCCATGATTTTGGCCGCTTCGTCCACCGTCATATCCGGCCGGCCCAGGATGATGTCGCGGGTCATCACCTGTTCCACGGCAGCCGATCCTTCCCGCTTCTCGGCCAACCCGCGAATGACGATGTCGCGGTCGGTGATGACGCCGATCACATCCTGCTTTTCATCCACTACGGGGATGACGCCGACATTCCAGTCGCGCATTTTGCATGCCACTTCGTAGACGTTATCTTTAAGCGTAACAGTCGCCACGTCTTTCGTCATGATTTCGCGCAGCGTGCGGTTTTCCACTTTTGCCATCTTCTTCTCCTCCTTGTCGCTGGTAACGTTTGTAGTGTGTCCGGCCCTCTTCCGTTTCATGCACAAAATGGGACAAGCGGAGTGATTTCCATCTGGAGATGACCCTGTGAATTGTGATAAGATGGAAACATGATGCTGTCAAAAGACGGCATCAATCTCACGTTCGGCCCCCCAGGCTTTTTGCCGTGGACGGGCGCAAAAAAAGACCGCCGGGTGGGGCAACACCCTACGGTCGAAAGTACAATAGACGTTCCCCAAAAGGGGGGCGGCTCTGCATTCCTGGGTGTAGACCCCCTGGCTGTTCAGCTCAAGGGAGGTCTACTTCTTTTTACTAGACGACAGCATTAAGACTAAAGTCCCAAACGCCAACATTAGACTTAGTGCTTCGAATACTGTCATGGTATCACCCCCTTTCCGATATCGGGGATGAACCGACCACCCTTGAGGAGCCCACCTATTGTGTTACCCGATTATACCATATAATGGGAACAGGGTCATCATTCTTGAGGCACGACTTATCCATTGCGCTGTATCCAAAAACAGACTATCATAAGGGAGTGAACAACTTACCAATTGTAGGAGGAAAATCGATGGTTATCAAGGATACGGGAATCGGCGGCAAGGAAGTCATGCTCACCGATCTGGATCATTACATGAAAGATCTCGGATTTAACCGCGGCGCCTGGGATTACCGCCACGCTACATACGATTACAAAATCCTCGATAAAGGCAACGTGTATTACCTGCGCATCGAAGCCAACGTGACCGAAGGCAAACTGGAAGATCCTCATGCCGTGCTGAAGCTGGAAGAACCGTACATGGGCAAGCACCTGTTCCCGCACGGCCTGGATTACGATTCCCCGATTCCGGATTCCGTCGTGCAGACGGCCAAACGGAAGCTGCAAGTCCTGAACGAGAAGCTGTCCGCTTATTGATGCGGCTCCTGCCCAATTGAAAAGAGCGCACACGACTACAGAGAGGCACCCCCTCTCTGTTTCACGTCAAGGGGGGTTTTCGTTATGAAGACACGGGGCGTCCCCGATTTCCTGCTGCTGCTTTTGACCGCCCTGCTGGTTGGATTCGGCATCACGATGGTCTTGAGCGCCAGCTCCATCTTCGCCCTGACCAGCTTCATGGGAAAAGGCTGCACGTATTGCAATGGAGACGAGCTGTACTTCGTCAAAAGGCAGGCACTGTGGCTGGTGGTGGGTACCATTGGCATGCTCATCGCCATGAACATCCCCTTTTCCTTTTACAAGCGCAACTTTCTCTTGATTGCGCTTATCAGCCTGTTCGCCCTGCTGCTGGTATTGATCCCCGGGATCGGCTACTACAACAACGGGGCCCGTTCCTGGTTCAGAATCGGTTCCTCCACGATTCAGCCGGTGGAGTTTGCCAAGCTGGGTCTGATCCTATACCTGGCGGCGATCGTCACCAAAAAGGGAGAGGGCATTCGCCGGTTGAAAACGGGCTTGATGCCGCCTCTCGTGGTGACCGGGGTGTTTTTCGTCCTGATCATGGCCCAGCCGGACCTGGGGTCGGCCGCGATCGTGCTGGGGACGGCCGTCATCATCATGATCAGCGGCGGAGCGCGGATCGGCCAACTGTTTTTGATCGGATTTCCGGTGACGTCGCTGGCCCTGATCAGCTACATCCTCGCGAAGGAACACGCCTGGGAGCGGATCACCTCCTTTTTGGACCCGTGGCAGGATCCTCGCGGCAGCGGCCTGCAAGTCATCCAGTCATGGATTGCCATCGCGCACGGCGGGTTCTCCGGTACCGGCTTTGGGAAAAGCATCCAGAAATACCTGTACCTGCCGGAAGCCCATACCGATTTTATCTTCGCGATCATCACCGAAGAGCTGGGCTTTATCGGCGCCACCCTCTTTCTCTTGGTCTACCTGCTGTTCCTCCTGCGCGGTCTTCACATCTGTCTGCGGGTCAAAGACACCTTTGCCAGCCTGGTCGGGATTGGCATCGTCAGCATGATCGGGCTGCAGGCGTTGATCAACATCGGCGGCGTCATCGGGCTGATTCCGCTGACCGGTGTCACCCTGCCGTTCATCAGCTACGGCGGCTCGTCGCTCCTGGTCAGCCTGGTGTCGACAGGCATCCTGCTCAGCGTCTCGCGGGAGGTAAGCCGGCAAAAAATTGCCGAACAACTGCAAAAGCAGCCGTACTCCGCCTGATGCTTCAGGGAAACGGCGAACCAATGGAAAAAACGACCTGTGTGCCGACAGGTCGTTTTTTACGTGAGATCGATCGCGTCGACGTGGACATGGACGGCCTCCACGAACAAACCGGTCAGCGATTCGACGATCTCCTTCACTTTTTCCTGGAGCTGGCGGCAGACGTGATGGATCGGCAGTCCGTATTTGACCGACACCCGTATCTCGATGCGGATGCTTCCGTCCGCAAGCGACACGGTAATGCCTTTTGTGCCGCCGCTGATTCGTTTCGCCAGGTCCTGATACAGCCCGCCGGAGTGCACGGAGATGCCGGATACCTCCCCAGCCGCCGTTCCGGCGATCACCGCCACCACTTGATCCGCCACGCGGATTTCGCCGCGCCTTTCTTCCATGGCGCCCCCTCCTTCCTCTCTCCGTCACCAGGGCTGCGGCCGCGCTCGGTTTTCAGATTTTTCTTTCATTATAAACAGAGGAAGCTTGGGCTTGAAAGGGGATTTCTCGTTTTCGCTCGGTCAGTGTCGGAAGCGTGCAGTGCACGTCGAGAAGCGTCAGACGGTCGGACGCGCACGCCTCGGTCAGCGCGGACGCCAGTTCGCCCCTGCTCCGAACGGATCGTGCCGGTACGCCGCAGGCCCTGGCCCACTGGACGAAGTCGGGGTTTTGCAGGCGGGTGCCGAACGGGACGAGGCCGGCTTGCGTCATCTTCCATTCCTCCAGCCCCAGCGTTCCGTTGTTGACGACAATCAGCGGAAACGCTGTCTTCTGCTCCACGGCCGTCATCAGTTCGGACAGGCACATCTGCAGGCCGCCGTCTCCCGTCACGCAGACCACCTGCCGCTCCGGCTGGTTCAGTTTGGCCGCAATCGCCGCGGGAAGGCCGTACCCCATCGTCCGCCACTTGCCGGAAAAAAGCGGACGCTGACGGACGGCGCGAAAGGCGCGGTTGAACCAGATGGTGTGTTCGCCGGTGTCCAGGGTGATGACGGCATCGTCGTCCACGGCCCGGGACAGCGCATGCATGAGCGCCTCCGGCGTGACCGGCTGGTCGGGCCCGGCGGCGACGGCCTGTTCGGTCTCCTGCCAAAAGGCGGCGTGCCACCGCTCCACCCGGGCCAGCCAGTCGGGGTCGGGACGCTTGTTCTCCAGCCGGCGCATCCAGAGCGGCAGGACCTCTTCCAGATCGGCCGTCACCGAAAACAGGTCGGGATGGAAGTGGATCGCCTCCGGCAGCCGGTCTACCTGCACGACCGGCACGCCGGCCGGGATAAACGCCTGCGGGAACCAGCTCGCACCGAGAATCACCAGCAGGTCGGCTGCGGCCAGCGCGTCCAGTCCGGCTCTGCTCCCTCCTTCGCCCAGACCGCCCAGCATCAGCGGATGGGATTCCTCTACGACGCCTTTGGCCCCCAGCGAGACCAGCACGCCCGCTCCCGCCTGCTCCGCCAGCCGCCGGCACGCGTCCGCGACGCGGCGCGCGCCAACCCCCAGCAGCATGAGCGGCTTTTTCGCGCGGCCCATCCACTCCGCCGCCTGCTCCACATCCCCTCTGTCCGCCCGCAGGCCGGACGCCTGCCGCGGCAGCGCGGGGATCAGCGGGCAGCCGGTCGTGCGGGAAAAGACATCCTTGCACACCGCCAGATGGGCGACGCCCTGCTGCGACGCGGCCGTGACGAACGCTCGCTTCAGCACCGCGCCGATCGCTTCGGGATGGGCGACCGTCGTCGTGTACCGGCTGATCGGGCGCATGACGTCTTCCTGGGGCACGTACTGCTTGTACTCTCCTCCCAGCCGGTACGTCTCCACCTGTCCGGTAATGGCCACAACCGGAGCCCGATCCGTCTGGGCATCCGCCAAACCGTTCAAGAGCTGAATGGTGCCCGGCCCGCTGGTGGTCGTGCAGACAGCCGGTTTCCCCGTCAGTTTTGCTTCCGCGGACGCCATCATGGCGGCGGCCGATTCGTGGCGGCAGGCCACATAGCGGATCTGCCGCTGCTTGCCCAGCGCGTCCAGCCAGGGCAGAATCGCGTCGCCGGCGACGCCGTAAATCCGGGTGACGCCCCACGCGGCCAGTTGTTCAGTGATGTATTGAGCGACTTGCATCCTGAATCCTCCCCTTTCGCGTCTGAACGTAGTATGCCGTTTTTACCATCATTTTACTATCCAAACCTGTCCCAAATTGGAGAACCTAGTAGGCAGGATCAGGCGAATCAAAAGGAGGATGAATCATGAAACAGCCTGTCAAATGGCTGGTGGCCGTGCTGGCAATCGCGCTGCTCATCACCTCGGCGGCGCTCGTCTCTCCGAAGCGCTCCGACGCGTTCAGCAATCAGATCGTCAAAGTAGGGACTCAGGGCAAGGACGTTCGCGAGATGCAGGGACGGCTGAAATTCCTGGGGTTTTACACCGGCAAAGTGGACGGGGTGTTCAGTTGGCGTACGTATTGGGCCCTGCGCAACTTCCAGTACGAATTTGGCCTGAAAGTAGACGGGGTGCTGGGGCCCAAGACAAAGCTGAAATTGTACAACGCGACGAAAAACTGGCGTCCCACCGCGGAAGAACTGGGTGTGCCGCAGACGGCCAAGACACCGTCCAAGCCGAAAGCGCCCACCTACCACGCCCACGGCATCTCGGAGAACGACATCCGGCTGATGGCCAACGCCGTCTACGGCGAGGCCCGCGGCGAACCGTACGTCGGACAGGTGGCGGTGGCGGCCGTCATCCTGAACCGCACGCGTCACCCGTCCTTTCCCAACACGCCGGCCGGCGTCATTTTTGAACCGCGCGCCTTTACGGCTGTGGCGGACGGCCAGATCTGGCTGACGCCGAACGAAACGGCGAGAAAGGCTGTTCAGGATGCGTTGAAAGGCTGGGACCCTTCCGGGGGCGCCATCTATTACTTCAACCCGGATACGGCCACGTCCGCCTGGATCTGGAGTCGGCCGCAGATCAAGAAAATCGGCAAACATATTTTCTGCCGGTAACCGGAAGCAAAACAGGCACGGTCATATTCCGTGCCTGTTTGTCTGTCTGCCCGCCGTCCATTACGGCCGCTGTCCCTGCATGTGCTCCGCCATTTTGACAAAGCGTTCCTCCTGTTCCGTCGTGCCGCACACGCCGCATTGGACCAGGAAGCGCTCCCCCTTGTACGGCTGGTGAAACACGTCCAGTTCGTCGGGCGACAGCTCCGCCACGACGTCGCCGGACTGCGGGTCGAGCCGAAAGTAGCGGGGCGTTTGTTCAATGACTGTGAACCTCATCCGGTTCGACTTGCATGTGGGACACAGATACGGTTTTGCCATGCTGATACCTCCTCAGACGATGATTCACCCGTTAGTTTCCGCCAATGAGGCCAGGCTATACCCGTCCCGTCTGGTTCGATTTTCTCGTGACTGGAGCATCCGATTCGGGTAAACTAGAGTACGCGGCATCATGGTGGTACATAATGTAAAATCGGTTTTGAGGTGAACGTATGAATCTGCGACTGTTCTTTTCCCTCGTCGGGGGCAGCTTCCTGTTGGCAGCGTACGCCCACTACTTTACGGACAACGAGATTTTTCGCTTTGCGACCGCCTCGTTGGCCATCATTTTTCTCGCCGCCTGGCTGGGGAAATCGACGGAGAGCGTCGCCCATTACGCCGGCGACCGCATCGGCGGTTTTCTCAACGCCACGTTCGGCAACGCAGCCGAGCTGATCATCGCCTTTTTCCTGGTCAAGGAAGGGCTGTTTGACATGGTCAAGGCCTCCATCACCGGCGCCATTATCGGGAACATGCTGCTGGTGCTGGGGCTGAGCGTGCTGTTGGGCGGATTGAAATTCAAGGAACAGACGTTCAACAGCAAGCTGGCCGGCCACAACGGCTCGCTGATGATGCTGGCGATCGTCGCCCTGTTCATTCCCGCCGTGTTCATGCAGCAGCTTCCGCCTGCAGAGATCGGCACGCTCAGCATTGTGATCGCCGTGGTCCTGATCCTTGCCTATGTGCTGTGGCTGATCTTCTCCATGGTGACCCACCGGGAATTCCTGTCCGACATCGAGCCGCACGAGAGCGAAGCGGTGTGGTCCAAAGGCGTCTCCATCCTGATGCTCGCCCTGTCCACGGTCTTCGTCGCCATCGTCTCCGAATGGCTGGTCCACAGCGTCGAACAGGTCTCCCATTCGCTGGGGTGGTCGGAGCTGTTTGTCGGTGCGTTCGTCATCGCCATTATCGGAAACGCCGCCGAGCACAGCGCTGCCCTGCTTCTGGCCATGAAGGGGCGGATCGGCGCGGCAGTGGAGATCGCCATCGGCTCCAGCCTGCAGATCGCCCTCTTTGTGGCGCCGACGCTGGTGCTTATCAGCCTGCTGTTGGGGCAGCCCATGGACATCGTGTTTACGCCGTTTGAGCTGGCCGCGATCGGCGTCGCCACCTTTATCACCATTTCGATCACCAAAGACGGCGCCACCAACTGGTACGAAGGCGTTCTCCTCCTGACCGTCTACGTGATCCTCGGCACCGCCTTCTTCTTCGTCTGAGAAAAAGACTGCCCGATTCGGCAGTCTCAGATTGCAGACAAACTAGAGGGCATGTAAAAGAAAAAGCTCGGTTTTTTGCCGAGCTTTTTTTATTCATGGTGATCGACTTCCCTGTAAGCGGATAATCGTTCCTCCAATGTACCGGTGTGCAATTCAAACAGGTTGTTATCGTAATCATAGAAATAGATGGAGTATCCTTCTCCCTTGATCCTTGGGCGAGGAGGTTTCATTTCCAGGTGTAACGCTTTGATTTTATCGAGATAGTAGTCAATGTCTTCTTCTTTGATTTTGAACGCCACATGATGATAGGTTCGGTTTACGATTTCTTTATTTTCCATGACAGCGATCCACTGGCCACCGATAATGAAAAATCGTTCTCGTGATAACGAGTGTGTCTTGTCTCCGCTGTAATAGACTTCTTGAGCATCAAACAATTCTTTATACAATGCTGTTGTTTTCTCTAAATCTTTTACCACAAATGTAATATGGCTTACATTTTCAATCATGTTCATCATCCTTTTTTAACACGAAAATTGACGAAGTTTTTTCTTTCTTCACAAATCATTTTTTATTTGACACGCTCTATCCCTCGCTGCCGCAGCTCAGAGGGGGTTTGTCGTATATGCATCAAAAATGCAGCGCGCCGTAAGGGCCAAGCATTCCATCCCGTTTACATAAGCAGATGATACTATTCATTACTAGGACGCGCAAATCCATCCTACTAAGAGACTACCTAGGACACGAATGAAAGTCTCTTGGACAGGATCGTCTATATCCTTTCGTCCCGTATAGTAGGCGAGAAAACGATAAATATCGCTGCTGTATGCCAGAAACCACTGCTCAATACGTGCGTCGGCCTGATCATCCAATTGTGTTCCACCTCCTTGTCACTGTATAGACGGAGAAACTCCCGGCAATCTTTCACTTTTGTCCGAAAATGTTTTTGCTTTTTGGCGTCCCACGGTCCTTTTTCAACAATACAAAAAAACACCGGGTCCAAAATCGGTGTTTTTTTGCATATCCACATGCATGCAACAAGAAAAATTTGCACAAAAAATCTGTCGAGTTTTTATCCATAGAATGCACCGCGATATGGTGTGAAACCCATGCTTGCTTTTAATTCTGTAAACGCGACCCTTTCGACTGCATAGAGGATTTCCGATTCTTCCTCTCTTTCTACCACTGCTGAAACCATATACCCTTCCATGGGTGCAAATGTATAATAGGAAAACGACTGTTCGTCGACTCTGCCCCGGGCAAGCGGCACTGAAAAAGACAGAGGCGGAAGCGAGAAGCCTTTCCCAAGCGCCTTCATCACTGCTTCCTTTCTCGTCCAAAGCTGATAAAATGCTTCTCGCTTCATGGAAGGTGTACCTTGCTGCTCCACATAGGCTATTTCCTTTGGCACGAAAACACTCCGCATTACTTCAAAACAGCAATCCTTCTTGGCCGCTTCAACGTCGATTCCCGTCGTCTCGATCTCGGAAATGGCGCATACCAACATCCGATCGGAATGGGATAAATTAAAAAACAACGGTCGCTTTATACTACCCGTCACATTGCGGCTGTCTAAGAACAGCTTTCCGTACTCATTCTTGATAAACCTGACTTCTTGCGGGAGGACTCCCAGTTTTTGTCCGATCATCCGCTTGAGCAACATCCGTCCCAGCAAAAACTCCACTTTTTTGAAATCGACACGATATCTCTCATACACCGCTTTTTCTTCTTGATCCAGTACTTCCAAACAGCTATTCAGCTCCGCAGGCTGTACCTCTTCATCGACATGAAGCCAATAGATTTCAACCTTCTTTCCCATTGATTCCCTACTTCCTTCACGATAGTTTGCATGTAGAAACGTTCTCCATCTGAAACGGCTTTGCCTGCTTGACCAGGCAGCTATTGCCATTCATGAAAAAAAGGGGGAGGTCCCCCTTCTTTCTGCCATCATTTCGACAACTGCATGCCCTTTTGCTTTTCAATAAACGCCACAATGCTGTTTATCGTTTTAAACGTGTCTGTATTGACAGCACCGATGTCCAGATCAAACTCCTTTTTGATCAGATTGATGAACATCAAAACGTCCATGGAATCAAGGCCATACGGCGAGTCGGGACCAAACAATACCTGATCATCGTTCACATCTTCCCAAGAAACGTTCAATTTATACGCTTCCAGAAACTTCTCTCTTACCTTTTGTTTGATCATAAGTCATTCTCCTTTACTGGTTTTTTGTATATTTTACACATAGTGAACCCCATAAAAATCCGGCGCCAATGGCGGATATCACCAGATAATCCCCCGGTTTAATCGCTTTTTCTTCCAAAGATTTATGCAGAGCGGAAAAAAGGGAAGCAGCCCCTGTATTTCCATACTCCTGAATGGTTACGGTCGTTTTCTCCATCGGCACGTCCAATGCCCGCATCGTTTTCTTAATGATATTCAGATTGGCTTGATGCAGGATAAAGTGATCGATATCCGATACTTGCAATCCAGCCTTTTGCACGGCATTTTGAATAGAGATGGGCAAGTTTCGGGTGGCCGTCTTCCAGACCTCTCTTCCGTTCATCCTGATAAAATGGCTGGTAAACAAGTCTGCTCCCTCTGGCATCCGTGCAGTACCTCCGCCGTGCAAGGTGACTGCCATGTTTAAAGAAGAGTCCAGATCCCATGCCAGCAATCCGCTGCCTTCGCCTGTTTTTTGAAGGAGGATCGCTCCGGCAGCATCCCCAAAAAACGTCTTGGTAATCCGGTCTGCCGGATCGATGTATCGCGACAGGACTTCTGCCCCGATAACCAGCACATTGTTGATGAACTGATTCTGCAAAAGATGAGACGCAAAGAGGATGGAGTAAATGCCTCCTGCACAAGCTGCCTGCGTTAAATCGAAGGGAATCGCGTTTTTCGCACCTAATTTCTCTTTGACGATCAGAGCGGTAGAAGGAACCTGTTGATCCGGGGTCGTGGTACACAGGACAATCGCATCGAGATCCTCCATCGCAATGCCTGCATCACATATGGCATCCAAGCTGGCGTGTACGCACATATCAGATGTGGTCATATCGTTTTGCAAATACCTGCGCTCGCGAATCCCGGTTTTTTCCTGAATCCATTCGTCAGTCGTGTCCAAGGTTCGGGTGAGCATCTCGTTTGTCACAATGTCTTCTGGTACGTAAAAGCCTGAACCTTGAATGCTAAACGAAGTGGACAGCCCACTTTGGTTGACAGTGGATGGCTTCGTTAACGTTCCTGTTTTCATTTACACCAGCTCCTTTGCGGGAAAATCCCCCTGTAGTCTTTTTATGGGATCCGGTACGTCATCAATCGACACAACCGCTTCTATCACGACGATTTGCTTTTTCTCATACTCTTTCAGAGCTTGCTCAACAACATGTGTGATCTCTTCACGTTTTTGCAGCCGTATTACCGTCAAATTCGGATGAAGACTGTCCATCGTCTGCACGGTCTGGTTTAAAAATCGGGGTTTCCCCTGTCGTCCCGTATTGATATGTTGGAATTCAAGCCAACCGTAGCCCCCGTTTTTCAATACCACATAGATGAGCGGAATCCGATAGGTTAACGCTGTTGGCAAATCGCTGCGGAACAGATTAAATGCGCCATCTCCAACGAATGCAACGACAGCCTGCCGCGGCTTGGCTTTGGCTACCCCGATGGCGGCACATGCCCCAAAGCCCAGGCTTGTCTGTTCGCTTGGAACAAAGGCATTCTGCTCTTTGCCAAGCCCGAGGTACGGAAAGAAATACGACCACATGTCCTGCAAGCCGTTTTCATGCACGTAGATGCTGTTCGGAGGAAGGCGTGCTTGCAGTTCATCGAGAATATCCGCGACTCTCAACCGGGAGGAATCGCGCTGCCTTTCCGCTTTTTCCGAAAACATCTCTCGCTTGCAGCGCTCTATCCCCATTTGCCATTCACGGTTCGCAGACTGCTTCCGAACATGTGCGAGGAGCTCATTTGCGACCGCTTCCACATCGCCAACCATGTATATGCTGCTATAGTCCAGATGAAAATGCTCTTCGTTTAGATTCACTTGAATGATGTCCATCGCTTGGAGCTGCTCTTCCCAACCAAACAGAGCTGTTTCCTCCAGCTTGCTGCCCATGGCAATCACAAGGTCCGCCTCGTGTAATAGCGTTTTGACACGCCGGTGCAGATACAGCCCCGCCAGCCCGCAAAACAGTGGATGCTCTTCATCAAAACTGCCTCTGCCTGAAGCCGTGACAAGGACAAGAGCTCCCATTCGTTCGGCGAGTGCTTCCAGGACGCCGCGTGTTTTGATCCGTTTGCATCCTCCGCCCAGCAATAACACCGGCTTTTTGGCAAGCATGATCTTTTCACATGCAAGCCTAATACCAGACGGTTCTGGCAACGGTCTGGAGACAGAGAGAGGAAAAAAATTCAGCTTTGCCTCATCAAGCAGCTCGCTGCCAATATCTTCGGGAATTTCGACGTAAACCGGACCGGGTGTTCCTTGTGCAGCCATAAATACCGCTTTTCGCAAAACCCATCCAATCGCGTCTTTGTTCTCCAAGCGATGACTCCATTTCACCAGCGGGGAAACGAACGCCATTTGGTCCGCTTCTTGAAAAGCTTTTTGATTTCCATATGAGCGCGTTGAAGTGCCTGATGAGATGATCAACAGCGGGCAGCTTTGGGAGTTTGCCTCCAACAAGCCTGTGATCACGTTGGAAACGGCAGGGCCTTTTCCCACGATGCAAACGCCCGTTTTTTGCGAGGCTAATGCGTAGCCTGTCGCCATAAACACGGCATTCCGCTGATCCTTGGCAACCAAAAATTCAATTCCGCAATCCTCGATGGCATTCATAATATGAAGCTCGTCATTGGGAAGCCCAAACACCAACTCCACTCCATACGCTCGCAGTCCCTGCGCGATTGCTTCGTATACACTGATTTGGTTCATTGGTCACCTCGTTGCCAATACTCATGTAAGATTTGCGAAATCAAAATGGGTTTGATGATCAATTCCCCGCGATAGGACACATAGTTGGCCATGGGACCATAGCCGCCGAAGGGAGAGTTGCCATTTTCAATATCAAACAGTGTTTCATTGACGGAAACGGTATGTTTTTTTCGGAGAATCTCAATGATCGGACTGTCTGACCTGCCGTAGAAGGTCGCTCCCAGTGCTCTTTCCACAAAATACTCCTGAGTTACGATCCGTTTTAAATCTTCTTCTTTGCTGTAGATGACTACATTAAACACAGGTGAAAAAAACTCGACAATTTTTACCTTATCTGCAAGGGTGCTCAAGAGAACTGTCGGCTGAATGACTTTATCCCGGTAATCAATCCTCCCGCCGTACACAATCTTCTCGCTGTATTGGGTGAGATGCTGGCCTACCATTTCCAGCGTTCCGGTATAGTGTATGGGACCGTATGCGGAATCCTTGTCTGCATTGCTGCCGTATTTAAGCGCATCCAGCTTTGCTGTCAACAAAGACAGAAACGAATCCTTCATGGTTTCTGAAACATAAACGACATCCGGTCCCATGCAGTCTTGTCCCGTGTTGTATAAACGGGCCTGGATGAGATCGTGAACCGCTTTTTCCAAATCAGCCGTTTCGGATATGATAAACGGATTGATTCCCTGTCCAAAAAAGATAAACAATTGTGTTTTTGCCAATTGGAACTTGATGCTTTCCGCATTTTGATACGTACCGGTAAAAACGACAACATCTGCACGCAAGACGGACGCTTTCATGAATTCTTTATGGGAGAGTTCCAATAAGCTCAGCGGCAGTTGGTGTATGCTTTGCAGCAAATGGTGAAGTTTCCTTACTTGAGGAAGCACCGAAGTAGAACTGCGAAATTCAATACGATTGATATACAGCGAGGGAATCAGCAGATACAAGACGTACGAATACAGAATGACATTTGAAGGCATAAACACGGACATTCGATTGACGAGGGGAGGCCGATTGTTGTGCACCTCGTTGAAGGCATTTTTCAAAGCCCGCAATGATGCTTGAATCTCCAGTTCCGCCGTCTGGTATGTCGAGATTTCCGTCAAGATCTCTCTGAGCATTTCCGGATTTGTCTCGATGAAGTGAATGCAGCGGGTTATCGCTTCTCTGCGCTGGCTTAACGGGATAGACAGCTCCAGGTCTACTGTTGTACCATGCACTTCCCTTCCTCCTCTCTCGCGTTCTTCCATTGAACCGCCTGATTTTGCAATGCCACAAAATCAACCTTTCCATTTGGACGATAAGGAAAAGTGGGCAAAAACAATATTTTGTCCGGCTTTAAAATAGACCCAAGCGCCTCATTGATCGCTTGCTCGATCTGCTGCGTAAATGTTTGCCTGGTTTCAACGAAAAGGATCATATATGCGCCCTTTTTCTCATCCTGAAGAGATACGACTCTCACCCGGAGCTTCAATTCATTCTCCAGCCTGTTCTCGATATGCGCCGGGTAGATGACATAGCCTTTGCGTACAATTTCGTTTCCCTTTCTCCCCAGAACATGCAGATTTCCGTGTTCATCCAGATACCCCAAGTCATTGGTTTTGAACCACCCATCGGCCAGCACTTCTTCAGTCTTTTCAGTCAAATGAAGGTACCCTTTCATGACACCCGGACTGCTGACATAGATTTCGCCTGTTTCTCCGGCTGGAAGCTCATTACCCTGATTGTCCACCACTTTGAGCTTCACACTGGGAAGCGGTTTTCCGCAGCCTTCCCGAAAATCCCCCGTGTTTAGAGCGACATTGCCGACTTCGGACAAGCCATATCCGTCCAACAACGGCTGTTTTATCAAGTCGTAAAAGCTTTCGGCCAATTCCTTGGATAACGGCGCCCCGCCCACACACCACATGCGGACCGCGGAATCCCTTACTTTTACGCACACCTTTTCCCGCTTTTTGCACATTTGGGTCAACATATAATAGGTAGAAGGAATGCCGTCTACAACGGTGGCCCCTTTTTCCGTTACTGCTTTCAGAATGGTGCGGATGTTCTTGTAATTGCATAAAACCATGTCGCACCCCGTAAGCCACCAGATGAAAACGATCGACAATCCGTAAAAATGTGTAAACGGGATGAGGGGCAACAGCACGTCCTCGCTTTTGTATTTCATGATTTCCATGCTTTCCTCCAGGTTGGAGAGAAAAGAATGGCCGGACTTCACAATCCCCTTAGGCTTACCGGTCGAACCCGACGTATAAAGAATGAGGGCATCTTCTCTAGATGACCACGCTGAAAATGACAGTTCCCTGGCTGAATTCCTCCCCCCGTCTCTCACGATTTCCGAAACCAGTAACGTCCTGATCGGATCGGACAGCAGCAAAGGACGGTCAGAAATGCATAATCGACTCTCAGAATCCAGGGCAATTTCATTGATTTCCCGCGCATCCGCCATACAATCAACCAAAGCAATGGAACAGCCTATTTCAACCAGGGCGAAAAAGGCGATCAAAAATTCATAGGAGTTCTCGACTGTGACGATAACCCTGTCCTCTTCAGTGATCTGACTGCCCTTCAATTGGGCGACACAGCTTTGAATATCCCCCAGAAACCTTTCCTTCGAGTAGCTTGTTTCATCCGACTTTAATACGTGAGCCATGGAATACACCTCATGAAATACCCACCTGATGCATGACTGTGTCAGGCGATATTCCAACAGTTTTAAATTCGTATTTCAACAGTTGCGTAAATAAATTCCGCGGACCAACCACATATGCGGTTTCGATCTGCTTTTGCTTCATGGATTTGCTTACAAGATCCCATCTGACGGGATGGTCGTAGCCATCCAGAAGCATTTGTTTCAGCTCCTCGGGATCTTTGTAAATGTGACCGTCAACATCGGAAATAATAGGGGATTGAAGTGGCTTAAAGACAACCTGGCTATAGTATTTGTCCCGAAGCTGATGCTTTAAGTCCGTCAGCAAACGGCTGTGAATAGGCTGTTTCATCGTATGTAACGAAAAGCATTTGCTTCTTTGATTGATGACTTCCTTTAAGGATTGAACAACGCTTTTCTCGGCACATAAGCAAACGACTTTTTCCAGATGCCCCACCAACTCCAGCTCCATTCCCTTGCTGTTGAAGCTTTTGATTAATTCCTCCGTCTCCTCAAGGGACAAATTGAAAATAAAATGAGTGTGGTACTCTCCATCCATTCGCTGGAAGTAGCCTCTTGCGTGTTTCGCACTTTCGTGCGTCAGCCACATGGACTCCGCAAAGGTTAAGCCGGCTGACTGAACAGCAACGGACATTCCGCCAAAGCTTGCTCCGATCGAATAGTGTGGCTGCAAACCGTACCGGTCGTAAAAATAATCGAGCAATGCAATTGAGTTCGCCAAAAAGGCGGATTCAAACACTTCGTGCTGTTCTTCATTCGCCTCTCGAAACGCCTCGGCCAAGGAGTACCCAATGATGTCGCTTGCTTCTTGAAAACGCTTTTTCGCATAGGGATTTGTTTCGATAAAATCCTTTACTTCTTCATAGCTTGAAGGAGCTAAACCAGGCAATACCAATCCAATCATGTACGGGCCTCCTTACTTCTGCTTCGCTGCCAGGACTGCTTCTATATCATGACTGTCCAGCAGCTTCTGAACGGCAAAAGGTATATCCGTGAATCCCAAAGACTTGTGAATAAAGTTTCCGGGACCGAGCATGATTACTTTTTCCACACCTTTCCTCCACAATTGCTGCAGGCATTTATACCAGCATACGCTGTTGGTATATTGCTCGATCAGTTCGGTTTTCAAGCCAGCCGCGTCGGTAATTTCCTCAGCGTTCACGTTGCTGAGCAAGGGCACGTTGGGAGAACGGAAGGTGAAAGATGGAAGCACCTCTTGTTCCAAACGCCTCCTGACGTTGTGAAGCAGCGAGCAATGTCCAGGAGGGCCATAGGGGATCGTGACACCCAGACCGCCGTAAGCACTTACCATTTTGGTAAGCAGCTCCAGACTCTCCCGATCACCGTTCACGATCATTTGCGTGGCGTTTACCGTCACACAGGGCTCGACAACTCTGCCCTCCGCTGCAAGCTCTTGGATGAAACGCTCAAGAACAGCGATATCAATGTTGTAGAAGAAGTAGACGCCGTATCGCTTGTCAGGAAACTCCTCTTCCTCCATTTCACACAACTTTTTCAGCAAGCGAAGCGTTTCCGGGAAGGATAATCCCCCTGCGCAATGAATAGCCGTCACTTGTCCCAGGCTTGGACCGAGGAAAAACGCCGGCTGCCCGATCTCCTCCCGCAGCAATTCAAACAGTGCCGTGCTGATTGTGACGATACTGGGCCTGGCAATTACACCGGTATTCGTCATGGCTTCACTTTCAAAAAAGAATTTGCCAGCAAGATCCACGCCCAAAATTTCGCTGGCCTCTGCAAACTTGGCCTGCACACTGGGAAAGCTCTCGTAAAGGTCCAAAAAGCTCCCCTGCTTCAATGTCACCAAAGGCGGAAAGATCAGTGCCGTTTTCATTGATTCTCACGCTCCTTTTCTACATATAGCCTCCATCGACGACAAGCGTTTGCCCCGTTATATAGCTGGCCTTGTCCGATGCAAGAAAGGAAACCGCCTCTGCTATTTCCCTGGTTGTTCCCAACCTTCCCATGGCGATTCGCTTCTTGAATTCGTTCATCTGTTCTTCAGGAATGCGCTCAACCATGCCAGTATCTTCCGTATAACCGGGAGCAACCGCATTCACTCTCACGTTGTACGGGGCGTATTCTTTCCCCAATGAACGAGTCAGCCCGACAACCCCTGCTTTACTCGCACTATACGCGCTTAAACGATCCACCCCTATCAAGCCGGCTACCGAAGCGATATTGACGATTGCCCCCTTTTGTTCCAGCAGCATGTGAAAAGAAACGGCGTGGATGCAGTTGATGGTCCCCATGACATTGATCTGGACGATTTCCTCCCATTTTTCGAGAGGATTGCTCGGAATCAGCGCTCCTCCGTAGCTGACTCCCGCGTTGTTTACGAGAACGTCTATTTTTCCGAATTGTCCAATGATCTCTGAAACGGCATCCTGCACCTGCTGCCTGTCGATCACGTCGAGTTTCACGAATGAAACCGCCTCGTTGCCGGTTTTCGCTTTAATCTCCTCAACCGCATGTGTGACTTCTTCCAACGAGCTTCTGTATCCCAGAATGACCCGGTCTCCGGAACTGGCGAAATGACTTGCGATCGCTTTGCCAAGACTCTTGGAAGCGCCTGTTACCAGTACTACCTTTTGCTTATCTTCCAATTTTCTCACCTTGTTTCAACAGTTTTGGAAAACACTCTTCTTTCCAATAACCTTGGAGATACTCGTACAATTCCTCCCGAATCTTCTGCTTCTCGCTTTTCGGGATCATATCTTCCGGTTCGCTGTAGCCGTAGTATTCATCCCGCAAAATGGAAGAAATGACTGCGTCATGATACTCGCCATCCAGGAAGAAATGATCGCGAAGGATTCCTTCGATCGTCACTTTATTCTTGATAAGAAAGCGAACCGACCGCATATTGTGCAAACCGTTAATAAATTGAATTTTATGGGCATTTTTAAAATGGAACAGGTAGTCCATGAGCAATAGAGAAGCTTCGGCGCCATAGCCCATATCCCACAATTCGGGATCTCCAATCACGCCGCCAAGCATGTAGCTGCCTTCGTATTTCAATGTTTCCCACGATACAAATCCGATTTTTTTCCCGTCATGAGTTACCACTGTGGCATAGCGGGTGCTTCCGTTTACAATATCTTTTCTGATTTCATCCTCGGTCGCAAAGTCTTGTCTCCCTCTTGCCAAAGCACTTACTTTGGATGGACATACCCATTGGGAGAAGAGCTTGTAATCTTCTTCTTCGAGCGCCTGCAATCTGACAAAATTACCTCTCATTGTTTCCCTCCGCATAAGAGATGTATCTTCATCATAAGCAAGCTGCGACAGCGATGCCCCCGTATTTCCCGCAAAGTATAAACAGCTCTACCATTTTTCCTGATAGAGCTGTTCATCGTCGGTCTGCCACTTGCAAGACCTGTCAAAGTATTCGCTTGTTCAGCATCTGCCTGAACATATTTACTTTTGTCATCTTCACAGCCAGTCCAACCCTGCTTTTTACCCCCAATTTTTGCATGCACGCGGCGATATGGTACTCCACTGTTCGCTTGCTGAGGTAGAGGGTATCCGCTATTTGTTGATTGGTTCTGTCATTCGCCAGTTCCTCAGCCACGCGAAGCTCCATTTCTGTCAATGTTTCCGGCAAATGGAACTCCATGTCGAAATCGTCTGCGGTCTTCTCTGCCCTCCAGCCAGAAAAAAGCGTATCCATGAACTCGCTGGAGAAGTAGCAGCTTCCTCTTTCCACAACATTGATGGCGATTTTGAGTTCGCTGGGGCATTCCTTCATCAGGATGGCCTGGGCGCCTTGGACAAATTTTGCGTAATGCTTATATTTAGTGCTCAGCAGGATAATCGTTCGAGGATGCTTGTTTTGTATGTGGAGCGAGAGAGTATCCTTCGTGAGACTTAATATGACAAGATCGAACTTTTTCATAAAAACGGGATCCGAGAGTAAATCCTGGTTGTTCAAAAAATGACAGGCGTACCTTTTTACAGACAGCAAATTCGAATAAAATGATTGCTTCCCTTCTCTCTCGTCAACGATTAAGATGTTGCGTACACCCATTCTATGTTCACCTCTACTTGCATGTACGCATGAACGGGACGGAAGAAAAATCCTTTAATTTGCTGTCCGTTTCGGCGACCGGGACGCGAGGAAACCGCTGCGATTTTTGAAGAAACATGTATGCCATCTTTTTACTTTCCATATTTTTTATCCCACCTTTTCAAATTTCTACTTCAAATATACGGAAGAATTCTGTTAAAATGTATATGCAAACATGCATTTTTTTACATGTAAGTATCAAAAAGGGAGTCAACCTATGAAAACGATAGGGGATAAAATCCAGTATTTTCGAGAGAAACGGGGCTATTCCAGAAAGTATGTTGCCGAAGACATTTGTGACGAATCCACATTGTTTCGGATTGAGAAGGGGAACCATATACCGCGTTTGGACATTTTGCAAAGCATCTGTCTGAAATTGAAGATTCCGGTCGATTACTTGCTTACCTATGAAAACGAAACGCTCATTCATTTTGTTGCGAAAATTCATAGATTATGTAGAGAAAGTCTTTATTTCCACGATTATACCACGCTGCAATACCTCATCGAAGAAGCAATCACATTTGTTAAAAGGAACAAAAGCTTTCGGGACAGCAGCTTCTTGAAATTTATTGAATGGCAAAAAGGCATCCTGTATTACCGGATTGACCGCCATCCGCGAAAAGCAGAGCAAACGTTTCGCAAGCTGATTTCAAGCGGCAAAATTGTCAATGAACTGGACATCAATGTTGCCAATTCGCTTGCGCTGCTTCTGATCGAGATGGATCAAAAGGCTGAGGCATACCGCCTGTTGACAGATAGCATGAGTGCATTGGAAAGTCTACCCTTCGTAGAAGACAAGACCCTTTTCCCCAGATTAGGCTACAACCTGGCGTACATGCACTACCACCAAAAACGATATGATCTCTGCCTGGAGCTGGGCTATCGATTGCTTCTCTACTTATATTCGCATCACTTGCACTACTCGGCAGGAGAGATCTACCATATGCTGGGCATTGTGTATAGCAATGCGGGCAACCTGGAGCATGCCAGAGAGTATCTGGAGCATGCCGTTTCCATCTTCAAATTTGAACTTCGCGAGCAATTGTACGTCCAAGCGGCAAAAACCCTTGCCGAAATCCATTTCAAGCTTGGAGAAACCGATCAAGGCCACATCATTTTGCAAAAGGCCCAAGATTTGTGCAAACGCATTTCGGACCTGCACTCAGTAAAGAAACAGGGACAAAAAATAGAGCATACCGAAAATCAGTATGCTAAAATGGGCCTTTCTTCATCATCTCTTCCACTACTTGAACCGCTCTATTAATATCATCAGTCGTTATATGTCTATGAACAACCGCTCTAATCCTTCCATAGCCCATCTCTGAAAAAATCACGCCACGAGACTTTGCCGTTTGCAAAAATGAATCCCAAGAATAACGAGGATCGGTTACTCGAAAGATGACGATGTTTGTTTGCACCTGCTGGACATCCAATTCGATTCCGTTGATCCTTGCCAATCCATCGGCCAATTGTTTTGCATGCCTGTGATCCTGATCCAACCTTGCAACCATCGTATGTAACGCTATAATACCAGGCGCCGCAGCAATCCCTGCTTGCCTCATTCCTCCGCCCAACATCTTTCTTATTTTTCTCACTTTGTTTATATGAGACTGAGTTCCTGCTGCAATCGAACCAATTGGGGCAGACAATCCTTTTGACAAACAAAATTGAACCGAATCGGCATATCGAGCGATTTCTCTTACGTCCAGATCGAGGGCAACTGCCGCATTAAAAATACGGGCACCATCCATGTGGACAGGAACATTGCGTTCCGCCGCAAATTCCTTTACCTCTTGCAAATAAGCGATCGGCAAAACTTTTCCGCCGCAACGATTGTGGGTATTTTCCAGACAAATTAAAGAAGGCAAAGCAAACTGAGGATCCTCTTCATCAAACGGAAACGCCTTTGCAAGATCGTGCAGCAATAGTCGTCCATCCGCCTGAGTAGGTATCGGCTCGTATACAATCCCGCCGCAAACGGAGGCGCCGCCGGCTTCGTAAATATAGATGTCTGATTCATTGCCAACCAGCACCTTGGAGCCGCGAGGACAATGGGCCATTATGGAAGCCAAGTTTGCCATTGTACCGCTTGGCATAAAGCAGGCCGCTTCCATCCCCAGCATGTTGGCGGCCAATCGCTCCAGTTCATTCACAGTTTGATCCTGCCCGTACACGTCGTCTCCCAGCATGGCATGTTGAATGGCATCCATCATTTCCTGCGTCGGCAGGGTAACCGTGTCACTCAGAAAATTCAGCAACAGACACACGCTCCTTCATCTTTACTTCCACATTGTCCATTTGACTCAACAGCTGATGCAGCTCTTTTCCATCTGCTGCAGCCGCAATGATGTAGCCCAGTCGTCCGTACGCATTTACGACTCTTTGCACCAGCTTTCCCGGCTCTGCCCTGCATACGACTTCCTTCACACCCGGCAGTTGCCGAAGCTGTTCGATGCCGGTCACCTCCTGAATTTCTCCCGCTTCTTTTGGGATCAGAAAGCGAATCCCTGCATATTGTAGAGGCTGGCTGCCAAGCTCAGGGGACAAGCCAACCGCAGCTTTGAGTTGTTCCTTTAACACATCCATACCGGTCGCATGCCGAATCAGTTCGGGAATCATCCCCCCGGCCAATCGTCCATTGCACTCTACAAGGAATAGCTTTTCGTCTACGATTTTGATTTCCAGATGGCACGGCCCGAAGCGCCAATCCAGCTTTTTCAGCATGGACAGCACTCCCGTTTCCACGACCGTTTTGATTCGATTTGAAGCCAGGGACGGGAAAATATGGCCAGTTTCGATACAATAGGGCTCTCCCCCGATGCTCTTATCCGTTATGCCGATGATGGAGTGTCGCCCCTCATATGAAAAAACCTCGACACTGTACTCCGGTCCCTCCACGTACTCTTCGATCAAAGCGACTTGAGCGGTCGGTTGTTGGCGGACATTTCGTTTCACCGCCAATATCTCCTTCACCTGCCCGTGCAGCTCCGTAAAGGAAAGGCATTTTACGACCTGGTTGGACCCACTGTCATCGACTGGCTTGACTATGCACGGGAATTTGATATGCTGCTTGATTTCCTCCAACTGCTGTACATGGTCGACAGTAAAAAACCAGGGCTGGTAAAGCTCAGGAAGGTCCCGCAGCAAGGCGCGGACAGCCGCCTTGTTCCTGCACGTTTTCATCGCAATGGGCGGGTTGCCGCGCCATCCAAATCGCTTGGCCAGAAGCGCGACTGTATAAATGTAATATTCGCTGGTCGTCGTTATGCCCGCGATGTCCTCCCGTTTAAAATGAAGCGGAATCGTTTCTGCCAGTTTTTCCGGATCGTTTGTATCGCACACGACGATCTCGCAGCTTTGGTCGCGCAAGCCCTCATAGCGGTTCGGTTCACTGGTCAACAGCACCGGATCATATCCCAGTTCCTTTGTTCGCTGCAAGGCAAGCATGCCTGTTCCGGTTGTATTTGACTCAATAAACAGCAGTTTTCGCTTCATGTCCAAATTTCCCCTTGTTAAAGTGAAAGTACGTCCATTCGGAGACATCCTTTAATTCTTCAATGCGAGCAGGCGAAACACGCAAGCTCTCCTTTTTCAATTGGTGGGCGTTGAAAAAATCATCGCTGTAAATCGAGTGAAGATAGCGATCCCCTCTGTCCGGGAAGATGCAGGCAATCACTGACTGTTCCGATACCTGGCTACTCAGCCACCTTGATACGGCGTACACGCTGCCTGAACTGTTCCCCGCAAAGATTTTTTCCTGAACGGCGAGCTCCCGCGTCCATGTGAAAGCTTCTTCGTCATTCAACCAGTGAACTTCATCGATGACAGAGAAATCAACATTGGGCGAGCGCAAGCTGTTGCCCAGGCCGCTTTGCAATCGTTTGGGATTGTCTGTTTGGTAGAAGATAACGCTGCCTACGGCATCGACAGCGATGACGGTCAAATCGGGATTTCTTTCCCGCAATGCTTTGGCTGTTCCGCATAGAGAGCCTCCACTCCCTACTGAACCGACGAGATAATCGACGCGCCCCAGCTCTTGTACCAAGTCATCCGCCAACTGCCGATAGGCCAGCGGATTTTGTGGATTCTCGTACTGCTTTGGCCAATATGCATGGGGATATTTGTCCAGCAAACCATGCAAATAATTCAGCCTTGCTTTTTGCCAGCCCCCATCCGCTTCCATTTTCTCCACAATATGCACCTGCGCCCCCAACGCCCTGAGTTTTCCTAGCGTTAATTCATCAATGCGCGGGTCGGTGACAATGTGGACTTCATGCCCCAGGTATGTGCCAATCATGGCAATGCCCAAGGCCAGCGTTCCCGACGAGCTTTCCACGATCGGCGCATGATCCTGGAGCTCGCCGGTTCTCTTGGCAGCCATAATCATTTCCTTGGCTACCCTGTCTTTCATGCCATAGGGATTCAACAGTTCCAGCTTTGCGTATACAGGAGCTTTACTATTGCCATCCAGCCGCAGCCGGATTAGCGGCGTCTTTCCAATCAGGTCGATCAGGCTTTTCTCCATCACACCAAAACCTTCTTTCTTTCCATAGTGGACATTGATTGGAATATTTCTGTCGGGCAGCCCAACTGTTTCAACAAAGACAGCCCTTCTTTTACTTTTTCATAATAGGCGCTGTCATTTTCAGAAAGGAGGATGCCGATAAATGTCCCGCTATGAGCCGTAACTATCCCCGCCCCTTCAATTGACCGACAAATTCTGTTTACCTGAGCAAACGTCTTCTTTGGATGCAGCTTCTGGTTCAATTCCGCGCTTCTCGTAGCGACCGCTCCTATTCCCCCCGCATCCTGGGCACGTATGGCAGCGGTTATCCTCTCAAGCAGCACGGCATATTCTTGCCTGTCTTCTTCTGTGAAAGGCTTGGGCAGGCAATTGAAATCGACCGTATTTACTTCGCCGCCCTCATCCAGGGCGATCACGGTAAACGGAGGGCACTCCCCTATCCGTTCTCTCAATCTCACTTCTTTGTGGTAATAAGAGACGATGCCAGGGTACATAATCCCGTCGGATGGCTCAATATCGCGAAGGATGTCCTCGATCACCTGGGTAGGAATGTCAATGTCATGGCAGGATTCAATGGCTTTTACAGTCGCCATCATATCTGCCGTCGAACTCGCCAGCCCCTTTCCTTGCTGAAGCTGACTTTCCAAATACAATGTGCCTTTGACGGGCAAGCCGTAATACTCAAGGATTCTCTTGGCAAAATGAAGCGACTTCCGCTTCCACGCAGGATATACGCTTAACTCTTGATCCTGAGCTGAGCATACATATTTGCACGTCGAGTACTTCTCGACAGGAAACGTTACCAAAAAGTCCTGGCCGCTCGGCAAAACACCTTGCAGCAGCTCTCCAAAGGTGCCATGAGCTTCCCCTTTCCCCACTTTCAGTCTCATCGGTCATACTCCTTACCTTCAGACGTCATCCATCTGGCCAACTCTTCCCGCTGCTGCTTCAGATCAGTGGCAATTCTGCTGAATACCTGTTTGCATTGGGCGGCCTCTTGCGTTTGCAAGACAATCATGTCCTTCACTGCGTCCGGGTTTGTAGATCCTGCCGATCGCTTCATGGTTAAGGCAGCATGTAAGCCAAAGAGCGATTGCAGCTCTTGCTGCGTGATTCGATTGACAAAGCCGTGCTCACGGCAAATCTCCTGCAAGACTTCCACAGAAACATGCTGTGGAGATTGTCCGGCTTGGATCGACTGGGTGATAAACTGTCCGGCTATCACCTGCGCCTGCCGATACGGTATTCCGCTTTTTTCCGTGATCCGGTTTGCCAGCGAAAACCCCCCATAGTAATCCTTTGTGCAGCATTGCTTCATCTTTTCGCTTTGAAACTGGATGTTTTCAAATACGAGCATGAGTAAATCAAGCAGCACTTGCATTTCCTGGAACAGGGAGAGGAGGTTTTTGCTCGCCTCCTTGGAAACCTCCACCAGATTGCTGTAGGCCGTGTTTCTTTGGCCGAGCAAAAAATCGACATAGTATGTGAGCAGATGGGCGGTTTTTCCCCTGGTTCTTTCCAAAATCGGAAAATTTCTCTTTTGGGGCATCGAGGATGAAATGCCGGCCAGTTCGTCGGGAAAGTCAATAAATTGGTACTCGCTGCTCCCCCAGTTCATCAGGTCGGTCAGGAAGCGGCTCATGTTGTTCGCAAAAAAAGCCAGGCAGCTCCCGATGTCCAACAGCCAGTCCCGCGAAGCAACCCCGCTCAGGGCATGGCCAATGTACGATGTAAATCCCAAAGACCTTGCCAATTGCAGGTTGTCCACGGGATATTCCTGTCCGGACATTGCCCCGGAGCCAAGCGGACAATATGTGTTCATCGCTTCCAATGCGGCAATCATCCTTTTTTCTGTCTCCAGAAGGTGTTTGCTGATCGCTGTCAGATAGAAGGAAACACTGATGATTTGCGCGGATTGAAAATGCGTGTACCCCGGCATGATGACCGTATGGTACATGTTTGCTCGATCCAAAATGACATCCCGCAGCATCTGAACTTTTTCGATCAGCGCGACCCACTGCTCCCTTGCATACATGAGCTGCGCGCATGCTTGAAAATCGTTGCGGCTCCGGTCGATATGCCATTTGACAACAGGTTGTTCCAACCGATTTTCAATCGACCGCTCCAGCGTGAAAGCCATGTCCGTCATATTTTCTTTTGATGATTGAAGCAGCGTTTCTTTCGTAATGCCCTGGATGGCTTTCAAAAGCGAACGCACCTCTTCTTTCGTCAAAATCATTGCCGTTTCGTACGAACGCAAAAGAGCCGCTTCAATCTGAATGTAATGGTCGAAATAGTGGTGCAATTCATATTCAAACTGGGGATAAAGCACTGCCGTAGTATAAGTGTTATGCGGTGAATTTTTCACACGTCCGGTCAACCGTGCTTGCATAAGCTCAGCTCCAATTTCAAAATTTCCGAGATTGTTTTCCCTACATGTTCCACCTGCGGAGATGCCATCAAATTGTTGTGGTGTCCTCTCAAGGAATAGGTGTAGACCCTTCCCGTCGTTCTTTTTTTCCACTTCTCGATGTCAACCAGCTCATGGGGGTTGCTCGGATCGATCTCCTCGCAAGCGAGAATATGCAAATCCGTTTTGATGGGGGCAGAGAAGACGTAGCGGTCGCATGCCATGTTATTGGCAGCCATGACGTTGATAATGCGATGTACGTCTTCCAATTCGGCATTTGGCGGCAATCGCTTGCTTCGCACCGCTGCTTCCAAAATCATCTGACATTTTTCCGTTTCAGTAAGCCCGGCGAATGTTTCCGTATCAATCGACAGGCTGCTTGCCCACACGGTCAACGGATCTTCGCGATGCTCCCTGGTGGCTGCCTCATCAAACGGATGCGCATCGAGTAAACCGAGAAACACGATCGGTTCCCCGTTTGCTTCCAGAATCCGGGCCATTTCAACAGCGATGGTTCCCCCCATCGACCACCCCGCGAGCTGGTACGGTCCCTTGGGCTGAATCTTTTGCATTTCCTTTACATACAAGGCCGCCATCTCCCTTATATCATGGAGCGGGGCCGTATTTTTCTCATAGCCTTGTGACTGTATCCCGTACATGCTGATGTCCCGATCAATATTCCTGACGAGGGGAACATAGCATATCGTTCCTCCTCCCCCGGGATGAATCAGAAACAAGGGGGGTTCATCGCAGCGACTTTCTTTCAGCTTCACAACAATCCCGCTGTCATCTGGAGTGTCGTCTTCCGCTTGCAAGTACTCGCCCAAAGCTTCAATGGTTCTGTAAAGAAACAAATGTGAAGGAGCAAGCCTTACGTTCATGCGTTTTCGCAGCATACCGACGATCTCAATGACTTTGATGCTATGTCCTCCCAGATCAAAAAAGTCTTCGTTGATCCCGATCTCGCTTACATGCAATACTTCTCTCCAGATAGCAGCCAGCTGCTGTTCCAGCTTGGTTCGAGGCTGTATTTTCTCTTCGCTTTCCAACGCATTTTTTTCAAACGAGAGCCGGCTTTTATCCAGCTTTCCGTGAAGCGTCACCGGCAATTTGTCCAGCCAGTTGACCACGTGCGGAATCATGTAATGAGGCAGTTTTGTGGCTAGGCGTTTTTTCAATTCCTTGGCCGTAAGCGACATCCCGGTTTGTTTGACAAGAAACGCGAAAATTTTTTTATCGCCGTGCACCTCTTCGACCAGAACGGCCGCCTCGCTGATTTCCGGCTGCTGCAGCAGCGCATGTTGAATTTCTTCCAGTTCAATGCGGAATCCCCTGACTTTGACTTGGCTATCTTTCCGCGAAACAAACAAATAATCTCCCGAGTCGAGTTGTTTGACCAAATCTCCGGTACGATAGTATCGCTGCGCTGTCCCCGTTATGTCGATCAGAGGAAAGGCCTTTTCCGTCAGCTCTTGATTGTTTACGTACCCTTTGGCTACACCGGGCCCGCCGATAAACAGCTCCCCGATGACACCTTGCGGGACCGGTTGAAAATGTTCGTCCAGCACTACGAGATGATAATGGGGGAACGGTTTGCCGATCGGTGCAATCAAGCAGTCCTGGTCAGCGTCGCACTTCCAATAGCTTGCGGCCACACACGCTTCTGTCGGTCCGTACAAGTTAATCAGCGGAATCCCGCTGTCCATGTTTTCGGCAAATTTCCGAACGAGCTTGTGCTGCAAGGCCTCTCCGCCCGTAAATACATATCGGAGATGGCTGTTTTGGGTAAACGCAGGCTGATCCAGCAGTTTCTCCAGCAAGCTGTGGAAAAGCTGGGCTCGCGTAATCCGTTCGTCTCTGATCAAATCTCCCAAATAGTCCGTGTCGAATTGCTTGTCAGGGTGGGTGATTACCAATGTTCCCCCGCCGATCAGCGAACAAAAAATCTCTGTCATCGCCGGGTCAAAGCTGCACCCGATGTTTTGGAGGACCTTTTCCTCTGGGCTGAACGGAAACTCCTGAAGAAAACCGGTGATATGGTTCACCAGAGACGCATGCGTAATGCCGACCCCCTTGGGCTTCCCTGTCGTTCCCGACGTATAAATGACATAGGCCAAGGCTTCCTCGGGGCAAAGAGAAAGCGTCCTTTCAAGCTCGTCGGCAGGCTGCCTGTCGAAAATGTCCCGAGGCGCAAGAATCGTCATGTTCTCTTTCCACGCATGGAACAAGGGATCGTCTGTGATCATGACAGTCGATTGGGCATCTTCCGCCATGATTCTCACCCGCTCAATCGGCAGCGCAGGATCGACGGGCATATACACGCAGCCGCTTTTCAACACTCCCAGCAAAGCTGCGATTTGCTCGGGTGATCGCTTCAGACGAATGCCGACGATGCTGCCCGGCTGAACTCCTCGGCTGACCAGCTCATGTGCGATTTGATTTGACCGTTGATTCAGCTCTTTATATGTAAAGGCTTGCTCATGCCCTTTGACCGCAATCCTGTCCGGCATCAGCCGTCCCTTTTGCTCCACCAGGGTATGGATAAACTGGGGAGTCATCCTGGCAAGCAGCAGATTTTGGGAGTGCAGCCTCTTCCTCTCCTCTTTCGTTAACAGATTCAGCTTACAAATCGGCTTTTCCGGGTTGCTCAAGATTTCTCTGATCAACGTTATGTAGTGCTGACTAAAACGTTCGATTGTTTTTCGATTGAAAAGATCGGTGCTAAATTCGATCTCGCCTGACATTTTCCCGCCTTCGCATGAAATGTACAGCACCAGGTCAAACTTCGACGTATTCGTATTGATCTTTTCGTTTTCAATCGCAAATGGAACGTCTGTATACTCTTCCTGACCCTCATGGAGAGTAAAGAGCGCCTGGAAAAACGGATGATAGCTGCTGTCTCGGTCCGGGTTCAATTCCTGTACCAGTTTTTCAAAAGGAACCTCGTTGTTTTCATACGTCAGCAGAAAGGATTTGATCGTTTCTTTGATGATTTTGTGGAAGCTGCTGTACGGTCGGATAAAGGTCCGAACCGGCAACGTATTGACGAAAAAGCCGATCAGGTCTTGCGTAAACGGATGAGAACGGTTGGCAATCGGCGTACCGATCACAATGTCTTTTTGCCCGGTATAGCGGTAGAGAAGCACATTGAATACGGCCAGAAAAAAGGTGTAATGAGTGGCCTGATGGGATCGGCAAAACATGTTGATCGGTTCGACCAAGGCGCCGGGAATTTCAAATTTTACATTGCCCCCCGCATAAGACTGTTCCTTGGGTCTCGGTCGGTCGGTCGGGAGCTCCAGCAACGCAGGGACTTGATCCAGATGCTGCTGCCAAAAGTGCAGCTTTTTCTGCAAATGCTCTCCTTCCAGCCTCTCTCTTTGCCAGTTTGCGTAGTCTGCGTATTGCAAAGGAAGCTCCTCGTATCTCTCGACTCGGCCCTGTTCGATCATCGGGTAGATGGTTACCAGTTCTTTTTTCAGAACCTCCAGCGACCAGGCATCAAAGATAATATGGTGAATATTGATCAACAGATAATGGTAGCCTGGATTGACTTCGATCAACTGAAATTTGATTAACGGGCCATTCTCCAAATCAAAAGGCTCCAACGCAAATTTCTGGAGGTATTCCGAAAAGGGCTGCTCCCGCTCCAACTCCTCCATTCTTTTTGGTTCAAGCGTCAAGGGGGGAGCTTGAAGGGAAACCTTTTGCTTCAGTTCCCCTTCTATTTCAACAAAAGTGGTTCGCAAAATTTCATGTCGCTCGATGATTTTTTGAAGTGTTCTCGTCAGGACATCCGGCTTCAATTCTCCTGTTATTTTTAGCTGCAGCGGAATATGATAGGTTGCGCTATGTGGGACCATTTGTTCAAAAAACCAGATTCTGTTTTGTTCGTAGGAAGATGGCAGCAAGTATACTTCATTTCCTGCTGAAAATGAGCACATGTTATCCCTTCCTTTACGGGTTGGACACATTACAGTTTTTGTCTAACCCTTGTTACTTTTTGAATGGGAAGATCGCTTTTCTTTTTCTTCTTTTGCAGGCAAGCAGCCAGTTCTCGGATGGTTGGATGCTCAAAAATTTCCATCAGGCTGGCCTCGTAGCCAAGCCGTTCGCTTATGCGGGCGATCATTTTCACCATCAGAAGCGAATGTCCCCCGCATTCAAAGAAGTTACTGCTTGCTCCAATGGATGAGACAGGCAGCAGCTCAAGCCATATCTTCTTCAGTTCCCCTTCTACCGGGTTTTGCAAGTGATCGTTCTCGTTGCCAGCTTCGGCAGCTCGCATGGCAGCCAGTTTCTTTCGATCGACCTTGCCGTTTTTGGTTACAGGCACCTCGTCGATCTGCATAAACCGGTTCGGGATCATGGCGAGGGGCAATTCATGGCGCAACTGCTTCCGCAGCAGTTCGGAATGCAGCTTGCGCTTGCCTTCCATCACAATGTAGGCATGCAGCTGGATTTGGCCGGCCTCCATCGTGTCCATGATCACGCACTGTTTTGCGTCGGTCTGCCGCAAAATCGCCGCAGCTATTTCATTTTTATGGATGCGAACGCCTCTGATCTTGATTTGATCGTCTGCCCGCCCCATAATCTCCAGGCTTCCATCGGGACGATACAAGCCGAGATCGCCGGTACGGTACAAACGGTCATCGTCTTGCGGACGGAAGAAATTTGGCGTAAACGGCTCTGCTTGCTTGTCCAGGTAACCGGCCGTCCGATAGGGGGTTCTAACAACGATCTCTCCTGGTTCCCCAACCCCGCACAGTTGATTCTGCTGATTGACAACGAGCAATTGCGTATCCGGAATCGGCTTTCCTATCGGGATCACTTCCTCGCAGAATTCCTCCGGCACGATATGGAAGCATTTCGCCATCGTTGTTTCGGTTTGGCCATAGAAGTTATTGATTTGCGCATCGGTCACTTTCCGCCAGGAACGAACCAGAGCGCCCGTCAATGGTTCGCCTGCGAAAAATATATGCCTGAGCGTATGCAGATGCTTGACGTTTTTCGACTGCGACAACCAATGGTCGGCCAGTGACGGCACCGCATGAAGCAGCGTTATCCTTTTCTCGGCGAGCCAATCGACGATTTCCGTCTCCTGCCTGGAAGGAATGACGAGTGTAGCGCCGCTTGTCAGAGGCAAAAAGACATCCCGCAAAAACACGTCAAATGTACTATTGGTTAACTGCGCGCTGCGATCCGCCGGTGTCACGGCAAACTGGTTTCGCTGCCAATCCAGGAAATGCGCCAAGCCATTATGCGTGCCCAGAATGCCCTTTGGCTCCCCTGTCGTTCCGGAAGTAAAGAAAATATAGGCATACCCGCAAGCCTCTTCCGGTGCAAAGCCTTCGTTTTCCTCTGTCTTGTCACTGATCAGCTCACTTACTTTATAGGCAGGCAGCTTCGATTCCGTGCCTTGATGCGTCGGCTGAAGAGGCCCGGCGGTCAGCATCAGGCGCGGATTTGCGCTTTGCAGCATCGACTCCATTCTTTTGACAGGCAACTGCGTGTCCAGGTTCATAAAAACGGCATCTGCCAAATGTACGCCGATCATGGCGGCGACCATTTCATAGCTTCTGTCCCCATACAGCGCGACGACATCCCCCGATTTTACCCCTCGCCTGCGCAAGCCATTGGCAATCTGCATGGAATCCTGGAACAACTGCCGATAGGTATAGCTTGTACCCGCATCTTCCACGGCGATCTGTTGGGGGATTTGCTCGCTCCAATGCTTTATGTTCCGCGTGATGCGCGGAAACTTGATCGTCCGCAGGCTTTCTGCAGGATCAGGCAAAATCCTCTTTGCTTCCGGCGTCACCAGCGAAAAGGACCCGACAGCCAGATCCGGCGACTGGATGGCTTGCTTTAGCAGGTGAACGAATTGATTGAGGAATTCCTGCATTCTCGCCTTTTCAAACAAATGGTTTTGATAGGCCAGCGCCAGTTGGAAGCCGCTGCTTGTTTCTTCAATGTAGAGCGTCATGAAAAATTTCGATTCGATTTCGTCCTGTTCGATTTCTTCAACCAACAGGTTCTGGGTGACAGATGTTTTGAGTTCTTCAAAATTGCGGTAATTGATCAACACATCAAACAGCGGATTTTGGTTTAGATTTCGATTCGGATTCACTACTTCCACAATTTTTTCAAACGGAATATCTTGATTGGCAAACGCCTCGAGCACTGTTTGTTTTGTCTGGTCCAATACGTCCCTGTAGGCTGCATGTTGGTCCAGAACCAGCCGCAACGGCAGCGTATTGAGGTAAAGTCCCACCGATTGCTCCAATTCAGAAGAATTCCGATTGACTACGGGAGTTCCGATGACAAGATCGTTTTGCTGGGACAGTCTGGACAGCAGCAGGCCGAAAACAGACAGCATCGTCATAAAGGGAGTGACCCTTCGCTGCTGGCTGAACGCTTTGATATCTGCTGAGACTTTTGGAGACAAGGCTGTTCTCAGCGTTTCATTCTCTACCTCGCCCTCCCTTTGTCGCCGTCTGTTCATGGGAAGCTGCAGCAGCGGAATCTCTCCGTCAAACTTTTTGATCCAATAGGAAAGCTGATCCTGGTACTCGGCCTGATTGATAAAATGATTGTGTCTTAAAAGGTAGTCGACATATTGTACAGGTTGATCGTCCAAAAACGTTTCTTCGCCGCCATACAGCTTGAGCAGTTCTTCCTTGATTACCTTTAGTGACCAGCCATCACAGATAATATGATGGAAGACGAGAATCAGCACATCGGCTGACTTCCCTTTCACCAGATGAGCTCTTGCCAAAGGTGCCGCAGCGAGATCAAACGGAATGGACGTCTCACGTCGCACAATCCGCTGCAACTCCTGCTCTCCCCACTCCTCCACCTGCAGAGAAATGTCGGCCTGGGGCAGGATGATCTGCACGGGCTCCCCGTTTTTATTGCGGAAAGCGGTACGCAGCGATTCATGTCGGGCGATCAGTTGGTTGAGGCAATCGCGCAATCTTTCCGCATCAGCAGACCCGTGGAATTTCAAAACCAGCGGCATGTTGTATTTGGTGTCTTGATAGAGCTGATCCAAAAACCAAACCCGCTTTTGCGAATCCGACAGGGGGAATTGCTGATCGCGGTCAGCGGCCTGGGTAACCGGACTGTTTGCGTCGCTGGTCGCGCGTCTTTCCAAAACGCCAGCCAATGTTTCAACCGTTGGATTTTCAAACAAGTCTTTCACGTAAAGCTTTGACCCGCATTTTTTGTTGATTTCTGAAATAATCTGCACCGCTAGTAAAGAATGGCCGCCTAATTCGAAAAAGTTATCCTGGACACCCGTTTTTTGCACTCCTAATTTCTCACGCCAAATAGATAAAATGGCTTGTTCTCTATCGTTTTTCGGGGCGACGTAAGCGCCGGCGGAAGCCAGATCGCGTTCGGTTGGCTTGGGCAGCTGCTGCCGGTCGATTTTCCCGTTGGCATTTAGCGGGAATGCCTGTACTTGTACGTAATAGCTCGGTACCATGTACTCCGGCAGCACCTTTTTCAGCTCATGCTTCAATGCGCCGGGCGGAATATTGCCTTTTGCGGACGTGTAGTAAGCAGCCAAATATTGGACGTCGCTCTCGGTTTTATGCACGATGACCACAGCCCCGGAAACCCCGTCGATGGACCTGAGCGTGGTTTCGATCTCTCCAAGCTCGACCCGCATTCCTCTCAGCTTGATTTGATTGTCCTGACGGCCGAGGAACATAATGTTTCCATCCGGCTTGAAGTACCCTCTGTCGCCTGTCCGGTACATGCACTCTCCCGGATAAAACGGATCGGGGATAAAGGACTGACTCGTTCTCTCCGGATTGTTGATATATCCTCTGGCCAAGCCTGTGCCGGCAATATACAAATCACCAGGGACGCCTGGCGGAACCGGTTCCAGGAACTTGTCCAGAACATAGATGCGGTTATTGTCTATCGGACGTCCTACGGAAACGATTTCCGAGCCGTTCTCCGGCTCAGGCTCGCAATCATAGCAGGTGGAATCAATAGAAACCTCCGTTGCCCCCCATGTGTTAAACAGCTTGCCCGGCATCCTTTCATAGAACGAGCGGACCACGTCGGCGTGCAATGCTTCTCCGCTGGACACGACAATGCGCAGGTTTGTCAGTTGTCGTCTCTGAAGAGGAGTGATTTGCTCCAGGACCATTTTCAGCATGCTCGGAACAAACTGAAGCAAAGAAACATTGTGCTTTATCGCATATTCGATGATGCTGACAGGATCCCGGTGCGCTCCCTTGGGAAGAAACGCGATCTTCGCTCCGACGGTCAATGGCCAGAAAATTTCAACGGCGGAATCGTCAAACGTCAAAATCGTCTTTTGCAGTACGACTTCATGCGCCTTCAAACGATGCTTGTTCTGCATCCAGTTCATCCGGTTGACCCAGCCTTTATGCGTGTTGCTGACACCTTTTGGCTTTCCGGTCGAGCCTGACGTGTAATAGATGGATACGAGATTCTCCGGAGTGACGGAAACATCCGGCTTCGTGACTGGATATCCGTCCAAAAGGCTCTCGTGCAGCAAATAGGAAAGCAGTTCGATATCTGTTCCTTCCTGCAGACTTGTCCCCGGCTGTGTCAGGCAAATCGAAGCCTGCGCATCCCGCAAAATGGCGTAAGCCCGTTCCCAGGGGACTTCCGTATCGATTGGCAGATAAGCTCCACCCGCCTTCAAAATTCCCATGATGGACACGATCAGCTCCAAGGAGCGCTCCATGCATACCCCCACCGGCGTGTCGACCGTTACGCCCTTTTCCCGCAGCAAGTGAGCAAGCTGATTCGCCTTTTCATCCAGCTCTTTGTAAGTCAGGCACTCCCCTTCATACTCGGCGGCGATGTTGTCCGGCGTCCGCTTCGCTTGGGCTTCAAACCATTCGTGCAGGGCAACATCCGGGAACTCGTAGGCCGTCTCATTAAACGTGTGGATCATGAACCGTTTTTCCGTCTCGCTCATCACGGGAACCTGTTCAACAGGAATGAACGGCTGTTCCAGCACTCCCCGGCAAAGCTGCAGAAAATGCGAACTAAACCGCTCGATCGTCTCTTCCTGATACAAATCGGTCCGATACTCCCATTTCCCGATATATTCGTCGCCGCTCCGTTCGATAAACAGCGTCAGATCAAACTTGGCAGTCTGGTTATGGAGGGGAACCGGTTCGCTGACAGTCAGGTTCTTTCCATGGTCAAACTCAAACGAAAAGTCCTGGAAGCTGAACATATATTGAAACAGAGGCTGCCGGTTGACAGAACGCTGCGGTTGAAGCTCTTCCACCACCTTGTCAAACGGGACGTCGCCATATGAGAATGCTTTTACCGCAGTGTCGCTTACCTGCTGTACAAGCTCTGAAAAGCTGGAGCCTTCGCGGATTTCATTTCGGATCACCAACGTGTTTACGAAAAAGCCGATTAACCCCTCCAGCTTGGCGTGATTCCGCCCTGCGGAAGTCGTACCAATCGCAATGTCTTTTTCCTGCGACAAGCGATAAATCAACAGTGTAAAGAGCGAAAGCATCGCCATGAACGGGGTCGTATGATGTTGTTTGCAAAACGCCTTCAATTGCTCCAACAGTTCATTCGGGATCCGGAACATACTTACTGCCCCATCATGAGAATCGGGACGTGTTTTTTTCTGATTCGCCATCAGCTTGATAGACGGGGCCTCGGTTGCAAGCTGCTTTTTCCAAAAATCCATCTGCTCCCGATAAACGGGGGAATCGATAAAAGCATTCTGCCAGCACACATAGTCGCTGTATTGAATGACATGCCCTTCCCGGCCTTCCTGCGCCTCACAGTCCGTCCCGCCCGTCATGTCGTTGTATTTCTTGAGCAGGTCGGATTGGAACACGTAATTCGACCAGCCGTCCCAGACGATATGATGGACATTGTAGTAAAAGAGATGCCGATTATCCGCCAGATGATACAGCTTAAACCGGTATAGCGGATCGGAAGTCAGGTCGAACGGGATCCTCGCGTCTTCCGCCATCGCCTGAAGAGCTGTTTGCCTGGCTGATTCGTATGGCAGCCCGGATAAAGAGACAAGCTCCAGATTGCTCTTTTTTGAGGCATCAACAATCTGGAAAGGACGGCCATCCTCCTCGAAAAAGTTGGCCCTCAACACTTCATGACGGGCCAGCACAGACTCCAGGCTGGCAACAAACGCATCGTAGTCTAGAGGTCCCGTTATTTCAAAATAGTTGGGCAGGTTGTACAAGGAACTGGTTCCTTGCCATTCATTGATAAACCAGAGCCGCTTTTGTGCAAACGACAAGTCTCTCTTCTGCTCCTTGTTTCCGGCCGGCAGCAAATTCGGCTCTTCCGCGATGCAAGACTGTGACTCGATAAATTTGCTCAATTCATAAATGGTTGGATGCTGAAAGACATCTTTCAAAGCAAGCGGAATCTGGAACCGCTGTTTTACGCGAGCCACAAGCCGGGCAGCGAAAAGCGAATTGCCCCCTGCGTGGAGAAACGGCGTGTCAATACTTACTTCGTCCAATGACAAAAGCTCTTTCCAAAACGAAGCGACTAGTTTTTCGATCTCGGTCTTTGGTTGACAGTCTGCAGGAACAAACCCGCTTTTTTGAGGGGCGGGCAGACTGTTTCGATCAACCTTTCCGTTGGCCGATAAAGGGAATGCATCCAGACGGACGAAAAAGGCTGGAATCATGTAGTCGGGCAGTTGCTCCGCGATTTGTTCGCGAACGCGACTCTCTTCCCATTTCTCGTCGTCCGGGACCGTCACGTACGCGGCGAGGTAGGTGTTGTCGCCTTCGCGAATGGCAGTGACGACACACTGTTTGATATAGGGCAAACGCTCCAGTGCCGCTTCAATTTCCCCCAGTTCAATCCGGTATCCGCGTATCTTTACCTGAAAATCGACCCTGCCGATATACTCGATTGCACCGTCTTCGCGGTATTTACACAAATCGCCGGTTTTATACAAGCGTCCCCCTTCTCGGAAGGGATCGGCAATAAATTTCTCCGCTGTCAGCTCCGGTTTGTTATGATAGCCTCTCGCAAGCCCAATTCCTCCGATATGCAGTTCGCCTGCTATCCCCGGCTCCGTTATCAGCTTGTCCCCATCCAGAATCAGCAGGTGAATATTGCTGATCGGAAAACCGATGGGCACCGACTTTTCATGCTTGTCGCCTGTACACTTCCAGTAGGTGACGTCGATTGCTGCTTCTGTGGGACCGTATAAGTTGTACAGCTCCACCTGGTCAAATTTTGCGAAGAAAGCGAGCTCCATCGACTTCGTCAGTGCTTCTCCGCTGCAAATAATCCGCTTGAGAGACGGAAGCGGCGTACCCGTTTGATAAACATCCAAAAAAATTTGCAGCATCGACGGTACGAAGTGCATGGTCGTAATGTTCATCGTTTGGATGGTGTGGATCAGGTATTCGGGATCTTTATGCGCTTCCGGTCTGGCCATGACAAGGGTTGCCCCGGCAAGAAGCGGCCAAAAAAATTCCCAGACGGAGACGTCGAAGCTGAACGGCGTTTTTTGCAGGATGCGGTCGGAACTGTTTAATCGAAACTCTTTTTGCATCCACTGCAGCCGGTTGTTTAGAGCCCGGTGTGTATTCATGACCCCTTTGGGATTTCCCGTGGAACCGGACGTATAAATCATGTACATGAGATTGTCGGCAGTTATCGGAAGGTCAAGATTCGTTGCAGGCTGCTCCTGCCATTCCCCGCTCTTGTCGGCAACAATCAGCGTCGCATCCCCCAAAGACTGTTTTGCCAGGATCCCTTCCCTGCTCTTGGAAGTGACAACGATGGGGGCCTTCGCATCCGTCAGCATGTATTCCACGCGCTTTTGCGGATAATTCGGGTCAATCGGAACATAGGCGCCTCCCGCTTTCAACACGCCCAGCAATACAATGACCATCTCCAGAGAGCGGTCCATGCAAACAGCAACAGGCTCTTCTATCTGCAGCCCGCATGTCACGAGGTAATGCGCAAACTGATTTGCTTTTTCGTTAAGCTGCCGATAACTGAGCCCGGTTTCTTCATACATGACTGCGGTCTGATCAGGCGTCAGCGCTGCCTGTCGTTCGATTAAATGATGAATGCATGCGTCCATGTTCGGAAACTGCTCTATATTCACGTGTTTTTCCCGTAGATTGATCACACTCATTGCTCTTCCTCTCCCTCCGATCCGACAACTTACCCTTGCCATTCTTTGACGACGATACAAGCATTGTACCCGCCGAAACCAAACGAGTTGTTCAAAACGGTCCGCACCCGATGCGCCTGCGCCTCATTTGGCACATAGTTGAGATCGAATCCTTCATCAGGCTGATGGTGATTAATGGTTGGCGGCACGATTTGATGCTGAAGAGCCAGGATGCAGGCAATCAGCTCGACTGAACCGGACCCGGCAAGCAAATGCCCTGTCATCGACTTGATGGAGCTGACGGGAATGGACCTGGCCTTTTCGCCAAAAAGTTTCTTTATCGCGAGCGTTTCGATTTGATCGTTCAATCGCGTACTGGAACCGTGGGCACTGATGTAGTCGATGTCAGCAGGCGAAACATTGGCATCCGCCATTGCATTTTTCATCGCCATAATCGCACCTTTCGCTTCCGGATCAGGCGCCGTGACGTGATAGGCATCTGTGGTGGAGCCGTATCCCGCTATTTCCGCGAGAATCGTAGCCCCTCTTTTCTTGGCTGATTCCTCCGATTCCAGCACAACAATACCCGCTCCCGCGCCAATCACAAAGCCGTCCCGGTCCTTGTCAAAAGGACGGCTAGCCGCTTGCGGATTGTCATTCCGGGTGGATAAAGCCTTTATTTTACAAAAAGAGGCCAAATCAATGGGCGTGAATTGACCTTCCGTTCCGCCAGCAATCATAACATCCGCTTCTCCGTGTTGAATCGCTCGGCAGCCTTCGCCGATACAGTTGTTTCCTGTTGCACATGCGGTTACCCAGGCCCCGCTTTTTCCTTTTGCGCCTATCATCATCGAGATTTCGCTTGTCGGGGCTTCCACAAGCGAGGCAAATGCCAAGTAAGAGCTGACTTTTCGATACCCGTGCTGAAGCAGGTCCCGGTTGTTCTCCAGTATGAGCCTCGTTCCCCCCATGCCTGTTCCGACAATGACTCCCACGCGGTAGGGGTCTAGTTGACTCATGTCCAGCTTTGCCTGGGAAATGGCTTGCCTTGCGGCGATAATCGCATATTGCGTATTGCTTTCCATCCGTATCTTTTCTTTGTGGGTAAACCATTCATCGAGGTCAAGGTCTTTCACTTCTGCACCGATAGTCGTCGGAAACCCTTCGGTATCAAAAGCCTGAATATAGTCAACCCCGCTCACGCCCCGTACAAGGTTTTCCCAAAATGTTTTGATAGTTACTCCTATTGGCGTAACGACACCCATCCCGGTCACAACCACACGTCTTTTCATGATGAGTCCCCTTTATCCCAGCAATTTACCCCTATCATACAAAGGGAGGTTTTCTCATACATCCGTAAATCCCGCAACAATTCACTTCCACACGATTACCGTGGAATTGAATCGTTGTGACCATGTTAGGAAAAACAGGAAGTGTTCGATTTCCTATTTTTGCATGTTTCTCTTGATAATGCCACGACCCCCTGTATATACTCGGTATATACTTTCTTGGGAGGTAACCAATGATCACGGTAAAAAACCTGACGAAATGGTATCAGACAGGAGAAACGTCCTTTCAGGTACTAAAGGGGATTGATCTGGAAATTGCGCAGGGTGAATTTGTTGCCGTCATGGGACCATCTGGCTCGGGGAAAAGTACGCTGCTCAATCTGTTGGGTGGCCTGGATACCCCGGATTCGGGAGAGGTTTCCATTGGAGGAAAGTCGATACATGACTTGCAGGAGCGAGAGCGAACGTTGTTTCGCCGGAAAAACGTCGGCTTCGTTTTTCAAAACTACCAATTGCTTCCTGCGATGACCGTCGAGGAAAACATTGCGTTCCCGATGGAAGCTGAAGGCCTACCTAAATCGGTGGTGAAAGCAACGGTATCTTCCCTGGTGAAAGCCGTACATCTTCAAGGAAAAGAAGGGAATTTCCCCTCGCAATTAAGCGGCGGCCAGCAGCAGCGGGTGTCAATCGCAAGAGCGCTTGCGATGAAACCGAGCGTTATTTTGGCCGATGAGCCTACGGGCAACCTCGACCGAAAAACGGGAACAGAGGTGCTGGATTTGCTGCTGTCCTTGCAGCAGCAAGACCGTTTAACGATCATCATGGTGACGCACGACGTCTTCTCTGCCAGCTATGCTGATCGGATCATTTTCCTGAGGGATGGGGTTATCGAAATGGATATCAAGCACAAGGAAGGAGATAAGCATGATGTACTGGCGGGTATCCTGGCGCTACTTAACACGTAATAAACTGCGCTCCTTTTTTACGATACTGTCCATCCTCATCGGAATATCCAGCATCTTTGCCGTCGTGAGCACAGTCGAGACCGCCAAAAAGATGACGATGGAACGGTTGAAGCTTTACACGGGAAACGCAGACTATTCCATACAGTCAAGCAGCCATACCTTTTCCGGCAGCGTCCTGGACGACATACAGCAAGACAGCAACGTAAAAGCCGCCATAGGCGTCATTCACAAGCAGGCAAGATTTGATTTGGGCGGTCCCGAGAACCTTGCCCAAACACGCTTGCGCATAACGGGTCTGTCATCGCTCCGGAGCGAGCTGCTTACTTTGGAGGCCGTTTCCGGGAACCTTGCAAACGAGGGGATCATTCTCCCTCAAACAACTGCTGGCTTGTGGAAAAAGAACGCCGGGGATCTTGTCCGTTTGCAGTTGCCTACGGGCAATATGGAGGTCCCTGTCGCGGCGATTGTCAAAGACACGCCGCTGTTGGAAGGGCCAAGCAGTTGGGACGAAGCCAGCAGCAAAAGCTGGCGGGCTTTGGCTCCCCTCCAGACAGTCCAGCAATGGTACTCTCTGACCGGCCAAGTCCAGGAGATACGCATAAAATTGAACGATACAGCGGAGGAACAGTCCGCTCTTGCCTCTATCGGCAATAAAATTAGCGATCCGTCTGTTTTCATGGAAAAAATTGTGCTGGACGAAAAACAAACCAATCAACTGGAAGAGCTGTATCTCATGCTTTATGCCATTGGCGGCCTGTCTATGATAATCAGTGCTTTTATTTTGTACAACACCTTGTATGTCAGCGTGGTGGAGCGAAAAAATGAGATTGCCGTCATGAAAACAGTCGGTTTCATCCCCTCACAAATCAAAAAGCTGTTTTTGTGCGAGGTTCTGATTCTTTCTTTGCTCGGGCTGATTTTTGGAATTCCTCTCGGGTTGGGGCTGGCATCCCTAATGCAGAAAGGATTATTCCATTCCTTCCAAGCCAACATCAGCTATTCGCCGGAGTTTGCCATCGCTCTGCCGATCACGATCATCTTGGGCTTGTGCATCCCGTTGGCCGCTGCGCACATCCCGGTTGCATATGCGAGTAAAATCGATGTGATCGCCACGCTGAAACAAGTTCCTGCTCAAAAGAAGGAAAAAACAACCTATCGGGTTGTAGCTGGCATTGTGCTGTTATTTGGCGTGTTCTTGAACAGCATTGTCTCGCTCCTGTTTTTATTGGCGGGGGTCACACTGCTGTTCCCGTTCATACTCAGCCTGTTCACGCGCTTTTTCAAAAGGATCGGCTTCATGGGCTACGAGGGAAAGATCGCCAGCAACAACATTCTTCGCACGCTCAATCGCTCGGCCAACATGTCGGTCATCCTGGCCTTCGTCATTTGTCTAGGCCTGTTCGTCTCCTCCATCTTCGCTTCCATGGAAACGAGCATTGAATCAGAGGTGAATCACTCCTTCGGGGGAAACCTGCAGTTGTCCACGGAAACCCCACTTACTCCCGAGAAACTGAATGCGATCCAACAGTTCGAAGGCATTCATGGCGTCACCGCTTACAAAGAAAAAGAGGTTCTATGGAGTGGAGACAAGAAAACAAACCGGTTTACCATCATCAGTGCCAATCCGGACTGGTACCAAAAACACCCGTTGTTTTATGATCCCCAAAGGAAAAATACGGATTTGCTCCAGCTTCTGAAAGCGCACCCGAACGGGGTATTGCTAGGCGACTATGCTTTTCGCGAATGGGGCGGAAAAGCAGGCGATCCGATACGAATCATCCGGAATAACGTACCGACAGAGCTGATCGTGCTCGGCAAGGTCAGCACTTCTCAATACGGCGGTTATACCGCTTTTATGGAAGAAAGCCATTTCGACAAGCTGTTCCCCGAAACGAATGCCTACAAAGGCTTGATTACAGTCGCGGATCGCGCTGCCGAAACCAGTGTGAAGGACTTTCTCCTGAATACGTTCCCGTTTGATCTTGAGCGCGTGCAGACTTTATCCGAGGAGCTGGAAAAACAAAAGCGCGCCCTTCCAGGCGTAAAGAGTCTGTTCAACGGCCTGTTAATGATCTCCATCGCCGTCGTCGGGATAGGCATTCTCAATACGTTGATCATGAATGTCATGAATCGGATGCGGGAGATTGGCGTAATGAGGGCAGTGGCGTTTACTTCCGGGCAAGTCATAACATCAATCGTGAGCGAGTCGGTTGTGATGGGAATATGCGGGACCTTGATGGGCACCCTTCTGGGAATCGCGATGACTTATGTAAATGCGTTGACCATGCAGGACACGGCCGCCTCCTTTGTCATTTCTATAGATACGCTGTTGCTGTCTACCTTCAGCGGTTTGCTGATCAGTCTGCTGGCAGCTGTCGTTCCTGCCCAAAAGGCGGCGAGATACAAACTTGGTCAAGCGCTTAAACATGACTAAACAATAAGGAATGGGTTTTTATGTCTGTGAAGTACGCGATATTGACCTTGTTATCGGAAGCACCCCGTCACCGCTACGATCTGAAGGTTTCATTCGAGCGTATGGTTTACCATCAATGGGAACTGAATGCCGGTCAAATCTATACAACCATTGACCGGCTTGTCCGTGACGGACTGGTTGAGGAGGCAAGGGACGGCTCCTCCGAACTGAAAGTTTACAAAATTTCCGATAAAGGAAAGGAAGATTTGTCTGCCTGGCTTCTGCAGCCCGTTGAAAAAACATTGTTGAAGGACGAGTTTTTCTTCAAGCTGCTGTGCGCCAAGAAGCTCCGCTTTGATTCGTTGCACGACATGATCAAAAGCCAACAGGAGCTCATTATTCAAACCATTTTTCAATTGCAAAGGCTGCGCAGAAGTATCGATCCAACCGGCGACAATGAATACATTCTGTACCTGATCGAGGGAAAAATCCTCCATCTGGAAGCCGACATGAAGTGGCTCACCATGTTTTCACACTCTTTGTAAAGGGAGACAACAACCATGGATTACATTTTAGCCCATAAATGGATGTTCTTGATTCTCGCAGAAGTCATCTTTTGGATTTCCATCATCACTTTCTTGGTCCTCAGGTATTGGTTTGGCAAAAAAACTCTCAGTTTTGTGTTTTTTCTTCTCTTTATTATCAATGACCTGTGGATCGCTTCCTTAGGCTTTTTCGATTATTTGCAAACAGGGCAGTTTTCCAGTTACCAAGTCGTGATCGTGGTTGTTTTCCTCTATGCGATCACGTATGGGAAAAGCGACTTCAAAAAACTTGATTACTACATCCAAATCTATGTAGCCAAGTGGAAAGGGGAGCCTGCACCCGCTATCGCTCCGCCGAAGAAGCTGGTCGGCAAGGAACACGCACAAAAAGAACGGAAGCATTTTTACGTTCATCTGGCCGTCTATGCGGCAGCCCACCTGGTTTTCTTCTTACTGTTCGGGCTGTCCTCACGCGTCTATGAAATGGCAAGCATGAACCAGTTTTTTGACGAGTTTTTCTCAGCCAAGGAAGGAACACTGCCTTTTGCCAATCCAACTGTCAACAACCTTAGCAGAATTTGGACCTTGATCTTCGTAATCGACAGCATCGTCGCTCTTTCGTATACCGTATTTCCGAAGGGCGGCGGGAAAGCCTCCTAGACTACTTCAGACATGCATTCCACACTCCCATGCGAGAACAGCCGCGAAGAAATAGACCTGTTTTTCTTCGCGGCCCCTTCTTTTTAAGGGGCTATGACCATCCCGGTGAGAGTATCGGCTTGGACCTTGCCCGAGAACGCCCCGCGAATATTTACACCTCCTCGAACATTCACGGCCAAGTCACATTCTTGAATTTTACAGAGGGATTCACAATTGTGTAAAGTCGAAACCCAGAAACCACCGATAGGCGATGTTCGTTTCGATCATCATCCAAACGAACCTGCAGAATTTTGATAACGGCCTTCATCCTGTTGATTGTAGAGCATAGTGCCACCTCTTAAAACGATTGCTGATATGAATTCCTGTATTCAACAAAAAAGCCTGCAGACCTGTTCCTTACGAAACCTTGTCTGCAGGCAAAGACTGCCCGACGCGGCAGTCTTTTTTCTCACAGGAAGCCGAGCGAATGCAGAAAGACGACGATGATGGCAAGCGGCGCCGCGTACTTGAGCAGCAGCAGCCAGGCGGCAAACAGCTTTCTGCCCAGCGGCGTACGGGCCTGCAGTTCGCGGATCAGGACCTCCCGCTTCATCTTCAACGGCACGAACACCGCGATCAACAGCGCCCCCAGCGGCATCAGCACGTTGCTCACGAGAAAATCGGCGGCGTCAAACATCGTTTTGCCGAAGACGGTGACGTCCGACCAGACGCCGAACGAGAGCGCGGACGGAATCCCGACGGCGAAAATCAGCATGCCGACGATCCAGGAAAGCCGCTTCCGTTTGTCTTCGTTCCCCCTGGCGAGCGAAGCCACGATCACCTCCAGCATGGAAAAGGCGCTCGTCAGCGTCGCAAACAGGAACAAGGCGAGAAACACCAGCAAAAACAGGGTGCCGAACGGAATATGCTCGAACACCGACGGCAGGATGATGAACAGCAGGCCCGGCCCCGCCTCCGGCTTCATGCCGAGCGAAAACACCGCCGGGAAGATCGCCAGCCCCGCAAAAAAGGCGACCAGGAGATTCAGGCCGACAATCGACCCGGCCGATTTCACCAGGTTTTCCTCTTTGCCGAGGTACGAGCTGTAGGTCACCATCACCGACACCCCGACGCTGAGCGAGAAAAACGACTGCCCCATGGCGTACAGGATCGACTCCGCAGACAGCTTGGAAAAGTCGGGCATCAGGAAGAACGCTACCCCGCTTCCCGCCCCGTCCAGCGTCAGCGAGCGGACCATCAGCACCAGGAACAGGAGAAACAGCCCCGGCATCATGTACCGGTTGGCCGATTCGATCCCGCTCTGCACCCCGCGGGCCACGACCACGATCGTCGCCAGCATGAAGATGAACTGCGCCGCGACGGAGCCGATCGGGTCGGCGATCACGTCCTGGAACAATTGCTCATAGGGCTGCCCGATCAACTGACCGGTGAGGCCGCGAAAGAAATAGGTGAAAATCCAGCCGCCGACCACGCTGTAAAACGACAGCAGCAGGAAGCAGGTGGCCACCCCCAGCCGCCCGATCCAATGCCAGCCCGTACCCGGAGCGATGGTGCGGTAAGCTGAAATGGCCTCCTGCTGGGTGCTCCGTCCGATGACGAACTCCCCCAACAGCAGCGGCAGACCGATCAGCACGGTAAACAGCAGGAACAGCAGAAAAAATGCCCCGCCCCCGCTCGTGCCCGCCACGTAGGGAAATTTCCAGATGGCCCCGAGCCCGATCGCCGACCCGGCGGCCGCCAGGATGAACCCCAACCGGTTCGTCCATTGTTCCGTTTGGTTCGTCATACACGAACCCCTCCTTCACCAAATCGTATGTCCTGTATGGAGAAACAAAAAAACTCGTCCCCCTGAAAGGGACGAGTCGATTTACTCGCGGTACCACCCTTGTTAGGCCAGGGACAGACGCTGCTGCCAGACACCCGGCCTCACTCGTGCCATTGATAACGGGGATGACCCGGTTCCTCCTACTGGGGGCGCCAGCCGTTCAGAGGACAGCTCCAGAGGGAATTCGGCGGGGCGCGCTTCGGATCGGCTCTCAGTCAGGACCGATCCTCCCTGTGAAGCCGCTGGTCCGCTTACTGGTCTCTGTCATCGCTGATGATGGATGCGGTTGTGTGGGTGTGGCAACGGGCCCATGAAAAAAACCCGCCCCTGTAGGGACGAGTCTGCTCGCGGTACCACCCTGCTTAAGCCTGAGGTGCCTTCGGGTGAAGGACAGCTCAGCTTCTCTTTGCCATTGGTAACGGGAATGACCCGGTGCTCCTCCTACTGGGACAACCGTTCAGAGGACAGCTCCAGAGGGAATTCCACGGGGCGCGCTTCAGAACCGCTTTCAGTCTCCGGCGATTCCTCCCTGTCAAGCCGCTGGACCGTGTACTGGTCTCTGTCATCGCTTTTGGCACAATGAAAATGATATGTATAAATGTAATGCAGTCATTGAAAAAATGCAAGGTTTTTTTCGTGAAAATGAAAAAGCGAGGAACGTCGCCACCCCCTCGCTTTACTTCTGCCGGTGCTCATGAAGATCGGCCAGCTTCCGCTCCAACGAGCCCATGATCTCGCGGCCGATTTCCTCCTCGATCAGTCCCAGACGGACGGCAAATTCTACTTCACGCGACAGCCCGAACATCTGCGTGTCCAGCACTTCTTCATACAACGGGCACTGCGGCATGGTCAGGTTTTCCATCTGTACGTCGATCAGTTTATAGATCTTTTCTGCGTCCGCTCGCAGCAACGCTAGCGCTTTTTGTTCCAGATCGGGAACCTTAATCTCTGTCAAAACCTATCCCTCCGTTTGCCACCATCCTTACCATACATAGTACGCCATTCTGGCGCATTTGAAAAGGGGAGATGGGGAGACAACTGTAACCGGTCCGCCCTCCCGAACGGCACAGATTGTTCCGAAGACCCGCAACCGCGCTCCTAAAAGATGCTCAGGTTCCACTCGGTGGAAATGGTTTCCAAAAGTTTGACCCCGGCCAGCGAGTTGCCCTTGTCGTCCAAAGCCGGGCCGTACACGCCGATTCCCATGCGGTTCGGAACCGCGGCCATGATGCCGCCGGCCACGCCGCTTTTGGCCGGTACGCCGACGTCGATGGCAAACGCGCCGGACGCATTGTACATGCCGCATGTGACCATAAACGTTTTGCAGATCCGGGCCACCTCCCGCGGGATGAACCGCTCGCCGCTCGCGGGATCGCATCCGTCGGCGGCCAGCACCGCCCCCAGCCGGGCCAGCTCTGCGGCCGTCGTCTCGATCGCGCAGTGACGAATGTAGAAGTCGAGCGTCTCTTCCACGTCGCCTTCCAGGATGCCGCTGTCCTTCAGAAAGTAGGCGAGCGCCCGATTGCGGTTGGCCGTCTCCTGTTCCGAACGGTATACCGCTTCGTTCACGGACAGGTCAGGATTGCCCGTCATCTTCCTTAGCAGGCGCAGCATGCGCGCCAGCCGCTCCTCCACGCTCGCGCCCGCGATCATCCCGGCGACGGCAATCGCCCCCGCGTTGATCATCGGGTTGAGCGGTTTGTGCGGCTTGATCAATTCCAGCTTGACGATGGAATTGAACGGGTCGCCGGTCGGCTCTTTTCCCACCCGCTCAAACACGTACCGCTGTCCGTGGTCGCACAAGGCCACCATCAGCGAAAAGATTTTGGATATGCTCTGCAGGGTAAACGGCACATGCGCGTCTCCCGCCGTGAGCAGGGTGCCGTCAAGGAGGCAGACGCTCGCTCCCAGCCGGTTTTTGTCCTGTTTGGCCAGTTCCGGTATGTACGCGGCCACCTTTCCTTCGCCGGTGAACCGAGCCGCCTGCTCGACGGCCGCTTCCAACTGCGACTGCATGTCCTTCAGACCCATCCTGTTCATCTCGCATCGCCCTCGCTGCCAGTGTACAGCCTGCAGCGCCTATGGCTGCCCGTTCCCTCATTGTAATGAGCGGGCATGCCGATGTCAAATTCAGGAAGTTCACCGCGTTTCCAACGGGAACTGCTCTACGCTGACCAACCGCTCCTGATCGTACAGGCAGGCGAAGCGGCGCGGACGCGGATCGCGCAGCATCACCGGCAAGAAGTGGCGAATGTTGCTCACCACGCCCCGGTTGGCGGGATCAAGCACCCAGGCGAGCGGCTGCCAGGCAAGAATGCCCTCCGGCGTGTCCCGCACGCCCTGTACAATGGTCTTGGGAGGTACGGAAGCGAGAAAGACGTGCATGCCGCCCGCTCCGCCCTCCCACTGCCAGGTGACGACACCGCCGTAGACGACGTCCGGCAGAACCAGCCCGGCCTCTTCCCTCACTTCCCGCAGGATGCTCTCGGTCGGCGTCTCCCCCGGCTCGATTTTGCCGCCCAGCCCGTTCCACAAGCCCATGTTGGGGGCGCGGCGGCGGTTCAGCATCAGCACGTACTCGCCGCTCGTCACGAAGCAGATGGTGTAGCGAAGGTCGCACAGCGCTGCCGCCCTACTCATGGAGAGCCATCTCCAGGCGGGACATCGCTTCCTCCAGGACGACGCGCGGGCAGGCAAAGTTGATCCGCTGAAACCCTGCCCCTTCCTTTCCAAACACCGTCCCGTCATGCAGGCCCAGCTTCGCCCGCTTGCGCACGAGTGCGTTCAGTTCGTTTTGGCTCAGGCCCAACCGGCGGAAGTCCATCCATCCGAGATAGGTGGCCTCGGGAACGGCCATGGATACTTCGGGAATTCGCTCGGCCAGAAAGTCCCGGATGTATTCCGCATTCCCCTTCAAATAGACGAGCAGTTCATCCAGCCACGGCTCGCCGTACCGATAGGCGGCAATGGTCGCTTCGATGCCGAACAGGTTGAGGAATGGGTGCCCCATCCGCCTGGCCGCCTGCCTGAACGCCTGCAGCAGCCGGGGAGCGGGGGATATCACGAACGCGCTGGTCAACCCGGCGAGATTAAACGTCTTGGTGGCGGAGACCAAGGTAAGGCTTTGGCTTGCCAGGGGATCCGGGAGCGAGAAATAGGGCACGTGCCGCCCTTTCTCGTAGACGAGGTCGGCGTGGATTTCGTCCGACACCACCACGATGTCCAGTTCCGCGCACATCTGTCCAAGCCGCACCAGTTCCTCCCGGGTCCACACCCGTCCCACCGGATTGTGCGGACTGCACAGCAAAAACAGTTTCGGCCGGTTCTCGTCCAAGACCTGCCGCAGGCCGTCCCAGTCCATGACGTACCGGCCGTTCTCTTCCCGCAGCGGATTTTGCACGAGCCGGCGGCCCAAGCTTTCCACCGCGTAAAAAAACGAATGGTAGACCGGCGTCTGGATCAGGACGCTGTCGCCCGGTTCGGTAAACGCTTCGACGGCGATGTGCATTCCCGGCACGACCCCCGGCACCGTTCCCAACCAACCGGTGTCGACCGTGACGCCAAACCGCCTGACGAACCAGTCCGCCACCGCCTCGTACAGCTCGGCCGGCCGCCCGGGATACCCGTAAACGGGATGCTGCGCCCGGCGAACCAGCGCCTCCGTCACCGCCGGCGGGCACGCAAAGTCCATATCGGCCACCCACATCGGCAGGACGTCCTCTTCTCCCATCATCCGCTTGTTGTAATCCCATTTCAAACTGTTGGTGCCTCGTCGTTCAATCCGGATGTCAAAGTGATGCGGCACTGTTCTCCCCTCGCTTTGCATGTTTCTTCCTTTTCACCATACCCCTTTCTCCCGCAAATGTCCAAGCCTGAATGTCTTGCGTTCCGGCAAAAAGAGCCGCAGCTTCGACAGCATGCGGCTCTTCGCCTGTCGGCCTCAGCGGGGATAGACGCCGGGACCGACCGGCAGATCAAGGACAAACCAGACGATCATCTGTACGATCCAGATCAGCAGGAAGGACAGCGCGTACGGTGTCATCGTCGCGAAGATCGTGCCCATTCCCGCGTCCTTTTTGTACTCTTGATAGTAGGCCAGGATCAGCGGCAGGTACGGATTCACCGGCGAAATGGTGTTGGTGGCCGAGTCGGCGATGCGGTACGCCACCTGGATAAACGCCGGATGATAATCGAGCAGCATCAGCATCGGCATGAACACCGGAGCCAGCATCGCCCACAACGCCGAACCGCTGGTGATGAACAGGCTGGCGAATGCGGTGAACAGCGTGAACCCGAGCACGACCGGCAGCCCGGTCAGCCCGATGCTTTTCAGGAAATCAGCGCCGCTTACGGCCAGCAGAATGCCGATGTTGCTCCAGTTGAAAAAGGCGATGAACTGGGCGGCCGTAAAGGCCATCACGATAAAGCCGGACATGTCTTTCACCGCTTCCGTCATGTAGCGCGGAATGTCCTTTGTAGTCGTGATGAGCCCCATCTTCTTTCCGTACACGGCGGAAACGGTCACGAAAAAGAGCAGGATGATCGGAATGATGCCCTTCAGGAACGGCGACGTCAAAAAGTCTCCTGTCTTGGGATCGCGCAGGAGCGCTCCTTCCGGCACGACGAGCAGGGCCGTCACTGCCGCAAATACCAGGGCGGCGATGCCGGCTGCGCGCAGCGCCTTGTTCTCCCGCTCGCTCAACTCCTCAAAGCGGACCTGCTTTTCTCCCTGATACACGCCCAGGCGCGGCTCGATCACCTTGTCCGTAATCCAGGCGCCGATGAAGGACAGGAGAAAGACGGACGCGGACATGAAAAACCAGTTGTCCAGCGGGGAGACGTGGGCGTGGGGATCGATCGTCTTGGCCACCTCCGTGGAGATGCCGGAGAGCAGGGCATCCGTGCCCGCGATGAACAGGTTGGCCGTGAACCCAGACGAGACCCCGGCCATGCCGGCGGCGATACCGGCGATCGGATGGCGGCCCATCGCCAGGAAGACGAGACCGCCCAGCGGCGGAATGATCACCATGGACGCGTCGGAGGCGAGGTTGCCCAGCACGCCGACAAATACCACCGCGTAGCTGACAATCGCTTTCGGCACGCGGGTCATGATTTTGCGCAGGACGGTCGTGAGCAGGCCCACCTTTTCCGCCAGACCGATCCCCAACGTCATGGTCAGCACGAGGCCGAGTGCCGGGAATTCGGTGAAGTTTTTCAACATGCTGGTAAAAATCCAGTGGATCCCTTCGACGCTCAGCAGACTTTTCACCGGGACGGCTTCCCCTTTGCCGGGGTGCATCACGGAGATGTCCAGTCCGGCGAGAATGGCTGAGATCACCATCAGGATCAGGCACAGATACACAAAGAGCATAAACGGGTGAGGCAGTTTGTTCCCCACGGTTTCGATCCATTTCAAAATCCCTTTTTGGTTTTGCAGGTCTGGCTGCAAGCCTGCCGCGCCATTTGCCATTCTCTTTCGCCCCCTACTTGGTTCCTGTTGGTTGGCCGGTTTCCGCACCCGTCAATTTCAATACGCCCCGAACGAACAGGGCAACCCCATCCCGCAGGGCGTCTTCGTCAACGGTGAAGCGCGGATGGTGATGCGGATACACGATGCCCTTTTCCACGTTGCCGGCGCCAAGGCAGATGTAGCAGCTTGGCACGCGAGCGGCGAACGCGGAAAAATCTTCGCCGCCCATCATCGGCGGCATGCGCAGAAGCGCCTGTTCGCCCCATTCCTCCACGATCAGTTCCTCCACCGCCCTGGTGACCTGTTCATCGTTTACCACTGAAGCGTACCCGTACCGGTAGTCAAAGCTGTACGTGGCGCCGTGCGCTTCCGTGATCCCCTTGACAATCTGTTCCATTCGCTTCACCGCCGCTTCGCGAACGGCTTGGCTGAAACTGCGCACGGAGCCGCGCAGTTCCGCCTTGTCGGGGATGACGTTATAGGCCCCCGTTCCTCCGTGAAAATTGGTCACGGAGATGACCAGTTGTTCCAGTGGATCGGTGTTGCGGGAGACGATCTGCTGCAGATTGGCGATCACCTGCGCGCCGATCGCCACCGGATCAATCGCCGAATGCGGCGTGGAGGCATGACCGCCCCTGCCCTGGATCGTAATGTCGAACCGGTCGGAATTGGCCGTGACCGGACCGTAGGCAAGCCCGATTTTGCCGACCGGGACAGACGACATCAGATGGATGGCGAGCATGGCATCGACGCCCTCCGCCACGCCTGCCTCCACCATCTCACGGGCGCCGCCGGGGTGCATCTCCTCCGCGTGCTGGAAAATGAAGCGCACTTCTCCCCTGATCTGGTCCTGCAGACGGGAGAGCACGTTCGCCGCGCCCAGGAGCATCGCCGTATGCCCGTCGTGCCCGCAGGCATGCATGACGCCGGGAACCGCGGATGCGAACGGAAAGTCGTTCTCTTCCTGGATCGCCAGTGCGTCCATGTCGGCCCGAAGACCGATCACGGGTCCCGGTTGGGCACCGATGAGACGGGCGACCACACTGGTTTTGGTCGGCCGGGAGAGTTCCAGATTCCCGAACGACTGCAGCCGGTCGTACACGAACTGCGCTGTCTTCTCCTCCTGAAACGACAGTTCCGGATGCTTGTGCAGGTGCCGCCTCCACTGGATCACGTCGTCCGCAACGGAGTCCAGCAGGGCGCGAACGCTTTCCCTGTTCATGACAACAACCCCTTTTCCGTACATGCTTGTCCATCCTGCCGTAAGCCCAGGGTGGTAAAAAGCAGACAGGTTTCCGTATTGATTGGTTACTATTATTAATGAATTCAAAATCATGAGTCAATTATAACATTACTCTTATTTCGGAAAATTCCCTTTTCCAAGATCCGTTTGCCGCATCCCGGCATGTACAGTACAATCAAGGGTAGGATTTTGTACAAACGGAGGAATGCTGGATGTCAGATGTGATCGTGTTCAAGGGGGCCGTGTCGTTCCCCATCACGCTGGACCCGAGTGTGTGGATCTTCGACGAACGAAAAATCGACCTGCGCACCTACCGGGGAGAAGAAGAGCAGACGGACGGACGGCAATCCGCCTACCTGCAGGGAACCGGTTCCCAGTGGGACAAGGAACTGCGGGAAGGAGCCGCGCTGCCGTCGGAACGGCGGAGTCTGGCGGAAGAACGGAAAGCGCTTGAGGGCGATTACGGCATGCGGCTGGCCCCGTTTATCGACAACGCCAACCCGCTGCCGGAAGCGACGCACGTGCGCATCCACCGGCACGGACAGGAGCCGGTGACGCTGCCGATCGAACAGGCCAGACGTGCGATCCTGCAGTTTTCCCGAGACGGCAAACCGCTGCGCGAAGACGGCCCCGTCTACTTTTTCCTGCCGGAGTGGTTTGCGTCTGGCGAACCGCCGCTCAAGGCCATCACCGCGTTTGAATTCGTCACGGCAGAGTAAGCGGCTGCCCCCAACCGGACATGCCGCGGAAGACAGCCGCCGTACCCGAGCGGTGCGGCACAAGCGAGGGACAGTGTCCCGAACATACGTGTGGAGACGCATCAAAAAAAGCCATCCGCCGAAACGGATGGCTTTTCTATGATGGATGCTGTCTTGAGGTTTGCCCATCAAGCGCTGACTTGTGTAATGCGGAGGTTTCTCCTTTCCATCTCTGCGCAGAGCAGCTCGATGAAGGCGGGATCCAATTGAAGGTCGACGGCACGCTGATATACTTCTATCAACATCTGGTCGCTCAAGTATTTCACCTTGGTCACCTCCATCTGTTTCATGTGCCCATTGTAGCAGAAGGGACGTGCGCGAACAACCGTTCCGATATCCACAGCCCATGTGGACATCGTGTGGGTAAGCTGTGGGCAAATTGTTGACAACTGGAAAAAGATACCGGTTTGTCTCTGTGGATTTCCATCGAACGCTTATCCACACCATGTCACAATTTGTCGAACGATTGTGGCCGGTCAGGAGCGGCAGCCGGACTCCGCCCCCATCCCCGGCGTCAGGATCAAGGTAAAACGCAGCAAAAAACCACCCGGTCGGGGTGGTTTTCGTTTTTCAGCGGTATGGGCGCAGCCGTGCTTTACGCGTTGGCCGGCTCGGCGATGTGCAGCACCTGTCTGATCCGCTCGATCGCCCAATCCAGCTCTTCTTTGCTGATGACCAGCGGCGGCGCAAAGCGGATGGTCGTCTCGTGCGTCTCTTTGCACAAGAGACCCCGTTCCTTCAACTGCTCGCAGTACGGACGGGCGGCCGTTTTCAGCTCCAGTCCGATAAACAGGCCGCGGCCGCGGATTTCCTTGATCAGCGGGTTGCGGATCTCTTTCAGCTTTTCCATGAAGTACGCCCCCAGCTCGCGGGAGCGATCCACCAGCTTTTCGTCGATCAGGACGTCCAGTGCGGCCACGGCGACGGCGCAGCCCAGCGGATTGCCGCCAAACGTGGAGCCGTGGGACCCCGGTTCAAAGACCCCGAGCACTTCCCTGTCCGCAGCCACTGCGGAGATCGGGAACACGCCGCCGCCCAGTGCTTTGCCCATGATGTACACGTCCGGCTTGACGTCCTCCCAATCGGACGCGAACAGCTTGCCCGTGCGGCCAAACCCGGTCTGGATCTCGTCGCAGACGAGCAGCACGTTGTTGGCTTTGCACACGTCGTACGCCTGCTTCAGGAAGCCGTCCGGCGGAATGATGATGCCGGCTTCGCCCTGGATCGGCTCCAGCATGAACGCCGCCGTGTTCGGCGTAATCGCCTGCTTGAGGGCCTCGATGTCGCCGTACGGGATGATTTTGAAGCCCGGGGTGAACGGCCCGAACCCGCGCTTGTAGGACGGATCGGATGAGAACGACGTAACCGTGATGGTACGGCCGTGGAAATTGCCTTCACAGACGATGATTTCCGCCTGGTTTTCCGGCACCTTTTTCACCTCGTACGCCCAGCGGCGCACGGCTTTCAGCGCTGTCTCCACCGCCTCCGCTCCGGTGTTCATCGGCAGGATCATCTCCTTGCCGGTCAACTGCGCCAGTTTTTCATAGAACACGCCCAACTGGTCGTTGTAAAAAGCGCGCGAGGTCAGCGTCACCTTGTCCGCCTGGTCCTTCAGCGCCTGGATGATGCGGGGATGGCGGTGGCCCTGGTTCAGTGCCGAATACGCGCTCAGCATGTCCAGGTATCTGTTGCCTTCCGGGTCTTCCACCCAAACGCCTTCCGCTTTGGAGATGACGATCGGCAGCGGATGGTAGTTATGCGCGCCGTATTTCTCGGTTTGATCGATGACCGCCTTGGTCTTGTTCATGTTGTCTGCCTCCTTGAATCGCTTGTTGTCCTGTTCATCCATTCAAGAATGATGCCAACCGAGCCAAATCTTGCCGCAGCTTGAACCCCCGGTGGTTCCATTCCAGCAGTTGCAAAATTTTTTTGCATGTCCCTCGCATGTTTTCGCACAGGTGCACAATCATTTTGCACATGCCTCCTCCTATGGTATGATAACCTTCATAGGAATGACAGGCAGGTGCATGATGATGGCGAACGAGTCGCATGAAACCTTCTTGCGCATCTACGAACACATTCTCGACAGCATCAGCGAAGGGGTCCACGTCATTGACGCCCAGGGGACGTCCATCGTGTACAACCGGAAGATGACGGAACTGGAGGCGATGAACAAACGCGACGTGCTGGGCAGGCCGCTGGCAGAGGTGTTCCAGTTTCCGCAGGGGCAGGAGAGCACGCTCCTTCGCTGCCTGCGGACGGGCAAAAGCGTGCGCAACGTGCGGCAAACCTATTTCAACGACAAAGGGATCGAAATCACCACCATCAACAATACCTTCCCGCTTATGGAGGACGGCCGGATCATCGGGGCGATGGAGATTGCCAACGACGTCACCAAGATGGAGCGGCTGATTCGCGAAAATCTGTGGGACAAGAACGGCGCCCGCTACACGTTTGACACCATGATCGGCGAGAGCCCGGCCATCCGCGAAGTGATCGAGAGCGCCAAACGTGCGGCGCGGACCTCGTCTTCCGTGCTGGTGGTGGGTGAAACCGGCGCCGGCAAGGAGCTGTTCGTGCAGAGTATCCACAACGCCAGCCTGCGCGCGGGAGGCCCGTTTATTTCGCAAAATTGCGCCGCCCTGCCCGATACCCTGATCGAGGGGCTGCTCTTCGGCACCGCGCGCGGCGCCTTTACCGGAGCGGTGGAGCGGCCGGGGCTGTTTGAACAGGCGGAAGGCGGCACGCTGTTTTTGGACGAGATTAACTCGCTTAGTATGCCGCTGCAGGCCAAATTGTTGCGCGCCCTGCAGGAAAAGTCCATCCGGCGCATTGGCGACACGAAGGACCGGGCGATCGACGTGCGCATCATCGCCGCGCTGAACGAAGACCCCATCGAGGCGATCTCCCAACAGCGGCTGCGCAAGGACCTGTACTACCGGCTGGGTGTGGTCACGCTCTTCATCCCGCCATTGCGCGAGCGAAAAGAGGACATTCCCCTGCTCGTCGACCATTTTATCCGCAAGTACAACCAGTTGTTTCAGATGAACGTGACGGGGATCAGCGACGAGGTCATGCGCTTTTTCCTCTCCCACGACTGGCCCGGAAACGTGCGGGAGCTGCAGCATGTCATCGAAGGCGCGATGAACCTGATGGCGGACGAAACGGTCATCACTTCCGCGCATCTTCCCTATCACTTTTTGCGCCGCACGGCAGGAGCCGCCAAGGAAAAGATGCCGGTTCAGCCGTTTGCGGACGAGATCAAGCCGCTGAAAGAAAAAATGCGGGAGTTTGAGACATACTACATACAGCGCGTGGTCGAAAAGCACAACGGCAACATCTCCCGCGCCGCCAGGGAATTGGGAATCAGCCGGCAGAGCCTGCAGTACCGCCTGCGCAAACTGGGCGTGAAGCCTTCGTGAGGTGCGCCAACATTTTTGGCGGCTGACGAATTTTTTTGCGCTTGCTGCCCAATTCGTTTGCAGAGGCTGTCCCCGTTTTTGCAATTGTCCGCAAACGCAAGACAATTCCGACTTGGTACACTCCTTGCATGACATGTCCTCGCAGGTTATGCAAGGCTGTTTGTATTTTTCCTGAAGGAGAGGGTTACATGACATCACGGAAAGAGCACCACCACGAATTGAAACGGGCCATGAGCAGCCGCCACCTGTTCATGATTTCGCTCGGCGGCGTAATCGGAACCGGCCTGTTCCTGGGCTCCGGCTATACCATCAGCCAGGCGGGACCGATCGGAACGATTGTCTCCTACCTGGTTGGCGGCCTGATCATGTATCTGACGATGCTCTGCCTGGGCGAGCTGTCCGTGGCGATGCCGGTGGCCGGTTCGTTCCAGACCTACCTGACCCGGTTTGTCAGCCCGTCGCTCGGGTTTGCCGTCGGCTGGCTGTACTGGTTCGGCTGGGCCGTCACGGTGGCGCTGGAGCTCTTGTCTTCGGGCATGCTGATGCAGCGCTGGTTTCCCGATTCGCCGGTCTGGATGTGGTGCGCGATTTTCGGTGCCGTCTTGTTCGTATTGAATGCGCTTTCGGCGCGGGCGTTCGGGGAGACGGAATTCTGGTTTTCGAGCATTAAGGTAAGCGCTATCATCCTGTTCATCATTCTGGGCGGCGCCGCCATGTTCGGCCTGATCGAGATGAAATACGGCCAACCCGCCCCGATGCTCTCCCATTACCTGGACAGCCCGCTTCTGCCCAACGGGATCACCGGTCTCTTGCTGACGATGATCACCGTCAACTTTTCCTTCCAGGGAACGGAGCTGATCGGCATTGCCGCCGGCGAGAGCAAGGAGCCGGAAAAGACGATTCCCAAATCGATCCGCAACACCGTTTGGCGCACGCTCGTCTTTTTCGTGCTGGCGATCTTCGTCCTGGCCGGCATGATCCCCTACCAGCAGGCGGGCGTGATCGAAAGTCCGTTTGTCGTCGTCTTTGACAGCATCGGCATCCCGTATGCGGCCGACATCATGAACTTCGTCGTGCTGACGGCGCTGTTGTCCGTGGCCAACTCCGGCTTGTACGCAGCCACCCGGATGCTCTACTCCCTGTCGAAAGAAGGCATGGCCAGCGACAAACTGGCGACAGTCAACCACAAGGGGATTCCGATGCACGCGCTCCTGATCACCTTTGCCATTTCCCTGCTGTCGCTCTTGTCCGGCTTCATCGCGGAAGACACCGTATTTATGGTCCTGCTGTCCATCGCCGGTCTGGGAGCGCAGGTGGGCTGGATTTCCATTTCCCTGTCCCAGCTCGCATTCCGCCGCCATTACCTGCGAAACGGGGGCTTGCTGGAGGACCTGAAGTTCCGGACGCCGTTCTACCCGGTGCTTCCGCTGATCGCGCTGATTCTCAACATCACCGTGCTGGTCAGCCTGGCGTTCGACCCGGAGCAGCGGATCGCGCTGTACTGCGGGATTCCGTTCCTCGCGGCCTGCATCCTCATCTACCATCTGCATGTCAAAAAAAAGAACGGCTGGACGGATCAAAACGCGGCCTGACCGGCCGGATGCACGCTGATCCGGGATGGGGGCTTGGGCGGCCCCCTGTTTCCCGAACCAAGCCAAACCGAACCGAACGCGGAACGCGCCTTTCCACACAGAAAAGCTTGCGGCCTTTGAGGGACCGCAAGCTTTTCGTTTCCGCAAGCTATTCATGTAAGTTGCTATCGTGCGTCGTACGGCGTGTTACATGGCTACGCGTACAATCTCCGTGATTACCACCATGGCAAAGACGGCAAATCCAAGGGAACTGGTTACAAGCAGCATCCGTTTCAGTTTCTTCATGTCTTCCATATGTGATTCCCTCCCTTTCTCTTGTGCCAACCATCTCTACCGTTATATACGAGCGGAAGATGGAAAATGTTTCAAGCCAGCACAAAAAAATTTTTCAGGAGCGGGCCATCCTCATACAGTCGCTGCCGGATTGAGCCATCTCCTGCTCCATCCGGTACAGCTTCCAGGCCACCCAGAGGCCGACGAACAGGCACAGCGTCCACGGCAGCCAGGACATCTCCAGCCGCTGGGCCGCATCGTACACCCAACCGCCGGCAAACTGGCCCACGGAACCGCCGATCGCCAGCGAATACCCGTTGAAGCCGTAGTAGGCACCGACGTGCTCGCGCGGCGCAAAACGCTGCACCATGTCCATCATATGGGGCACGGCGATCATCGTGCCCAGGGCGAACAGGAGCGCATCCGCGATCAACATCCACAGCGTATCAGCAAACGCCAGCAAAAACAAGCCGAATCCCATGACCAGGGTGCCCAATCCGATCAGGGTGAGGCGCTGCGCGTACCCCTCCAGCCACTGGCTGACCTTCATCTGCAGCAAAATGACGGAAACGGAGACGGCCGACAAGACGATGCCGACGGCGGTTTTGCTGTGCGTCACGTCCTCCGCCAATTGCGGGATGGTGAGAAAAATCTGCATGTTGAGGTAGTAGTAGCCCATCAGGATCATCGTGTAGCGGACAAAGCGCCTGTCTTTCAGGACCAGCGACATGCTCGCCCAGACGCCGTGCCGCTCGTGTTTCGCCTCAATCGGCTGCAGCAGGAACAGCGCGATCAGCCCGTTCCCCGCGAATATGGCGCCGGCAAACAGCGACAGGTACGTAAAATCGACGGCGGCCAGGGCGGTCCCCACGACCTGGGAGCCGACGACGCCGATGTTGGTCAGCACGTTGCGAAACGCAAACACGTCTTTGCGGATCGATTCGGGAGTCAGCACGGCAAAAGCGGCCGACATGGCCGGTTCAAACAGCGAGCCGCCCAAACCGGAGAGAACGGCCGCCAGAAAAAAATGCCACGGCTCTGTACAGAACGCAAACAGGGCAAAACCCGCGGCGCGAATCAACAGGCCCAGTACCATGGTGCCCTTGTAGCCAAAGGTGTCGGCCACCACCCCGCCGAGAAAGGCAAATCCCTGCTGCGAGAATTGACGCACGCCAAGGACGAGGCCGGCCATCGCCACCGTCCACCCGATGCTGCCCGTCAAGTACAGGGTCAGGTACGGAATCAGCGCGTAAAACCCCAGGTTCATCAAAAACGAGGTGGCCAGCAGCAACTTGACGGAAAACGGCGTTTCGCTCCACACTTCCCTCTTCATCTCTCTCACACTCTCTCTACCGACTGTCAAACAATTCGCGATACCCTCAGCTTACGGAAGCGGGTATAATTTGAGAAACGAACATTTTTGCACAGAGTAATCAAAGAATGTGATAAGAGGGAACCCAGCATATGGATTTCGAACAGTTGCGTGCCTTTTATACCGTGGCGCAAACGAAAAACTTCACAAAAGCTGCAGAAATGCTGCACGTTGTCCAATCGACCGTTACGACGAGAATCAAACAACTGGAAGAAAAAGTAGGCAAGCCGCTGTTTACCCGGGACAAGCGCAGCGTGAAGATCACCCAGGCCGGTTTGACGCTGCTGCCGTACGCCGAACGGATCCTGAAGCTCGCCAACGAGGCGCTGAACGAAGTGGCCGCCCTCCAGCCGTACGAGGATTACCTCTCCATCGGCAGTCTGAATTCGATCTGGACCTCCATCCTGGAGCCAATTCTCAAGGAGTACCACTACCGCTACCCGCACATTGCCATCAGCACCAAAACGGGCCACTCCGCCGACGTGATTCAATTTCTCCTGGACAACGTCATCCAGATCGGGATCGTCTACGTGCCACCGTCCCTGCCCAACTTTGAGGTGATTCCCGCCTGGGAAGACGAGATCGTGCTGGTCAGCCCCCCGGACGACTCGATACTCGCGGCGACCCGCGTGGACGCTCGCGAACTGCGCAACCTCCCCCTGCTTTTCATGAATTGGGGGCCGCCGTTTGACGAGTGGATCCGGCAGACGCTGCCGCGCAGCTTTGTCCCCAAACTGCACGTGGACAAGGCGGAGCTGGCCATCGACCTGGTGAAGGAAGGGCTGGGCGTCAGCCTGCTGACCCGTTCGACGGTAAAGGCCGACCTCGCCGCCGGAACGCTGAAGGAAATCGCCATTGTCGGCAGCAGACCGCCCAAACGTTCCGCCTACATCGTCCTGCCCCGGGACAAAAAGAACAAGCCCAGCGTGGAAAAATGGCTGGGCCTGATGCAGGAATTCGGCTATTCCGTCTGAGCGGGCGTGACAGGACCGACCGTCTGCGGCCGCGGCCGGCTGCCCCACGCTTCCAGACCGTATCGGACAAGGCAGTACCAGAAAGCGCCAAGACAGAGGCCTGTCAGCACATCGCTCAGGTAGTGCACGCCGAGGTAGACGCGGCTTGCGGCGATCAGGACGATCAAGAGCACACCAGCAGGTGTTATGTACACGGCCCACGCCTTGTCCGCCAGCCGCCCGCGCAGCAGATGGGCGAGCATGGCGTAAAAAGGCGGGCTCACCATCGCATGACCGCTGGGAAAGGAGTACGAGTCGGGCCGCTCGATCAGGTTGAAGCCGATCGGCCGCGGCCGGGCAAACCAGTGCTTCAGCCCCTCGTTCAACAGTTCGCTGCCCAGGAGGGCGATCAGGACGGCAGCCGCTTGCGAACGGTACCCGTTCACGAACAGCAGCGCGGCCGCGAGCAGCCCGAGCGGCGCGAGCACGATTCCCCCGCCCAACTGGGTCACCGCCGTCATGGCCGCCGTCAGGGGCGCGGACCGCATCCCGACGGCTGCCGCAAACGCCGCTTGATCCAGCGGGCCGAACCAATCCCGGTGCCACATCGCGATCAGGGCGAGCGACAAGATCAAAAAGAATCCGGCTCCCCACAGGAGACCGGCCAAATGGCGATTCATCCTCGTCCTCCCTCCTCCATCAACAAGCGCAGCGCGTCCGCAAACCGCTGATCGTCCTCCTGCGTGCGCGCGGACGGTCCGCGGGTTCGCCCGCCTCCCCGGCGGAAGCGCGCTTTTTCGTTTCGTTCTTCCAGTTGAAACGCGATCCGTTCCGCATCGAACACCGACCCGTGCGGCGTCACGGCCCTGGACCGTTTCCCCAGCACGAGAGCGGCCAGTCCGATGTCCTGGGTGACGACGATGTCGCCCGCTCCCGCTTCGTTGGCCAGCTTCATGTCCACCGCCTGGGGGCCGGCGTCCACCACGACGTGATCTTCGCCGTGAAGCTGGTGATGGTAGCTGGCAAAGGTGACGCAGCGCCACCCTTTTTCCTCGCACAGCGCCCGGGCAATCTCCAGCGCGCTTCGCGGACAGGCGTCGGCGTCAATCAGCACGCGGCCGTTGGCTGCAGTCGTCACAATGGTTCACCTCTTTGCGGGCTTGGCCCTCCCCCTGCGGCTCCTTTTTTGGTATGATGGGAGCGGAGAGGAGTGAAAGGGCTTTGCGTTACCAATTTCAGTACGACGAACGGCTGGGCATTCGGCTTCCCGTCCTCTACCACGACTGGGACGAGTATTCGCCGGAAGAGCGGGCCAGCATGCTGCTGGAGTGGGAAGAGATTCGCGCAACGATTCCCGACCGCATCATACAGTTGGAAGCCATCATCATCGAAAAGCAAAAACAGATGTTCGAGGAAGAAAACTTCGCCCGCTCCTGCGAGTTGAACAGCGAGATTCACGAATTGGCCAGCGTTATAAACGATCTTAATATATGGTTTCGCGTCCAGCAAGACTACGAAACAAAAACGCACCAGTAACCGCAGGCGGAACAGGACGGCACAAAGGAAACGGGCAGGCGATAAGCGGCATCGCCTGCCCGTCTTTGTGGAGCCTCCGGCCGGTCAACTCGCGGCCGTTTTTTTCCGCCGCGCCAAGCGCAGCGCAATCAATCCGGTCACGTGCGGAGCCGCCATCGACGTTCCGTTCAGCTTCTTGAAGCTGTTGCCCGGCCAGGTGGACAAAATGTCCACGCCCGGCGCTGTCGTCGTCATCCCTTTTCCGCGCGAGCTGAATTCGGCCAGCTTGCCGTTTTGGCCCACCGCCCCGACACCGATCACCTCCCGATACCGGGCCGGGTATTCCACCGTCCCCCCGTTGTTGCCGGCCGACGCCACCATGACGATGCCCCGGTCTGCGGCCTTTTTGACGATCCGCGCCAGCGCCTCGCTGTACTGCGGCATACCGAAGCTCATGTTGATGATCTCCATGTTGTGTTCAATCGACCAGTTCAACGCCCGCATGATGTCGGACAGCGTGGCGGTGCCGTCCTCGCGGAACGTGCGCACATCGTAGAGATCGGCCTCCGGCGAGACGCCGACAATCCCCCGCTGGTTCATTTCCGCCACGATGATGCCGGCCACGTGAGTGCCGTGTCCGTTGCGTTTGCCCCGGACCAGTTCGATGCCTCCTTTCACCCGATCCCGCAGTTCGAAATGGCTGCGGTCAATCCCCGTATCGATGACGGCGATCTTCACCCCGGTTCCCTTGCTTCTCTTCCACATCCGTTCCGCCCCTACATACTTCACGCCCCAGGGCACCTCTTCTTCCGTGTGCACGCTGACCACCACGTTTTCTTCCACGATCGGATTGTGCCGCAAAAAGTGGTCCTGGTACATCTGAAACAGTTCATCGCGAACGCACATGCAGGAGACGTCGTCAAAGCAGCGCCACGGCTGTTTCACCGCCCGGGTGGCCAACTTCTCCTTCAGCTCCGCCAAAATGTCGGCAAACGGCGCTTGATGATGAAACGTCAAGATCTTCACCTGGATTCCTCCCTGTCGTGACAAATGTCTGCATCATCCTATGTACAGATGCCGCGTTTGGGGTTGGGTGTTCACACAGGTTGGAAAAAAAGGGCGAATGGCTGTGCGCTGTTTCTACCGCCCGCCAAGCTGCTGCGTCTTACGTCACCACAAAACCGCAAAGCAAAAGGGAGCGCTTCCGCTCCCCATTTGCTCAATACCTGCCAGTTGTGTCCGGATTAGTTGTCGCAGGCGCACCCGACGATCGTCAGCAAGACAAACAACACCAGCACCAAGGCAAAATCGTCAAAAAAACCGCCATTAAACAGACTACTCATTACGCTTCCCCTCCTTTGTCGGCAACTACTCATACGGTATGAGTCAAACGTATGGATTGATTGGACGGACGCCCATGAGCTGCATTTCAGCGCCGTCCAATTTGGCGGCCTGCCCCATCGGTTCCCGTGCCGCCGCATGCGGCGGGGAGCCGGACAATCCCGGCGGTCATAGCAATAGAGTGTGAGCTGATTTCCCGGCAAACCGCAATCGAAACGATGACAGACGAAGGAGGTGGCGCGCGTGCCGCTGCGCGTGAACAGCGAGCTGGAACGGCTGACTGCTGTGCTGCAGCGCGAGCAGCAGGCCGACGGCTCCTGGCGGTACTGTTTTGAAAGCGGGCCGTTGACGGACGCGTACGCGATCATCCTGCTGCGCACCCTGAACATCCCCAACGAACCGCTGATCAGCGGGCTGGCGAAGCGGATCGCTTCCCGGCAGGCACCGGACGGCACCTGGAAGCTGTATCCCGATGAGAGAGACGGCAATCTCTCCACGACGATCGAATCCTATTTCGCCCTGCTGGCAGCCGGAGCCGCCGCGCCGTCCGATGAGCGCCTGCAGGCGGCCAGACGGTTCATCCGGGCCAAGGGAGGACTGGCGCAGGCCAATCTGGGCACGAGGGTCATGCTCGCCCTGACCGGCCAACATCCCTGGCCGCCGTTTCCGATTCCGGCGGAGTTCATGCTCGTTCCGCCCTTTTTTCCCCTCCATCTGTTTGATCTGGTCGGCTTTGCCCGGGTACATCTGGTCCCGATCATGGTGGCGGCTGCCCGGACGTTTGCCGTCAGGTCCCGGCAGATGCCCGACCTGTCCGACCTGTTTCGCGGACTGCCATCGGCCGGTCCGCAGCAGCCGGACCTCATCTGGTTCCACGAGCTGATCGACAGCGGAATCCGCAGTCTCCCCTCTTTCTTGCGGCCTGCCCGCGAGCTGGGGCTGCGGGAGGCGGAGCGTTTTCTCCTGGACCGTCTGGAGCCGGACGGCACCTTGTACAGTTTTTTCACCGCCACGTTTCTGATGATCTTTGCCCTGCTCGCGCTGGGCTACCGACCGGATCACCCCGTCATCATCCGGGCGGTTCGCGGCGCTGAGCGGTTGGTTTGTCCCGTTGGCGACGTTTTGCACATGCAAAACTCCACGTCCACCATCTGGGATACGGCACTGCTCAGTCACGCCCTGCAAACGGCCGGCATGCCGGTCTCCCACCCCGTAATCCAACAAGCGACTCGTTACCTGCTCAGCCGCCAGCACAACCGATACGGCGATTGGGCCCGGCGCAGTCCGGGCGTGCCGCCGGGCGGGTGGGGCTTTTCCGACATCAACACGATCAATCCCGACGTGGACGATACGACGGCGGCGCTGCGTGCCCTGCACCGCGCCGGCAGAGGGGACCCGGCGATTCGGCAGGCGTGGGACAGGGGACTGCGCTGGCTTCTTTCCATGCAAAACAGTGACGGGGGATGGCCGGCGTTTGAACGAAACACCGCCAATCCGCTGGTCAAACTGATTCCCGCCGGCGGAGCGGAGGCCGCTTTTACCGATCCGTCCACAGCCGACCTGACAGGGCGGACATTGGAATTTTTGGGGAATCACGCCGGTATGACGCTGCAGCATCCGGCCGTCCGGCGGGGCGTTGACTGGCTGCTCCGTCATCAGGAGGCAAACGGCTCTTGGCACGGACGCTGGGGCATCTCCTACCTGTACGGCACCTGGGCGGCCCTGAGCGGGTTGATCGCGGCAGGTGTCTCTCCCGATCATCCGGCGATCCAAAAAGGCGTCTCGTGGCTGCGGAGCGTTCAAAACCGGGACGGCGGCTGGGGGGAGTCGTGCCAAAGCGACGTGCTGAAACGATACGTTCCCCTCGGCGCCAGCACGCCGTCGCAAACGGCCTGGGCCGTCGACGCGCTGACTGCCGTCTCCCGCAGACCGGGCCCGGAGCTGGAAGCGGGCGTCCGCTTTCTCCTCGCGGCGGGAAAGCGGCGGGACTGGACGTCGTCTTATCCGACAGGCGCCGCCCTGCCCGGAGGCTTTTACATTCATTACCACAGCTACCGCTACATCTGGCCGCTCTTGGCGCTCGCCCAGTACCGGAACAAATTTCAGCCGTAGCCGAACGGCAAAACCGCCCGTCGTCCGTCCTCCCTGCCGTTTGCTAACGCCAAAAAAGCCTGCGCTCCGTCAAGAAGCTGCAGGCTTTTTGGCTTGGGGGGCAGGCGCCATCCCGTACGGTTTTTGCATGACGGTTTGCCAGAACGGGATCGTGCGCTGGATCAGCGGGCCGGTCAGCAGCGCGATCAGCACGGTGCCGATCGACACCGGTCCGCCCAGGGCCGCTCCCGCCAACAGGACGGTTACCTCGATGGCGATGCGCACCTTTTGAATGCTCCAGCCCATCCGTTCGTTCATCGCCAGCATGAAGCTGTCGCGCGGCCCTGCGCCCAGCCGCGGGGAGATGTACATCCCGGTGCCGACGGCCATCACCAGCACACCGGCGAGCAGCATCAGCAGCCGTTCCAGCATGGTTTCGGCTGTCGGGACGACGTCCAGCCAGAGAAAAAAGTCGAGAAAACTGCCAAAGCAGACCATATTTAAAAACATGCCAAACGTCGGCTTGATTTTCGCCAGCACATACGAAAGAAGGATGACGATGACCCCCACGATTTGCGACCAGATGCCGATCGTCAGCCCAAAGGTCTTTTGCAGGCCGATGTGCAGCACATCCCAGGGCGAGACGCCCAGGTGGGCCTTGATCGTCAGCGCGCAGCCAAACGCGCCGATGAACAGCCCCAGCACAAACATGGCGTAGCGAACCACGAGCGGCCCGCCGATTCGTTTCCCGGACACTCCCGTTCACCTATCCTCTCCGGTTCTCTCTCTGTTCTTCACCGGTTACCGCCATCCGGCCACCACTTCGTGAAAAATGCCGTCTTTGCGGAAGTACGCCTCCGCTTTCGGGCGGTCGATGTAGGCTTCCAACTCGTTCAGCCGCTCTCCCGCCAGGACGACCTGCCGCTGCCGGTTTTCCTCGTCACGGTACTCCACGATCAGGGAAAGGTTCTCCCGCAGGCAGTGCTCCCGCAGTTCTTCCGGTGTTGCAAAGGTAACCCGTTTCATGCTCTCCCTCTTTCCTGATGATGATCATTCATTATAGCAGGGATTTTCCGTTTCTCCCACCGTGCCGCGTACCCGTTTTACGGGGATGCTGGCAAAATCCTCCGCCAGCGTCGTATTGGGAAAGACGTCCTGCGCCTCCGCCAAGAGATCGGCCATCGTCAGGTCCCCGTCTTCATTTTCATAGCGCGGGCTGAAGTGGGTGAGGCAGAGCGCCTTCACCCCCGCTTCCCGGGCCAGCAGGGCCGCTTCCCGGGCCGTGGAGTGGCCGCTGCGCACGGCCAGCTCCTTGTCCCGATAGGCGTACGTCGCCTCGTGAATCAGCAGGTCGGCCCCGGCCGCCAGTTCCCGGACGGCGCGGCACGGCTGCGTGTCTCCGCTGTAGACCACTTTCCGCCCCGGCTGGGCCGGACCGACAAAATCGCGGCCATCGAAGACACGGCCGTCGGACAGGGTGATCCGCTCTCCCCGCTTCAGCGCCCCGTACAGCGGCCCCTGCGGGATGCCGGCCCGTTTGGCCGCGTCCGCCAGAAACGCGCCGGGGCGATCCTTTTCCACCACGGCATAGGCGTACGCCGGCACCCGATGCTGCACCCGGCGGCAGGACACCGTCATCTCTTCGTTTTCCCAGATGGTCCCTTCCTCGATGATGTGCACATGCAGCGGGTAATGCAGATGGACGGGGCTGACGTCCATCACCGCCTGGATGTAGCGGTCCACGCCCGGCGGCCCGTACAGCTCCACTGCCGATGCCTCGTCATTGCGCAGCGAGCGGCTGGCCAGCAGGCCGATCAAGCCGTACAGGTGATCCCCGTGGAGGTGGGTAATGAAGATTTTTTCCAATTGACTCACTTTTAGCGGCGAACGCAGAATCTGGTGCTGCGTGCCCTCGCCGCAGTCAAACAGCCACCACTTGCCTGTTTGGACAAAGCGAAGGGCAATCCCGCTGACGTTTCGTCGCGTCGACGGGGCACCCGATCCGGTTCCCAGGAAGGTAACGATCATGTAGCGATTGGTCTCCTTTTCATCCTGACGTCCAGGTGCCTGTCCGGACGCTGGGCATTCACCCTTTTTTCAGGGGGCGCATACCCTACATCAGGCAAATCGTTCAGGCACTTGACCTGTCAGGAGGGATTATGATGAAGCGACTGCTCTCTCTGGGGCTTGCCGCCGGACTGGCGCTGACGGCGCTGTTGACCGGCTGTGCCGACGCCCCGGAAAAAATACGGATCGGGGAAGTAACCCGATCGATCTTTTACGCCCCCCAGTATGTCGCGCTGGAAAAAGGCTTTTTCAAAGAGGAAGGGCTCGACGTGGAGCTGACCACCACGTGGGGCGGGGACAAAACCATGACCGCCCTGCTCTCCGGCGGCATCGACGTGGCGCTGGTCGGTTCGGAGACGAGCATTTACGTCGCCCAGCAGGGAGCGGCCGATCCGGTCATCACCTTTGCGCAGCTGACGCAGACGGACGGCACCTTTCTCGTGTCGCGCCAAAAGCTGGATCACTTCAGCTTCGACCAACTGAAGGGAAGCGTCTTTCTCGGCCAGCGAAAAGGCGGCATGCCGCAGATGGTCGGCGAGTACGTGCTGAAAAAGCACGGCATTGATCCGCACGCCGACCTGCAGTTGATTCAGAACATCGAATTCAAAAACGTCGCTTCCGCTTTTGCCTCGGGGACGGGAGCGTACGTCCAGTTGTTCGAGCCGCAGGCGTCCCAATTCGAGGCGGACGGCATCGGGTACGTCGTCGCCTCGTTCGGCAAGGAAAGCGGCACGGTTCCCTACACCTCGTATATGGCCAAACAAAGCTATCTCGACGAGCGGAAAACCGCTATCCAAAAGTTTACCAATGCCATCTACAAAGGGCAACAATGGGTGGCCAGCCACTCTCCCAAAGAGACCGCCCAGGTGATCGCGCCCTACTTCCAGGAGGTCAAGCCGGAGATTCTGGAAAGCTCCGTCAAACGCTATCTGGAGCAGGGCTCGTACGCCACCGACCCGATTCTCGACGAAACCGAGTGGAACCTCCTGCAGGACATCATGGACCAGGCGGGTGAACTGAAACAGCGCGTCGATTACGCCAAGCTGGTCGACACCTCGTTCGCCAAAACCGCCAAGGAAGGGAAGTAAGCTCCATGAACCAGCTTCTTTCTCTGCCGGCCAAGATCGAGCTGCGCCACGTCACCCATCTCTACGTCACGACGTCCAGGGCGTTCATGGCGGTCAGGGACATCAACCTGCGCGTGGAGGAAGGCGAGTTCATCTGCCTGGTCGGCCCCAGCGGCTGCGGCAAAACGACACTGCTCTCCCTGATCGCCGGGCTGGAAAAACCGACGGCCGGCAAGATTCTGATCGAAGGACGGCCGGTGGAGGGCACCTCCCGCCAGGTGGGCTACATGCTGCAGCAGGATTTTCTGTTCAACTGGCGCACGATCGAGGAAAACATCTTCCTCGGCCTGGACATACAAGGCATCCGCAACCGGGAGACGGAAGCGTACGCCCTGCATCTGCTGGAGGAAATGGAACTGGCCGACGTGCGCAAGGCATATCCGTCGCAGCTTTCCGGCGGGATGAGGCAGCGGGTGGCGCTGGTTCGCACGCTCGCCTGCCAGCCTGACATCCTGCTGCTGGATGAACCGTTTTCGGCGCTGGACTACCAGACCAAACTGAAGCTGGAGGACCTGATTTTCTCCGCCCTGCGCCGCCACAAAAAAACGGCCGTGCTGGTGACGCACGACCTGTCCGAGTCGATTGCGATGGGCGACCGGGTGTACATCCTGGCGCGCAATCCCGGCCGCATCAGCAGCGAAGTGGTCGTGCCGGCGGCGATCCGTGAAGCGCTGCCGTTTGACGCCCGCAATCATCCCGGGTTTCACGAGCTGTTTCACCAGGTATGGAAAGAGATGGAGGTGGTGTCCGATGCAGCCAAATGAGATTGACGCGATCCACCGCAGCCATTTGAGACAGGCAGCGAGACAGCGCTGCCTGATCGTCGCCACCCAATTGGCCCTGTTTCTGTTGTTCATCGGCGTCTGGGAAGGCCTCGCCCGCGCCAACGTCATCAACGTGCTGATCTTCAGCTACCCGTCCAAAATGTGGCAGTTGTTCTGGTCGCTGTTGCTGGACGGCAGCCTGATGCCGCACGTGGCGATGACCGTGGGGGAGACCGTTGTCGGCTTCCTGCTGGGCACGCTGCTCGGCACGCTGCTCGCCACCCTGATCTGGTGGTCCCCCTTCCTCTCCCGGGTGCTGGAGCCGTATCTCGTGGTCGGCAACAGCATGCCCAAGGTGGCGCTGGGCCCCGTCTTCATCGTCGGTCTGGGGCCCGGCCTGCTCTCCGTGATCGCGATGGGCTGCGCCATCTCCGTCATCATCACCACCATCGTGATCTACACCAGCTTCAAGGAAGTGAACCCCAATTACGTCAAGGTGGTCCAGACGCTGGGCGCCAACAAGCGGCAAACCTTTACGATGGTGATCCTGCCCGCCACGATCCCGACGATTCTCTCCACGCTCAAGGTAAACGTCGGCCTCTCCTGGGTGGGCGTGATCGTCGGCGAGTTTCTCGTCTCGCAAAAAGGGCTGGGCTATCTGATCATCTACGGTTTTCAGGTGTTCAATTTTACCCTGGTGATGGTGAGCCTGGCGATCATCGCGGTGGTCGCCACCCTGATGTATCAAGGCGTCGCCGTTCTCGAACGGCTGCTCACCCGCCAGTTTCAATAGAGGCTTGGCACCGGCGCCGTTCCGCTCTCGCGGGGAACGGCGCCGGTCTGCGTGAAGCACGTTCCGTTTGTCCATGGTAAAATGATGCCAAGACAAAGGAGGTGGCTCACTTGTTCGTGTGGGAAGGATCTGCCGCCGTGTGTGTCAATGACCACAGGCAATTGCTGATGGTGCTTCAGGGAACACCCGAAGAGCCGAAACGCTGGTCTGTTCCTTCCGGCGGCAAAAAGCCGGGCGAAACGCTTCAAGAATGCTGCGTCCGCGAGGTATGGGAAGAAACCGGGTTCGTGGCACGGATTAGGCGCGAGATGTGGGTGAAACGAATGAAATCGAACGATGCTCAGATTACGGTCCACTACTTTGAAACGGAGATCATCGGCGGCCATCCTCGTCTCCACGATCCGGACGGCCTCATTCACGAGGTGGCATGGATTTCACCAGAGGCGCTGGAACATCTGGAACTTTCCTTTCCGGAAGACCGCGACCCGCTCCTTTCCGTGCTCCGCTCCCGCCGGTCGCCGTGAAGCATGCCCGCGCCCTCATCCCCACACCGGCGCCACCACTTCCACCTTGATCCGATCCGGATCTTCAAAGTACACCGCGTAGTGATCAGGCCCTCCGGCATGGGGATGACGGTCCTCGTACAGGATCGTCACGCCCCGCCTGCGCAGTTCCTCCGTCAGCGCATCCACCTGCCTGCGGCTGCGGGCGTGAAACGCCAGATGGTTGAGCCCCACCCGGCAGCGGTGGTAGGGAATGTCGAGAAACCGTTCCTCCGCCTGGACAAAGACCAGATACGTCTCCCCGCATCGCCAACTGACGCCGTTTTCCCACTCCTGAAACGGCTCGTATCCCAACTGTTCCAACAGCCAGCTCCAAAAGGCGGCCGACCGGCGCAAATCGGACACGTACAGTTCCACATGGTGCAGCATTGCCGTCCCCTCCCCTGTACAAAAAAAGCGTCCGGCCGTACGTACTGCCGGACACCTGGACGCAAGCGGGCTATTGCCAAAACTTCCACCAGCTCTTTTTGTTCGATTCTTCCTGTCTGGGTACCGTCTGCGCCTGCGCCTGCTCCCGCATCGCCGCTTCCGTCTCCTGCGCTCCCGGCACCCGGGCCAAAAAATGGTCCACCATCGGCTTGTACTTGTCGGGCAGATGCTGCTGCATCTCGCGCAGCACGGCGATGGCCTTCTCCTTCTGGTCGGTGGCCAGCAGCGCGTTGGCGTAGTTGAACCCCGCGTACGGAAAGGGGAACGCGGGTGACCAGTACTCCTCGCAGATCTGGATCAGTTGATAGACGTACCCGGCTTGTCCCAGCTCGCCGGTGACGGTCATGACCACTTCGTCCTTCCCCTTGGTTCTCTCGATGGCCTGCCTGTACCACTGCATCGCCTTCAGCAGATTGCCCTCCGTCAGGAACAGGCGCGCCATGTGGAGCTGCGGCATCCACGCCCCCTCTTTGGCGGCAAGCGCCTCCAGCCGCTGTTTCAGCTCGTCCCGCTTGCTGAACTGCAGGAAGCTTTCCACGTACATGTTCAGCCCGTTTTCCTGATTGGGGTCCTTGAACAGCCCGGCTTCCAGGGTTTCAAACGCTTTGGCCTCTTCGCCCTGAAACGCGTAGATTTTGGCCAGATTGGTGCAGGCGGTGCCGGAGGTGGGAAAGCGCTCCAGACAGTCGATCAGCATCGTCTTGGCCTTGTCGAACTCGCGCGCCTGCATGTGCACCACGGCGCGAAAAATGAGCGCAGACTCGATCGGTCCGTACAGTTCCAGCAGGCGATCGGCCGCGACGGCCGCCTGTTCGGTGAACTGGTCGCGCACCAGCCCCATCGCAAAATCGCGAAGCTTTTCCTTCTCGTCCCAGTACTTGTCCAGATAGTTCGGAATCACTTTCTTCTGGTAATCTTCGCGCGACATCTGGATCGTTTGGCCAAATTCGTTGGTAAACGTCACAAATTCCGACATGCAACAGCCTCGCTTTCGTCTCTGTGCCATGTCAAACAGGGAAATGTCCCCAAGAAGAAGAACGATTTCCCCGAAAGGAAACCGTTCGCTGTCCATGGGCCCCCGTTAGATCCAGGCTTTTATGTTCACTTTGCGAATGAACTCTTCCATTGATTCCTTAACAGGGTCGCCATTGTCCGCTGCTTCGTCCTGCATGCCCATCAGTTGGCGGAAGAGGGCCTCGTTGCGCGTAGCCAGCGCAAAGTCAAGCAGAGCTTCCCGCTGGATGCGTTCCGCCTCCTGCTCGATCAGCTTCTCTTCCAAGGCGATGTCCTCTTCCGGCACAGCGTACTGCTTATCTATCTTCGGAATGCGTACAATCCACGCAAACGCGCTGTCGGGATTTCGGTCACGACCAATCAGATACCCGTATTCACCAATCGGCATCCCTTGTTCAAAGGAGTCAGCAACGATGACGACACGTTGTCCTAGCTTGAACATGGGCGTCAGCTCCTTTTGAGTCTCATTCTAATAATACTAAATTGTATGTGCGCTTGGGAAGAGCAAACCGCCCACTCTGCACATCCGCCCGACAACGCGGACGGAATGCCGCCTTCCGCTCGCCGCTGCCGGCCGGCCCGTCCGTTTGCAAACGGCCTGCGCTTCTAGTACGCTGTAACCAGGCACCCCTGGTGAGAGCGGCGTACAGCGCGTGGAAAAAAGATTTGTTGGAAAGCGTGAAATGCGCTATAGTTGCGCTTAGAAGAACAGGATTGAGGTGTTGCACACGCTATGCAAATGTCCACGGGTTTTTCCTTGTTTATCATCGGCTGGACGTTTGTTCTGGTCGCGCTGATGGGCATCGGCGGGTATTTCATGTTCCGCAAGTTCTTGAAATCCATGCCGAAACAGGACGGCAAATCCGATCTGGACTGGCAGGACTACTATATCGAACAGACCCGCTCCATGTGGACGGATGAAGGGCTTGCGCTGCTCAACGAACTGGTGGAGCCGGTGCCGAAGCTGTTCCGCGATGTGGCCCGCCGCTCGATCGCGGCGAAGATCGGCCAGCTCGCCCTGGAGGAAAAGGCGACGACCATCACCATCGAGCTGATTGTCAAAGGCTACATCATCGCCACGCCGAAGCGGGATCACAAGTGGCTGATTCAGCACCTGCAAAAAAAACAGATCGATTACACGCCGTACGAACAATATCTGCACGCGGAATCGTAGGCTCGCCGTTCTCCTGAAACCGGACGCCGGCCCGTTCGTACAAACAGGTAGACCCACATGACAAGGAGACGATGAGCATGTCAGTCATTCTCGCCATACTCGGCATCGGCCTGCTGCTGTTGATCATCGCGGCGGTCGTGGTGATCGCCCTGCTGAAAAAGGGGGCCGGCCTGCTGATGAAAACGGGCGGACACCGCCGATACAGCAGCAGCGATTACCGCCACCGCGGCCCCTTCGGCCACACCGGTCACACTTCTTACGGCCACGCGCACTACCGCCGCAGACACTCCAGCCGCAGCGGCTTTTTCAGCAGTTGACGGCTCTGATTCAAGATTAATCCCTTTTCACGCAGAAAACAGACCCCTCTCTGTCAGGAAGGGGTCTGTTCGATGTTGGGCTGTTTTCCGGACACCCCGCCGGAGACGAGGAAGGTCATCGCCTCCGAGCTGTCCACCTCCAGCGGCTGCACCTGCTCTTTGGGAAACAGCAGGAGATTGCCGGCGAAATTGTACGACTGCGGCAGGTAGACGGCCACATGGTCATGCAGGCCATACGCCTCCAGGCTCTCTCTGGTGACAAAGCCGATCGCCTTGGCGTGGCCGTCGCGGGTGAGCGTGACCAGCACCGGCTTGTCAAAACTTTTCTTTTCTCCTACAAACGCGCCGATCAGATCCTTGATCGCCGAGTAAATCAGCTTGATGACCGGCATTTTTTCAAACAAGGCGGCCACCAACGAGAGCAGCCCGCGCGTAAGGACGTTGGACGCAAGAAAGCCGATGGCCGTAATCCCCGCGATCGTCAGCAGGAATCCCGCTCCCGGCACGGGCAGCCCCAGCCAACTGTCCACCGTGACAAAGATCGTGTACAAAATGTAGACGGTGGCGGCCAAGGGGATGACGTACAGCAGTCCTTCCAGGAAATAGCGCACGACACGTTTCACAGACGTTTCTCCTTTCGCTCCCTTCTCCCCGATCATTGTACCCGACTGACGGGGAGAACGACAGCACCATTTCCCGTTCTGCGTACGTGCGCCTTTTTTCATGGGCAAACAGCAGGACTTCAGGCTGGCTGCCGCCCTCTACAGGCATGACAGCAGCGTCTGTACATGTTCAAGCACTCTTTTGTTATTATTTTCCACATAACCATTATCGGTCGGGAACCGCCCGTTACCCCTTCACGCTCTCCTTGGCATACCGGTTTGCCGGGATCGGCAGCCCCAGATTGCCGCGCAGGGTATCGTGTTCATACTCGGTTCGGAAGATGCCCCGCTCCTGCAGAATCGGCACGACCAACTCGACGAAGTCGTCCAATCCCCTCGGAACGTTGGCATGAATGATAAATCCGTCCGCCGCCCCCTCTTCAAACCACTGCTGGATCAAATCGGCCACCGTCTCGGGCGTCCCGATAAAGTTGTCTTTCGGGGTCGCTGCGCGCAGCGCCACCTGACGCAGCGTCAGACGCTGTTCTTTCGCGATTTGCTTGATTCGGTCCGTGGTGCTGCGGAAGCTGTTGCTTCCGATCTCCCCGATATCGGGGAAGGGCTCATCCAGCGGAAACTGCGAGAAATCGAAGTGATCGAAGTATCGGCCCAGATAGTTCAGCGCATGCTCGATGGTGACCAGCCGGGCCATTTCCTCGTACTTCCGTTCGGCCTCTTCCCGGGTTCTCCCGACAATCGGACCGATTCCCGGGAAAATGAGAATGTCGTCCGGGGAGCGGCCGTAGCGGGCAGCCCTCTGCTTGACATCCTGATAAAAGCGCTTGGCGTCCTCGATGGTTTCATGGTTGGTAAAAACGGCGTCGGCCGATTTGGCCGCCAAGGTTTTGCCGCTGTCCGACGACCCCGCCTGGAAAATGACCGGCTGCCCCTGCCTGGAGCGGGCGATGTTGAGCGGACCCTGCACGGAAAAGTACGTCCCTTTGTGATTCAACCGGTGCATTTTCCTGGGGTCGAAGAAAATGCCCGATTCCTTGTCTCGGATAAAGGCGTCGTCTTCCCAGGAATCCCACAGCCCTTTTGTCACTTCGAGAAACTCCTCGGCAATTTTGTACCGCTCCTCGTGGGACGGGTGTTTTTTCCCGTAATTGAGCGCAGAGCCTTCCAAGGGTGACGTCACGACATTCCAGCCTGCCCTGCCTCCGCTGATGTGGTCGAGGGAAGCGAACTGCCGCGCCACCGTAAACGGCTCGCTGTAGGAGGTTGACAGGGTGCCGACGAGGCCAATCCTGGAGGTAACCGCGCCCAGTGCCGACAAAATCGTAAGCGGCTCAAACCGGTTTAAAAAGTGCGGAATCGATTTTTCGTTGATGTACAGGCCGTCCGCGATAAAGATCAGATCGAACTTCCCGGACTCCGCCTTCTGCGCCTGCTGCTTGTAAAATCCGAAGTTCACGCTGGCATCGGAGAGGATGTCCGGATGCCTCCAGCCATCCATCGTGCCCCCGACACCGTGGATCATCGCGCCCAGTTTCAACGTCCGTGCCGCTGCCATTTGGATTCCTCCTTTTCAAAACGCTTGTGCCCGTTTCCCGCATGCGCGTGTCCGACAAACGTCCTGCTCACCATGCGGGAATGTCCGCCAACCAAAAAGGAGATGCGTCACTCCCATCGGGGGGTGAGGCATCTCCAGTTGACTGGTCGACAGATGGATATTCTCCGTGCTTTCGCGAGACGTTCGTAAGAGGCAGACCGGTCGATCCGTGTCCCGGTTACAGTGACTTCGCTTCCTTCGTTTCCTTCGCAGTCCCCTTCACCGCGTGTACCCACTCGGCCAGCGATTGCTGCAGGCGGGCTTGCAGCTCTTCGGCCAGCTCGAACCCGCCGCCCTCCAAACGGGTGACCTGTGTGTCCAGCGCATAGACACCCGTGAAAATGTGGTTGGCTCCGAGTGCCGACAAGACCGGCTTCAAGGCGTAGTCGATGGCCAGGAGGTGGGCAATGGTGCCCCCGATCGCCAAGGGAAGCACGATTTTCTTCTCCAGCCCCTTCTGCGGAATCAGGTCGAGAAACGACTTCAGCACACCGGTATACGACGCTTTGTAAATGGGCGTCGCAACGACGACCGCGTCGGATTTGGCGATGATTCGGTTCGCTTCCAGAATGGCCGGGCTGTCAAACCGGGTATAGACCAAATCTTCCGGGGGGAGCTGCCTGACCTGGATTTCATGGTACTCCCATCCCTCGGATTGGACCGTTTTGCGCACTTCCTGCAGCAGCCCGTTCAACCGTGACGACTCGGTCGGACTGCCTGAAATCACCGTAATGATTGCCATTCAGAGCACAACCTTTCACATGGATTTGACAAACAAAGCCGTTATTTCCCACCTGTTTACTAGGTTATGGAAAGTATAGCGCGGCTTCGGCAGGGTGTCAACGGCCGATGCCGGAAGCTTGACCGTCTCCCCTCAAAACGCGGGCACCACGGCGACCCCGTATTTGTTCTGGATAAATGTCTTCACGTCCGGCGTTTGCAGAGCCGCTCCCAGCTTTCTGATTTCTTCGCGGTTTTCGTCGCCTTTGCGGACCACGATCACGTTGGCGTAGGGGGAGTTCCCGTCTTCCCGGAACAGCGCGGAGTTGGGATCGATGTTGGCTTCCAGCACGATGTTGGTGTTAATGACAGCGCCGTCCAGATCCGGCAGGGCCCTCGGCAGGGTAGCGGCCTCGGCCTCCACGAATTGCAGGTGTTTCGGGTTTTCGACGATGTCGTTTGGCGTTGCCTCGTACGTGGTCAGGCCGTCTTTCAGTTTGATGAGTCCCTGCTCCTGCAAGAGCACCAGCGCTCTGTACTCGTTGGACGGGTTGTTGGGAATCCCGATTTTGGCTCCGTCCTTCAGCTCGTCTCTCGATTTGAGTTTGTCCGAATAGAAGCCGATCGGTTCCACGTGAACCTTTGTGGTCACGGCAAAGTCATACCCCTTTTCCTTGCTGACCGAATCCAGGTACGGGACGTGTTGAAAGAAATTCGCATTGATTTGGCCGTCCTGCAGCGCGGGATTCAACTGGCCTTCGTCGTCCAGCACGACCACTTCCAGATTGATGCCTTCTTCTTTCAGTTTCGGCTTGATGAATTCCAAAATCTCCGCATGTGGGACGGGGGCGGCCCCTACCTTCAGCGTCACCTCTTGTTTCGGCTGCGCGGTTCCTCCCGCGTCGGATGACGTACCGGCGTTGGCCGGGCTGCCCTGCGCGGCTGTGTCCGAAGCGGCTGGTGCGCTGCTGCCGCCCGAGCCGCAACCGGCAAGGACCGAACTGAAGATGGCCAAAAGTGCGATAACGACGAACAAACCTTTCTTACCCATACGAACACTCCCATTTTCTTTGGATTTAGGTGAAATGAATGAAACCGTGGCTGTTCCTGTCTGCTGTCTTACTCGAATTTGTAGCGCTTCTTGCTGATTTGTCCGGCAATAAAGTCGCCGCCCCACTGAATGAGTTGAACCAGCAGGATGATCAGAATGACGGTCGCAAACAGCACGTCCTCCCGAAACCGTTGATAGCCGAAGCGGATGGCCAGGCTGCCGAGGCCGCCAGCGCCGATCGCGCCGGCCACGGCGGTAAATTCCGTGATGCCGATAATGCCGATGGTGATCCCCCGCACCAGTGCCGGCAGGGCCTCCGGAATCAGCACGTGAAAGATGATGGTAAGCGGCGGCGCACCGATGGATTTCGCCGCTTCGACTTTTCCCGGACTGACCTCCTTGAGCGTGTTCTCGATGATTCTCCCGAGAAACGGAGCCGCACCGATGGAAAGCGAAACGATGGCGGCGGTGGGGCCCAGCGTCGTCCCCACGACCCAGCGGGACAAGGGCAAAAGCAGCACGATGAGGATGATGAACGGAAGCGAACGGACACTGTTGATCAGGGTACTGATCACCTTGTGCAGCCGGGGGGCTTCCAGAATGCCGCCCTTCTCGGTCACGACCAGCGTAACCCCCAGTGTCATTCCCAGAACGAGGGCAAACAAGGACGACCAAAACACCATGTACAGCGTTTCCAGAAGGCCTTTCCACAGCAAATCAATCAGATCGTCCCTCATATCCCCGCCCCCGTTCCTTCCATGACCATGCGCTTGTCGCGGTAATACTCGATGATTTTCACGAACCGTTTGGCGGTGTCGCTTTCCGGATTCAGGAAAAACTTGTCGACGGAACCGTTTTCGACGATTCGGCCGTTCTCGATGACCGCCATGTTGTTGCAGATGTGCTGCAGTACGTCCAATTCGTGTGTTATCAACACGATGGTAAGGTGCAGCTTCCGGTTGATGTCCTTCAATAGTTCCAGAATCGAGTAGGTGGTTTGCGGATCGAGCGCGGAGGTGGCCTCGTCGCTGAGCAGGACATCCGGCTCGTTCACCAGTGCCCTGGCGATGCCCACGCGCTGCTTTTGTCCGCCGCTGAGCTGGAACGGATAGACATTTTCCTTGTCACTCAGTTGGACAAGATCGAGCATCTCTCTGACCCGCTTTTGAATGTACGGCTTCGGGTGACCCGCCACCTTCAGCGGGAACGCCACGTTCTGGAATACCGTCTTGGAGTCGAGCAGGTTGAACTGCTGAAAAATCATGCCGATTTTCCGCCGCGCCTGCTGCAGCTCCGACTGGTTCAACTGCGTGATCACTTTGCCTTCGATCTCGATGCTGCCGGAATCGGGTTCCTCCAGCCGGTTGAGGCAGCGGATCAACGTGGACTTGCCCGCGCCGCTGAAGCCGATAATGCCGAAAATATCCCCTTTTTCAATGCGCAGGTTGATGTTCTCCAGCGCCGTGACGGTGCCTTTGGGGGTTTTGTACGTCTTGTTGAGGTTGGAAATGACGATCATGTATTCACCACCTGTGTCGGGACGTGAGCGTTTTCTCGACGTGATGCTTATTCTCGGACAGGGCAAGGCGATGCGGCGGGATCGGCAGTCCGAGATGCCCCCGCAGGGTGTCGCTGTCGTAGTCGGTACGAAACAGCCCTTTTCGCTGCAAAATCGGCACCACGTGATTCACAAAGTCCGCCAAGCCGTCCGGGAGCAGCGGCGCCATGATCATGAAGCCGTCCGCAGCCCGTTCGGTGAACCACCTTTCCAGCGTGTCGGCGATTTTTTCAGGCGGGCCGACCAGGCTGTCATCGCTGAACGATCCGGTCAAGAGGGAGTACAGCTCCCGCAGCGTCGGATTTTCCCTGGCGATGACAGGCTGATGCTTTTTGTAGTCGGCTTTGGTCTCCGGCAGCCGGTCCAGTCCCAGTTCGGCGGCGCGTGTCTCCAGCGTGGCGTGGCGAAAATCGACGCCCTTGAAATAGTCGGCCAGGAAGCGCAGGCCTGTTTCTTCCGTGATCAGCGATTCGAGAAGCTTTTGGGTCGCCCGCGCCGCTTCTTCCGTTTCGCCGATGATGGGAGAAATGCCCTGCAGGATGCGCACATCCTCGGGAGAACGGCCAAAGGCGGCCGCTTTCTCCTTGAGGGAACGGTAAAACGCCTTGGCGTCCTCGATGTTGTATTTGATGGAAAAGATGACCTCCGCCGTCCGGGCGGCGAGGTTTTGCCCCGATGCGGAAGAGCCGGCCTGTACGAGAACGGGGTGACCCTGTCGGGAGCGTCCGATGTTCAGCGGCCCCTGGACGGAGAAGAACCGTCCTTTGTGGTTGAGGCGGTGCAGCTTGTTCCGTTCGAAAAACCGGCCGCTTTCCTTGTCCCGCACAAACGCGTCATCTTCCCACGAGTCCCATAATCCTTTCACCACATCCACAAATTCCTCCGCACGCTGGTAGCGGAAGGTGTGGTCGTAATGCTCCTCGCGCCCAAAGTTGAGCGCGGTGTTTCCCGACAAATCACGGGTGGTGACGACATTCCAGCCGGCTCTCCCTTTGCTGATGTGATCGACTGACAGAAACTGCCGGGCCAGGTTGAACGGTTCGGCATAGGACGTGGACGCGGTCGCCACAACGCCGATGGTCGAAGTCGCTCCCGCCAAAGCCGTAATCAGCGTGATCGGCTCAAACCGGTTGAGAATGTTCGGGTGAGATTCTTCATTGATGGCCAAACTGTCCGCGATAAACACCATGTCGAATTTTCCCCGTTCGGCCAGCACGGCAAGCCGTTTGTAGTAGTCGATATCGATGCTGGAATCGGCCTGTGCATGCGGGTGCCTCCAGGAAGCCACGTGCATGCCCGTTCCGACCAAATAGGCGGCCAGTTTGATGTGACGGTTTCGGATCACGAGAGCACCTCCACTACACCAAGTTATGAAAGTTGGATACTCGGATATGAAGCGGCGCCATTCTGTCAAGCGGGACGATCTCGGCCGTGTGCCGCCTCCTTTTGATCTGCCGTTACGTCCCGGACCACCTGGCTGCCGGACGATCCCGTTCCGCATCCGCAAGCAAACGGGTGTCCGTGTACTGTTTCAGCGACGCCGCCAGCGCTCCCTTTCCCAGCTTCAACCGGTTTGTCCGGGGCTTGCGGCCGGTCGCCTGCAGCCGCTGCAGGAAATCAATCACGATCCTTCTGCGGGAGACGATATGCTTGACGCCGCATTGGTAAAACCAGAGGTCGATTGTATTGTAGCCCCCCCTGTTCACACCGTACTGCTCCAGGCACCAGGCGGCGAAGGAAATGTCGGGCTGGTGCAGCACGTCCGGGTCATCCGAGGGTGGCGCCGGTTGACTGACAGACAAGATGGTTCCTCCCATCGCCTCATCCACTCCACGCTCGTAAAATGGTTTCAATATGCCGCAGCCAGCCCCCGTCATACTGCGGCGGCCATGGCCTGCTTGATTCGCTCAATCTGCCGCAGATGAACCTGCACGTGATCGATAAACGCTTGAACAACCTCGGCCAGACTGATGGTCTCCCCTTTTGCGTTCACGCCCGTTTTTCCCCAATCTTCGTCCGTCAGCCGCTGAAACAGCAAGCTGTTGTAGATCAGCAGGGCGTGAAAGATGGTCAGAATCACCGAAGCGGAACTTTCGTTGGCCTTGGAATGGCTTACCCACGGGTCTTGTGCGAAAGCCGGCAGCCTCGCCGAAGAACCGGACAGAATCTCCCGGATTCGGAAGGAAACGACGATGTTATGGTCGGCCAGATGGGACAGCACTTCCGTCACGCTCCACACATGCGGCGCCTCTTTCCACTTCAACTGCGTTTCCGTCAACCCTTCGATGGCCTGCTTTAGCTGCTGATGCGTATCCATGTAGTGCCGAATGTCAATCTGGTGTTGACTCATTTTCCATTCCTCCCCTGTTCTCCCGTTCACGGCGTTTGCCCGGCCTCCACCCGATGTCCCGCCGCGTCCGGCTCGGACCACCTCTCCGCCGCGTACAGGGCCGCAAGCGCGAACAAGGCGGCGCTTGGCACGAGGGCCTCTTCGTTTACCGTAAACCGGGGATGATGCCACTCTTCCGTCCCGCTGGTCCCCATCCAGATAAAGGTACCGGGGACTTTTGTCTGATAATGGGCGAAGTCTTCCCCGCCGGTGGAAGGCTGCGCCTCCACAATCGTCAGATGCAGGGCTTCCGCGGCGGCGCGAATCACCTCGGTCGTCACCGGATCATTCCGGACCGTTGGCGTTCCGGCAAACCATTCCAGCCTGGCGTCGGCGCCGTACCCGGCTGCAATTCCTTTCGCGATCCGCTGCAGCAGGCCGGGCATGTTTTTTCGGACGTGCGGTTCGAACGTTCGCACCGTCCCTTCCAGAATGGCCGTGTCGGGTATCACATTCCACGATGTGCCGGCGTGGAACTGGCACACGCTGACCACCGCGCGTTCAAACGGACTGATGCTGCGGCTGATCGCCGTCTGCAATCCGCCGACGATCGCGCTGGCCGCAACGATCGGATCGATGGCCGATTGCGGAACGGCCGCGTGTCCTCCCTTTCCGCTGACCGTGATGGCAAACCCATCGACGCTGGCCATTAACGGACCGGTTTTCACCCCGATCGTTCCCACCGGCAGGTCCGGTTTGTTGTGCATGCCAAAGATCGCGTGCACCCCGTCCAGCGCGCCCGCTTTGATCAAGACGTTGGCGCCGCATCCCTTTTCTTCACCGGGTTGAAACAGAAAGCGAACCCGGCCGTGGAGATGACGGACATGCTTTTGTAGAAGCACCGCCGCCCCCAGCATCGCCGCCGTGTGAAAATCGTGGCCGCACGCGTGCATCTTCCCGTCGATCCGAGACGCAAACGGCAGTCCCGTCTCTTCCTGTACAGGCAGCGCGTCGATGTCGGCTCGCAGCGCAATCGTAGGGCCGGGCCGCTCCCCCGCGACTTCCGCCACCACCCCCACCGGGACGTCCAAGGGCAGAATCACGATGCCTTCGTCCTGCAGAAACCGGCGAATTCTGCGCGTCGTCTCAAACTCCGCCATGGACAGCTCCGGATACTGGTGCAGTTCGCGCCGGATGTCCACCAGTCTGGGCCGCAATTCCTCAGCGTCCTTGCGAAACCGTTCCGCTACCATATTGCAATGGCCCCTCCTCCCTCACTCTGCTCCCCGGATCGTGAAGCCGGTCCCGACGAGCTGCTTTTTCAAAAAGACCAGCGTGTCGTCATGCCCCAACTCCCGTTCATAAAACAGAACATACCCTCTTCGTTCATACATGGCCAAAAGCCACGGGTGCTTGCGCGATGTCGCCAGGGTGACGGCCGGCGCCTGCAGCGTATCCCGCACCACCGTTTCCTCGACATACCGCAGCAGCTTGGACCCGATTCCCCGATTCGCGCGGGCAGGGTCTACCGCAAACCAGTACAGGAACGGATACTCCGTCACCTCTTCCAGCGTTTTCAGGGAAATGGTCGCCACAAGCGAGCCGTTCTGTTCCAGCACATAGCACGTATGCTGCGTCAGATTGTCCTGGATCATGCCGAGGTCGGCCTCGGTCGCGGTAAAGGCGATGTCCAGCGCCCTGATGGATTCGTATGCACGCGTGATCAGATCCAGCAGCGTCTCCGCGTCTTTCCATGTCGCCAACCGGTACGTGTCGCTCACCTTCCTCACCTCAACGCTTCCATCGGATAGCTCCATTCCGGCGTGATTCGTTTCAGGAACTGTCGTGTTCGTTCTTCCTTCGGGTCAACAAAGATGTCGGCCGGTGTTCCTTGTTCCACGATGACTCCTCCGTCCATAAAGACGACGTGATTGGATACCTCCCGAGCGAAGCCCATTTCGTGCGTGACGACGATCATGGTCACCCCTTCGCTCGCAATGGTTTTGATAACCGCCAGGACTTCGCCGACCAGTTCCGGGTCAAGCGCGGATGTAGGCTCGTCGAACAAAATCACCTCGGGATTCAGCGCCAAGGCGCGGGCGATCCCGACACGCTGCTGCTGTCCGCCCGAGAGCTGGCTGGGGTAATGATCGCACTTGTCGGACAGCCCCACTTTCTCCAGCATCTCTAGGCTTCGCTCCCTTGCCTCTTTCTTGGGCACCTTTTGGGCGACGATCAGCCCTTCCATGACGTTTTCCAGGGCCGTTTTATGCTTGAACAGATTGTAGTGCTGAAAGACCATGGCCGTTTTCCGGCGCAGTTCCAAAATGTCTTTCCGGCTTGGATGCCTGCAGTCAACCGTGAGCGCGCCGATGGTCACCTCGCCGTCGTTCGGCCGCTCCAAAAAGTTGATGCAGCGCAGCAGCGTGGTTTTCCCCGACCCGCTGGGGCCGAGAATGACGACGACATCCCCCCTTTCCACCGTCAGATTGATGCCGTTCAGCACGTTCTGCCTGCCAAAGGATTTCTGAATGTTTTTCAAGTGGATCATGCCATGCCTCCCCTGCTGTACGCAGTGACTCGTTTTTCCAGAAACGCCGTAATCCGTTCGGCGATGATCGTCATGCCCCAGTAGATCAGGGCTGCGGCGATGAACGCCTCGAGAAACTTCAGGTTTACCGACGCGACCACGTTGGCTTTGCCGAGCAGTTCCATCTGAGACACGGTAAAGGCGAACGTCGAGGTATGCAAAAATCCGATGAACAGGTTGCACAAATTGGGCAGAATGGCGCCGAACGCCTGCGGGAGCACGATCCGCCACATCGCCTGCGGGGTGCTCATGCCGACCGCATAAGCGGCTTCGATCTGGCTCGCGGGTACCGACAGGATGCCGGACCGGATGATTTCCGACATGTACGCGCCGGCCGTCAGCGAGTAGGCCGTCAGCACAAACAGAAGGATCGGGATCGACGCGGATTTGAACGACCAGCCGAAATAGGCGGACAGGCTGTCAATCAGCTTCGGCATAGCGAAGTAGATGATCAGCACATGCAGCACAATCGGCGTTCCGCGCAGAAAGGAGACGTAAAACTCGGCCAGCCGATGCACAACGCGCACCTTGTACAACCGGATCAACGCCGTCGCGACCCCGATGCCCAAACCGAAAATCAGCGGCACGACCGTGATGGTCAGCGTCAGCGGCAGGGCCGTCAGAATCTCAAAGAACGCGGTAACGATAAACGCTATGTCAATCGTCATCCCCTCTCACCTCCCCCTCTCCGTCAGGCACTGGCCCATTTTCGCTCGTGCTGCTGCAGTTTTCGTTCCGAGGCGGCAAACAGTCTTTCCAGCACAATCACGACGAGGTAGTAGATTACGGCGAGGCTGATATACACCTCAAGCGCATGGGCGGTGGCCGAGATGAGCGTCTGCCCGCGTCCCATCATATCCATCACGCCGATGGTAAAGGCGAGCGAGGTATCCTTGAGAAACCCGATCACCTTGTTGGCGAAGTTCGGGACAGCGACCATCAGCGCCTGCGGCAGCACGATGCGCCTAAACGCCTGACGCGCGGTCATCCCCACCGCATAGGCCGCTTCCGTCTGTCCGAGGTCCACACTGTTCACCGCGCCGCGTATGGTTTCGGACAGAAACGCCGCGCTGCTCAGCGCATACGTGACGATCACGAACAACAGCGGATCGGCTCGTGACAGATCGAGATGGACCAGGCCGAGCACTGCCGGCAGCCCGTAATAGACCAGAAACAATTGGATCAGCACGGGCGTTCCCCGGATAAAGGAAACGTACACGACAACCAGTTGGGTCAGCACCGGAATGTTGTAGAGCCGCGAAATCGCAAGCAGCAGGCCGAGCAGCAGGCCAAAGAACAGGGACGCGGCCAGAAGTACACTTTCGAATTGGAGAGCGTCTCCCCCACCGTCTTTAATTGGGCGTCCACCGACTTGTTGAGAAAATCGATCGCAAACTGCGTGCTGATCGTCGCGTCGACCCGGCCCGATTTGATTTGCTCGTTCGCATCCTCGCCGGCGCCGGTGTACACGATTTGGATCGGGTTCCCGTGTTCGCTGTTCCACTTTTCCGCCAGCACCGCCGAGTTGCTGGTCGCCGTCACAATCAGTTTTTTGCCTTTCAGATCCTCAATCAACTTGACGGTGTTGTTATCCTTGTGAACGACCACTTTCAGGGGAAAAATGTTGTAGGCTTCATCGTTGTACAGGAATTTCTTCTGACGTTCTTCGTTGACTTCCATCTGGTGCGCGATCAGGTCGATTTTCTTCGTTTCCAGGCTGAGCAGCAGATTTTTGAATTCGAACGTCTTCAGCTCAAATTCATAATCCGGCAGGCGCTTGTCGATTTCCCTGATCAGTTCGACGTCATACCCGGTCAGCTTGCCGTTCGCGTCGATGAAGCAGATGTTGGGAAACTGCGTCCCGGTCCCCACCACCACCTTTTTCACGCCTGCCGAGGCTCCGCCCCCCTGACTGCCCGGGTTGTCTTTGGATGTGGCCGCGTCGGAAGAGCATCCCGCCGCAACCAACAGCGTACTGATCAGAGCGGTCAACATAATTTGCTTGTTCATGAATCATCCCCCTCCTGTGTCCTCTATTTGTGTGAAAGGCTCGATTCGGCAAACGCTTCCCTGAGCAGCACGCACGTCCGGAGACGATCCGCAAATCGCTTCACGGCCAACGTGATGAGCAGCTCATCCACTTCGTACTTTTTCTGCAGGGCGAGCAGTTTCCGGCGGACCGTTTCCCGGGAGCCGCAGATGAGGTTGGCGTCCTTTATTTCGATAGTGTACCTCTCATCCGACTGCCGCCCGTACGATTCCGCCGCTTCGACGCTGCTCACCGTCAGCGTTCTTCCGCTTTCCAGATGAATCTTCACATTCTTCACATCAGCCGCCAGCGCTCCGGCTTCCTCATCCGTATCCGCCACAATGACACCGAGGGCAAGAATGGCCTGCGGGCGGGCAGCTTTTCGGGTGTCGAATCGGTTCCGGTATGTGTCAAAAGCCTGCTGGATGACGGTTTCGTCGCCGTTGATGAACTGCGCAAACACGTAGGGAAGTCCCTGCTGCGCCGCCAACTCTGCACTGGAGGGAGTGGTTCCCAACACGTACAGATCCACAGGCTGCTGCGGGATGGGAACGGCCCGCAAGCCGTAAAGCGGATGGGCCGGGTCCAATCGGCCACTCAGGTACTGCTCCAATTCCGCCAATTTCTCCGCCAGCGATCTGGTATGACCGCCGTCCTGCTGCAGGGCTCTGGTGGACAAGGGAAGTCCCCCCGGCGCTCTGCCGATTCCCAGGTCGATCCTCCCCGGCGCCAGCGCCGCCAGCACATGAAAGTTTTCCGCCACCTTGTACGGACTGTAATGCTGCAGCATGACACCGCCCGACCCCAGGCGGATCCGGTCCGTCTTCGCCGCCAGGTATGCGAGGAGCACCTCGGGTGAAGACCCGACCACGTCATCGGAGTTGTGGTGTTCCGATACCCAAAAGCGGTAGTATCCCAGTTCTTCCGCTTTCCGGGCCAGTTCAACCGTGTGACGGAAAGCCTCTTCCGCCGTTTCTCCCGTATCCAGCGGACTTTGATCCAGAATGCTGATCCGAATTCCCATCGTACACCCCTCCCGGAAGCATGGAGATGCCAATTCGTAGTAATCACATTTGTTTAGTATGTTTTATTTTTTACACACGCTACCACCTGCGTTTTTCACCGTCAACCGGCTTCATAATCAGGTTTTTCTATCGGCACATCGAAACATTCAATGAAACTTCCGATGCCGCATCCGCCGCCCCAACGTCCCACGGGATCTCTGCAAACAGTTTTCGAATCCCGGCTCCTTCCCCTTTCAAGGAGATGAGGTTGGTGCGCAGCGAGAGGCTTGCCAGGGACGGAATGCGGATCGGAAACAGCCGCCTGTCCTGCACTTCCTTTCGAACGCACAGGTCCGGCAAAAAACCGATGCCCATCCCTTTGGCGATGCATTTCTTGGCGGCTTCCAGGTTGTCGATGTACACATCGATCACCGGCGGCCAATGCAGGGTTTCGAACAGACGGTGCAGCTTGATCCAGTCAAGCGAGCCGCACTCAAAAAACACCAGGGACTGCCCGCCCACCTCTTCCATGGTGCTCGGAGGCTGTTCGATGAACCGATGCCCCTGGTGCACATAAAGGCGGATCGGGTCTTCATAGAACATGACGGAATCCACAAGCGGATGGCTGATATTCCGCACCAGCCCCACATCGATCTCCTTTTGCAGCACCTTTTCCAGAATCGTTTCGGTGGAGGCCGTCACCAGCTTGATCCGCAAGCCGGGATATTGTTGTTTCAGACGGGGGAGGATCTCCGGGATGATGTAAGCGGAAACCGAGGCCGTGCAGCCGATCCTCAGTTCGTCGAGCGTGGTCTGGTTTCGCTGCAGATGCTGCTTCCCTTTTTTGTACGATTGGAGGATTTGCTGCGCGTACGGCAAAAACTGCTTTCCTTTCTCCGTCAGGGAAACGTTTCTCCCGTCCCGCTGAAACAGCTTCACGTCCAGTTCACGTTCGAGCGACTGGATGCGGGCGGTAATGGATGGCTGCGACAAAAACAGCGCATCCGCCGCTTTGTTGAAGCTGTTGAAGTGAACGACGTATACGAACGCTTCGAGGTTCTCAATGTTCATCCGTTCCCCTCCTTCGTCTCCAAACCCCTTTGGCCTATTCCAAAATGGACACGATTTTGCCGATGGCGTTCACTCCGGTGCATGTCTCAGCGTTGAAATCCTCGATGCATATCGCCTCTGACACCATCAAGGGCTTTTCGCTTACCATCGCTTGAAACTGTTCGTCACTCAAAAATTCATACGCATACCGGTGGAGATAGCGAATGCGCCAGACTTTTTTCCCGTGGAGAGACGCGAAGAAGCTCAAGAGGTGTGGACAGATTTCCGCTTCCGCCTGGAATACCTGATGGCAGGTCGGACAGAGATACTCCATGTGCATTCCCCCTGATTGCGATATGGATGGGGGATGAAAAAGGCTCCCGCACTTGCGCCTGGCAAGCAGTCGGGAGCCTTCAGTTGACTGATCGGCTGGTTATGGATTCAGTTTAATCTGATTATTCCTACTGGTCAAGTGTGAATTGAGTGTGCTTGGCTGTTTCCTGCCCTGTTTTCCTCGCGCCGCCGCACCCGTCATGAAAAAGCAGCCCCCCACCTCGCAAAGAAAACCGAGGCGGAGGGCCGCTTGGGACGGAGGAGGAAGCTGTCAGATGATGTGGTTCTCCTCCAGCTCCCGAATTGCGTCTTCCGAATAATTCAGTTCCCGGAGCACTTCCCTGGTGTGTTGGCCCAGGTAGGGGGCCGGGCGTCTGACTTGTCCCGGGGTTTTGGAAAACTTCGCGGGAAACCCCAGATTCACAATGGGGCCGGCAACCGGATGCTCATACTCGATGATCATCTCGCGCGCCCGGATATGCGGATCGTTCATGGTTTCGTCATACCGGTAGATGGGACCGGACGGAATGCCCGCCTTGTCCAGCTTCTCCAGCCAGTATTGGGACTCTTCGCGGATGATGATCTCCTGGATGATGGCTTCCAGTTCGTCCACATGCCGGATGCGGTCGCTGTTTGTGAGGAACCGGGGGTCTTCCATCAGCTCCGGCCGGTCAATGACGTCCTGGCAAAAACGCTCCCACAGCTTTTGATTGGCCGCGCCGATCAGAATGTGCCCGTTTTTGGTCCGGAACCCTTGATAGGGGGCGGAGACGCGGTGAGCCGACCCGTTCGGCCCGGACACTTCCCCCGCCCCGAAATAGGCGGCCGCTTCCCATACCGTCCACGCCAGTCCCGAATCAACCAGCGACAAATCAATGTACTGGCCTTCACCTGTCCTAATCTTGTGGACATACGCCGCCAAAATGGAGTAGAGCGCGGTAACGCCCGCCGCGATGTCGTGGATGGCGATGCCGCTTTTGACGGGTCTGCCGCCTTTTTCACCCGTCATGCTCATGATCCCTGACAGGCCCTGTGCCATAATGTCAAACCCGCCTTTGTGGCTGTACGGCCCCGTTTGTCCGTATCCGGAGATCGAGCAGTAGATCAGGCCGGGGTTGACGGCTCGCAGGGTTTCAAAATCAATCCCCAGCTTGCGGGTCGTGCCGGGCCGAAAGTTCTCGATAAAGACATCGGCCGTTTTGACAAGGTCATACAGGATGGCGCGGCCCGCTTCTTCCTTGATGTTCAAGCGGATTCCCCGCTTGTTCCGGTTCACCATCATGTAGCAGTAGCTCTCATCGTTCACGAACGGTCTCATCGTCCGGGTGTCGTCCCCGTCGGGATACTTCTCCACCTTGATCACGTCGGCTCCCAGATCCCCCAGCACCATCGTGCAGTAGGGACCGGCAAGCACCTGCGTCAGATCAACGACTCTCATGTTTTGCAACGCTTGCTGCATGTTGGACGCCTCCCGCAGTGGATTACAGGCGAGTGAGAATGCCGCGGTTCAGGTCGCTGACGGATTTGCTGCCGGACAAGGCCAGTGACACGTCCAACTCGCTGATCAGCGTATCGATGACGCGCGCTACCCCTTTTTCCCCCGCAACAGCCAGGCCGTACAGGAACGGGCGTCCAATCAGGACGGCATTCGCTCCCAGCGCGAGCGCCTTGATGATGTCCGCTCCCGTGCGAATCCCGCTGTCCAGCAGGAGAGGGATTCGTCCCCCCACCGCTTCCACAATGGGCGGCAGCGCATCGAGGCTGGAGATGGCTCCGTCCAACTGCCGTCCCCCGTGATTGGAGACGATCAGGCCGTCGACTCCATGCTCGACGGCCAGCTTCGCATCTTCGGGATGCAGAATGCCTTTGAGCAAAATCGGCAGGCGGGTCTGCTGCCGCAAAAAGCGAATGTCCTCCCAGCTCAATGCCGGGTGATAGATGTTGCGGAGAATTTCCTGCACGGCGGTCTCTTCGTTGACGACCGGCAGCCGGGAGCAGAAGACCGGGTCGTTGATGTAGTTGGCCAGTCCTTTGCCTTCCTTGAGCGGCGAATACCCGTTCCAGAAATCCCGCCGCTTCCATCCGAGCATGATCGTGTCGACGGTCAGCACAATGGCACCGTACCCGGCCGCTTCCGCCCGCCGCACCATGCTGGCGGACACCTCCCGGTCATTGGACCAGTAGAGCTGGAACCAGCGGGGCGCATCCCCCATGGTCTCGGCGATCTGCTCCAACGAATAGGTGGATACGGTGCTGACGATGAACGGAACGCCATGGGCAGCCGCCGCCCGAGCAGTCGCAAGCTCCCCCTCCGGATGGGCGATGCCCTGCATGCCGATCGGGGCCAGCAGAATGGGTGTGTCCAGGTGTTGATCAAAGAGTGTGATGCTCAGCGTGCGGTCGGACACGTCCCGGAGCATTCTCGGCACGATGGCCCACCGCTGAAACGCGGTGCGGTTGGCCGCAAGCGTCTCCTCGGCTCCCGATCCGCCGCAGATGTAATCGAACGGTCCGTCGGGCAGTATCGCTCGTGCCCGCTGTTCCCAATCCTCGCTCGAGATGGGCAGTGACTGCGTGTCCTTGTCGATTTTGGTAAACAGTGCGGTTGCCGTCCGTTTTTCTGCTTCCACCATTTGCTGTTCGCTTCCTTTCCCTTTACGAAAATCGCGGTTTTCTTTTCTCCAAAAACGCCTGTACGCCTTCCCGGTAATCCTCCGAGTGAAACGATTCCAGTACCATCTGCGCCAGCTCCGGACTTTCCTCGATATGGCCGTCCAGAATCGCCTGCACCATTTTTTGGGTTCCGCGTATGGACACCTGGGAGCGCTCCGTCAGCAGGCGGGCAAATGCGTAGGTCTGCCCGACGATCTCATCCTGCGAATAAATGCGGTCAACCAGGCCGATCCGGTAGGCTTCGTGCGCATCCAGCGATCTGGCCGTGTAGAGGATCTCCTTGGTCCTGGAGGGACCGACGAGATCCACCAGACGCTTGGTGCTGGTCAGATTGTACACAATCCCCAGCTTGGCCGGCGTAATGGCGAAGACGCCGTCCTCCGAGCTGAAGCGAAAATCGCACGAGAGCGCAATATCCAGCCCGCCGCCGACCGCGTACTTTTGGATCATGGCAATGGTTGGCTTGGGAAAGCGGTGCAGCCGGTCCACCGCTCCCATGGACTGGTCGTTGTAGCGTTTCGCCTGTTCCGGAGAAAACCGATTGGATACAAACTCGCTGATATCCGCTCCCGCGGAAAAGGCGGTGTCATCCACCCCGCGAATGACCACCACTTTTGTCTCCCGGTCCTCCTCCAACTGCTGCAGCAGCGTGGACAAGGTGCCCCACATCTCCAGATTGAGGGCATTCCGCTTTTCCGGCCGATTCAGCACAATCGTCGCGACGGCCCCTTCCTTTTCCACAAACAGATGCTGTTCTCCCACATCGCTCGCTCCTTTCGCACGTGCCGTCAGTCTTTCTTGTATTTCGCCGCCATCCGGTTGCCGATGGTCTGCAAGCCCTGTACGAGGAGAATCAGGATGAACACGGTGACGTACATGACATCCACTTCGTAACGCAAATGCCCGAAGCGGTACGCCAGATCACCCAGCCCCCCCGCGCCGACCAGACCCGCCATGGCCGTGGCGCCGACCAGGCTGATCACCGCGATGGTCAGTCCCAACACGATGGAGGGACGGGCTTCCCGAAGCAGCACGTGCCAAATGATGTCCCGCGTCCGGATGCCCATCGACTTGTACGCTTCGACCACGCCGCTGTCCACCTCCAGCAAGGCGCTTTCCATCAGGCGGGCAATGGACGGCGCGGAATGCACGATCAACGGGACAATCGCCCCTTTTACCCCAATCGTTGTTCCCACCACCAGCTTGGTAAACGGCAGGATGAAGAACAGCAGGATGATAAAGGGGATGGACCGGATGACGTTGATCACGACGTTCAGAAGCTGATAGACAAACCGATTCTCCCATGCGTTGCCCGGCCGGGTGAGGATCAGCAGCACGCCCATGGGCAGGCCGATCAATACGGAGAACAGCAGGGATACGGACACCATTTGAAAGGTTTGCACCACGGATTCCCCGATAATGGGGAGGCGTTCCTGGACAAATTCTTGCAGATCAGACATGGCCCCTCTCCATCTCCTCCACGTTTACTCCTTGTTCCTCCAGGAAGGCAATCGCCTTCTTCGTCTCCTCGCCCTCTCCCTGCAGATGGACCACCAGCGACCCGATCTTCTCCTGCTTCAACTGGATGATTCCTCCGGCCAGGATGTTGGGAGAAACGTCAAACTTCCTGCTGACCGCTGCCAGCACCGGCTTCCCGGTGCTTTCCCCCACAAAGGAGAGTCGGACCACGGGCCCGGTCTCCCGGAGTTCCCTGAGCAGGGACGGGGGCAGCTCCCGGTGATAGGTCCCGTTGACGAACCGTTTGGTGGTGCTGTGTCTGGCGTTGGTGAAAATGTCCACCGTTCTCCCCTGTTCAATCACTTCTCCCTTTTCCATCACCGCCACACGGTCGCAGATCTTCTGGATCACGTTCATCTCATGGGTAATCAGGAGAATCGTGATCCCCAGTTCCTGATTGATCGTGAGGAGAAGCTCCAGAATCGACTCGGTGGTTTCCGGGTCCAGCGCACTGGTCGCCTCATCGCTGAGCAGCAGTTCCGGCTCCTGCGCCAACGCACGGGCAATGGCCACCCGCTGCTTTTGTCCCCCGGACAGTTGGCTGGGGTAGGCGTCGTGCTTGTCTTCCAATCCGACGATGCTCAGATACTTGCCCACACGCTTGTCGATTTCCTGTTGACCGACATCCATCAGGCGAAGCGGGATCGCGATGTTGTCGTAGACCGTGGCTGTCTTCAGCAGGTGAAACCCTTGAAAAATCATCCCGATCTTTCGCCTGATCGCAAGTAGCTCGTGTTCGGGCAGACGGGTGACATCCGTGCCATTGATTTCAACCGTCCCGGACGTCGGGGTCTCCAGCAGATTGACGCATCGGATCAACGTGCTTTTGCCTGCGCCGCTGTACCCGATTACTCCGAAGATTTCCCCTTTTTCCACTTCGAGCGAGACATTGGTAAGCGCACGAACGATGCCTTTTTCCGTATGAAAATGTTTGGACACGTTTGTCAGCTTGATCACGCTTGCACTGTACCTCCCTGTTCCGTCCCCCCGGAAAACCCGTCCCCGTCGGTGCCGCGCAGCACCATCCGGTGCAAGAAAGGAAGCTTCACCGAAATGAAGCTTCACGGGCGGCCCGGGATTTTACCACAACGGAATTACCGATCCCTGGAACGTTTCTTCGACGAATGCTTTCACCTCGTCGGAGCGGTACGCCTTCACCAGTTTTTGCACCACGGGATCATCCTTGTTTTCGGTCCGGACCACAATGACGTTATGATGCTTGGACTCTTTCTGCTCGAGGAAGATGGCATCGCGCCCCGGATTGAGATTGTTCTTCAGCGCATAGCTGGTGTTGATGGCGGCGGCAGTCAGGTCGTCCAACTGCTTCGCGATTTGCGCGGCGTCCAGCTCGACAAACTCCAGCTTGCGCGGATTTTCCGCAATGTCCAGCACAGTCGCTTCCCCTTCGATGCCATCCTTGAGCTTGATCAGTCCGGCGCTTTGGAAGAGATGCAGCGCCCGGTCGCAGTTCGTCGGATCGTTCGGCAGGCCAATTTTATCGCCTTCTTTGATCTCGGAAATGTCTTTCACTTTTTTGGAATACATGCCCATGGGATTCAGGACGGTTTCTCCCACAGCGGTCAGGTCTGCGTTGTGCTCTCGCTTGTAGGTTTCGAGGAAGGGGATGGTTTGATAGCTGTTGGCATCGATCTCCCCTTCCACCAGGGCAACATTGGGCATTTGAAAATCGGAAAACGCCTTGATTTCCACTTCCACGCCGTCTTTGGCCGCCACTTCCTTTACTTTTTCCATAATCTGTTCGTGCAGGCCGGACGTAACCCCCACGACGATTTTCTTCTCATCCAGTGCACCGCCCGTTTTTCCGCCGCATGCGGCCAACGCCAGAACGAGCAGGCCGGAAGCAAGTCCACCCAGAATCTTTTTCATGTTGTCCCCCTCCATATACATACTATTTCTATGCGCATACTATGAATTACATTTACACCCAATTATGGGTTTGTGAGGAAATTCACAATCTTCATCAAGTAAATTCAGAAAATAATATACTATAGGCAGTATATCCTAGTCAACCACTATGTTTTATGGGAGTACCGTGACATTGTACATCCCCCATGAATCACCTGTGCAATCGGGCAGCCAGACGAATCAGCCCCTGGTCCTGCCTGCCGGCAAAACCAAGGGCTGCGCATGGTCTGTCTTATTCTTCATTGAACCGATCCAGCATCGAAATCGTGTCGATCAAATGGTTGTTAAAGATTTGCCGAGCGACGGCCAAGAGTTCGATAATCATGGGATCACGAAGCGAGTACGTCACCTTGTTTCCATCCTTGGTCCCGTACACGATGTTCTTGTTTCGCAAAATCGCGAGCTGCTGGGAAACCGCGGAGCCTTCGCTCCCGATCAACGCTTGCAGCTCATTGACGTTTTTGTCCCCTTCTGACAGCAGCTCCAGAATGCGAATCCGCAATGGATGCCCCAGAGCCTTGAAAAAATCTGCTTTGAACTGCTGCAGTTCCAAATTCAACGACCGATCCCCCCATTTTTCATTTTCCTCTCATGAACTACTGCCATGCGCCGCCGCTCTCCTCTTCGTATAGACGCCGTTCGTTTTCGCTCGTTACACCTGATGGGCCGGGTGCATGTCCGGGTTGGCCTGTTTCGGCGAAAGCTCAGGGTTCGACAACCCCGCACATTCCCGAAAGGCAAAATGCCGGCACCCTGCACAGCGGTTCTGATCCAGGCGGGCCAGGGCGAAATTGATCGCGTCCCCTGTGTGCTCGAAGAAATGCTGCTCGCCAATGTACGCATACAATCCGGTACGCTTGAGGACTTCCCTGGGCTGGGATTGCATGCCCGAAATCAGCACCATCCCCCCGTTGTTTTTCCATGTTTTCACCACACTGGCCAATTTGGATTCACCCGTCGTATCCATGAACGGCACTTTTCCCATTCTGAGCAGCAAAATCTTCGGACGGTGCTGAAGGGTGCGCATCACGGATTGTTCAAACGTGGATGCCGCACCGAAAAAGAGCGCTCCTTCCACGGTGAAGATGCTGATTTGCGGACAATCGTGCCCTTCCGTGACCATGTGCGGCCTTACCTTTGCATGTTTCGAAGACGGATCGGGCAGCACCTTGTGTACCGTGATGAGTTCGCCCATCCGCTTCACGAACAGGATCACCGCAAGGATCAACCCGATTTCCACAGCGGTTGTCAGGTTGGTAAACACCGTGAGCAGAAACGTAACCAGCAGCACGACGGAATCGCTGGTCTTTGACTGGAGAACGTGGAAAAATTCCCTGCGTTCGCTCATGTTCCAGGCGACGACCATCAGAATGGGAGCCATGCTGGCCAGCGGAATGTGCGACGCGTACGGAGCAAACAGCATCAGCACGAGCAGTACCACCAGTCCATGAATGATCCCCGCCATCGGGGACACCGCCCCGTTTTTGATGTTCGTCGCCGTTCGAGCGATGGCTCCGGTCGCCGGAATGCCTCCGAACAAGGGAGCCGCCATATTGGCGATGCCTTGACCGATCAGCTCCCGATTGCTGTTGTGCCGCGTGCCGGTCATCTCGTCCGCCACAACGGCGGATAACAGGGATTCGATACCGCCCAGCATCGCAATCGTGAAGGCGGGAACCAGCAGCTGCCCGATTCGTTCCAGCGTCACGTCAGGGAAGTGAAAGCTCGGCAGCGTGCTGGGGATGGGGCCAAACGTGGAACCGATGGTCGCCACTTTCCCCTCAAACAATAATGCGGCAACGACACTCGATATGACAAGTCCCGCCAGCGATCCGGGAACGTTTGGGAACAGCCGCGGTGTAATCAGGATGACGGCCAGGCATATGCCGGCCGTGATTACGCTGTAGACGTTCACCGTGGACAAGTGCATCCCGATTTCCTCCATGTTGGAAAGAAAATCCTCATGTTTCTGAATATCGCGAAGGCCCAGGAAATTGGCAATCTGTCCGCTAAAAATGATGACCGCGATCCCGGTGGTAAATCCGATGGTCACCGGGCGAGGAATATAGCGGATCAGGCCTCCCATCCGGCAAAGCCCCATCAGCACAAGCATGATCCCCGCCAAAAAACCGGCAATCAGCAGGTTTTCATATCCGTACTGCATGACAACCCCGAATAAAATGGGAATGAATGCGCCAGTGGGACCGCCAATCTGGAACCGGGAGCCTCCAAACATGGAAATGAGAATCCCGGCGATGATCGTGGTGTAGATGCCGTACTCCGGTTTCACCCCGGATGCAATGGCAAATGCCATCCCCAACGGAATGGCAATAATCCCCACAATCAATCCCGACAGGCAGTCTCTCCGGAATGACTCCGCGTTGTAACCCGCAAATCGTCCCGTCCACTTCATGTCTGCAACCCTTCTTCTCTTTGAATCTTTGATTATTTGAAGATACAAGAAATAACACACTCACTTTACACGCACGATGCACGTCTTGTCAATGGCGTCGTTTTGTTTCCGCTGCGGGACAGGCCGTACTCCCGGCGCTTGCCTCAGACGACTGCGCGCATCCGGCCGGATGCGGATGAAAGACAAACTCCCCCGCCTGCCATTGGCAGCGAGGGAGTTCGCATCAACGGTTATTCTGCCGGGGTTTGTGCGGCCACGACTTCCTTTTCGCAAAGATATACCGCTTCGGCGTAGAGGCGCAGCGCCCCTTCCCACTGCTTCCGATAGTGTTCCCATTCCTGGTGATTGAAGGTGCTGCCTGTCAACAGGAAAAGGGGAATTCTCAGGTTCAGCAGGCGGCCGCTGACAAGAAATCGCGTCACGCCCGCCGGCATGACCTGCCCGGACGCAACGATTTTTTCGATTTCCTCGATGGTGCAAACAGGATAGCGCAGGCAGACGGTTCCTTCCTCCGGCAGGGAAACGCTGCCCCGCGCGACTCGCTGAACCGCGTATTTCCTGCTGTACGCGCTGACAATCCGATGCCAGGCGTGCAGTTTTTCAGAGCGGTCATGCGATTTCTCCCTGGCGTACAGATAGAGCCGTTTCCCGCTCGGATACATCACCTCCGCCACCAACTGCTTGTGGCGCCGCTCGGCTTCCCAGCGCAGGGACGCATCATGCAGCAGCCCGTACAGCCATGTCCCCATCGGCACGAGATGATCCCAGGCCTCCAGTCGAAAGTCCGCAGGATCCACCACTTGCACCGGTATCCATCTGCAGCCCATCTGGCGCAGGGCTGCCGTCCGATGGGCGCCGTCCAGGATCAGGTATCTCCCGTCCTTCATCCGCATGGCCAGCGGCGGATGGCGCAGCACGCCGTCTTGGCAAAGAGCGGAGCAGGTGTCATCCAACCTCGCAGGTTCATGCTCTTCATGCAGGCAGATTCGTTCGGCTTCCATCACCTGTAACGAAGATAGTACATTCATCAATGTTTACCTCCTCCTGTCCCCGTCACGACCAGTCTTCGTCCAGAAACGGATGGCTGAGCTGCCAAGCCAGCGGCAGCCTTGATCAACGCGGTTCATGAGCGGTCCTCTTCCGCACGCGTTCTCTCCCGGTCTTTCCACGTGCGAAGCTGATGCCGGAGCGCTCGGAACGCAATGCCCCGCTCGTCACCCAGCACATAGGCCCGCACCCCTTTTTCCCACCACAGCGCCATGTCCTCTTCCGCGCGCGGGATGGCGCAGTACGGTACCCCATGGCGAACGGCGGCCGAGTGGATCCGGCGCAGGGCCGCTTTCACCGTATCCCCGCGCGTCTGCCACGGCACCCCGTACGATTGCGAGAGGTCGGCTGCTCCTTCCAGTACCATGTCGATACCGGAGACTGACAGGATGTCGTCAATCCGATCGACCCCTTCCCTGCTCTCAATCATGGGGACGACCATGATTTCTGCATTGGCCCGCTCCATGTAAGCGACCAGGTCGTTCTTGCCAAACGCCCCGGGACGGCCGCTGTTCAAACTCCTGCTTCCCAGCGGATGGTACCGGCTGAAACGGACGATGCTCTCCGCTTGTTCCCTGCTCTGGACATGCGGCACCACCACGCCCTGCGCGCCGCTGTCCAGAACGCGCAAAATCGTTCCCGGCCGGGAATCGGCCACGCGTACCAACGGGGTGAGATGGGCCGTTTCGGCAGCCCGGATCATGTTTTCCAGCGTCTCCGGATTGATGAGGACATGCTCGGTATCAATGATCACGAAATCAAACTCCGCACATCCGATCAGTTCGACCATGACAGGGGAGGGAATCGAGCAAAACAAGCCGTACACGGCTTTTCCTTCTTTCAGTTTGCGTTTCAGCGCGTTTTCCTTGAGCACTTTACACACTCTCCCTTCGCCGCGTGGTTACGCCAACCACGCCAAGGGATTGGACACGTTGTGAACCCGCAGCTCCGTGTCCGGGAACAAGCGGCGCTTTGCCAACTGCTCCACCTCGATCACGGGCACAAACAGATCGAATGCGGCATAGCGTTCCGCCAGATGGGGAAAGCGCTTGTGATACGCTTCGATCACCTGGCGCACCAAGCCCCAGAACGTTTGCTCCGGGTAGCCGAATGCGTCCGCCATGAATAAGGCCAGCTCCCCCATATTAATGAAGAAAAAGGCGTCAAGCATGAAGTCGCGAACCGCTGCCAGGTTGTCCGTTTCGATGAAGGAATTGCGGTTGACCCGCGCATGGTATTCCGGTGTACCGAGCAGCGCCGGGCATTTGTCCGGCTGGGCCAGAAGTTTTTTGGAAAAACGGATGCCGTCGTGAAAGTCTTTCAGTGCGATTCGCTCCGGCATTCCCTCCCGATGGATGAGCACCATGTTCTGCGCGTGCGACTCCAGAGCGATTCCATGGGCGTACAGCATATGGACAATCGGCAGGACGCTCGATTCAAACAGCCTGGTCAACCACGCCTCCGCTCCGTATCGGCGAATCCACGGCTCGATCAACGGCCGACCGCTGTGATCGACCGAGCACAGACCGTTGAATGGCAGGGCCTCTTCCCCCTCCTCCAGGAAGCGGTGCAAACTCTCCCGCCAGATGCAGCTCAGAACGCCGTAGGTTTTGGACTGCACCACATCGGACAGGGCGGGACGATCGTAGGAAATCCCCATGATTTCGCGCAGCAGCACCACTCGTGCCTCATCGAGCAGGAACGGGTCTGCCATGACGAGCTCCCGCAGCCAGTCGGAAATGGCGGGCGCATTGGATACCGTATGGGGCGCAAGGATGCGGCCGGTCGACGTATTGATGAGACTCATCGACAGCTTGACATACGATTTTTCCGGTGACGTATGGTTGGCCAGCGTTCGGATGGACTGCTGCGGCCGATAAGCGTCCTCGGATGCGCCCAAAAGCACCAGACGATTCTCCCGCACATCCTCCAGCAGCGCCGTGATGATGGTTTTCCACTGCCAGGGATGGACGGGCACAAACCAATAGTCGTCCGGATCAAGAGAGCGGCTCCTGAGCTTCTGGGCAAACCGGGCAAACAGCCGTTCTCCCAGCTCCTCGCGCAGAAAGCGCTGATACTCCAGGTCCCGTGCGATCGCAAGACGGGCATGCGTTTTCGCCACCGCCACCCAGAGCGGACGCAGCTCTCGTTTGAACTCGGGACCATACTCGTAGTGATCCTCGTAATCGAACCCGATTCTCGATTTGTAGCTGGGATGGTACGGATGACCGTCCATGATGTCGCCTTCCAGCTCGTCGTAACCGCCTGCCTGCAGCGCTCTTCCCTCCAGATGGCGCTGGTGCTGCGCCAGCGTGTCGTTGAGAAGCGTATGTTCCAGCTCGTTGATGAACGCCGTCAGTCGGCCTTCGTCAGCTCCCACCGACCGGCGAATCTCCAGGAGGAATTGAGCGAGTGATTCCGCTTCCCGGCAGTCGTCACCAGCCATGCGGATGATCGGCGTGTCGGACAGACGGATTCGTCCGAACGTAAATCGCCGCTGTCCCCGGCACAGGTAGACAACCGGTTCGCCTGTTTCAGATTGGGCCGGGATGCGGAAAACCACTTCGCTGTCCGCTTCCTCCGTCTCGGCGGCAATCACGCCTTCGAACAGCAGTGCCTCAAGCAGTTGGCGGAAAATTCGCCGCCGCACCGCCACAAACTGGTCTGACTGAATCGCCGCTTCCACGATGGATGCCCGGTCGGCGAAATCATGCCCCAACTCTACGCGTGTGTTATTCATACGTTCCCCCCAACATGTGCAAGCGGATTTGGTATGGTCACATACAACGGCCGTTCGCCGCGCTGATGAAAGCTGCTGATCAGGTTGGCTTTGGCAGGCAGTCCTTCATTCCGCATCAGATCGAGCAGGATGTCTTTGCCGTTTTGCAAGGCAGGCGATGTATGGACAACCTCGGCCACGATCTTCCACAGGGCGGTTTCCTCCGTCGACCCGCAGCAGGCCAGCGTGTGAATCAGATGGCCCAAATGATTGACCACGACGTAATACTTGAAACGATTCCACGCTTCTTCCTCCGTGTAGAGAACGGGACTGTCTTCCGCCAGCCGGTTTTGGAACATCGCCTGCTGGCGAGCGCGCGTACGCCCGATGCTGACCCCTTCCAGATCGCGGACATAGAAATGAACCGGCCATCCGTCGCGAAGCGTGACCATCGAATTCTGGACGTGCGCTTCCATGCTGACGCCATGTTCCACAAACAGCCATAACAGCGGCACAAGGGACATCTCCAGATACTGTCTCAGCCATTTTTCCAACAGCTCGCTCCAGGAGAGATGCGGGCATTGACGGGCGGCCATTCGCACCGCTTCGATGATCGGCGGCACTTCCGCGTAAGGCGGCTGTTCCAGCGCGGCAGCGACCACGTTGGGCACCTCGTCGTCTTGAGGTGCGGTGATCGGATTCTCCCGGAAAATCACCCCGAAACTCTCCGTCAGTCTCTCCCGCTGTTCGGCAGTCACATGGGCGGGTGCAATCGTGCGATACCCCGCTTCCAGCAAAATCGTAAACGCGGAAAACGGCATGTGGTTGGCCAGAAACGCCAGCACGCGGCTGGCATCCATCGTTCTCTCCAATTGATCAAGCGGATTGACGCGGATGAAATGGGTGATGCGCACATTCAGCGGCAGCTTGAAAAAATAGGGGTGCCGCGGGTCCCACACCGTCCGGACAGACGATGTGGGGTAAACGTTCCCCCCGAGTGCTCCCAGGTCAACCAGCAGTCCGCTGTCCAGCAGGTCCTGCACGTCCCCCCATTGTTTCAGGTGGTTCGCCTGCCAGGGATGGCAGGGGATCAGCCGGTAATGCTGCCGGGAAGGCCCCAACTGCTGTGCAGCCGCTTCCCGCACCCCCGCAGGAATCCATGATTCGTCCGCCGCGTCGGGACCGACAGACGCTTCCCGCACGATTTCAGGCGCGCAGGCGAAGTAGTGCAGGACAAACGACGCTCCCATCTCCGGCGCGTACCTGCGCAGATCTTCTGCCGAAAAGCCTTGCGAACTCTTGGGAGCAGGATGAAACGGATGCCCGTACACGAGCGACTGCTCTGCCGCAGAAAAGCGTTCCACCCCCGACAACTGCGAGAAGGAGCGGCCTTCCCGAAGACTGCGTTCGACGTATGTGCGCGTCTTCTCCAGCGAGTTCTCCAGGTGGGACAAGAGCGTGTCGACCAGATCGGTTCGCGAGAGCGGAAGGGTCGCGGACGCCGCGAGTTCATTCAGCAGCGCCTTGGCCAATTCACGGCAGTGGCCGATCCGCGTGACATCGGCGGTGTCGTTCCGGGCGATCCAAAACGAACGGCCGTAGCGATGATGGCCAAACGGCGAGTAATAGGAAACCGAACCCAGAAGGACAACTCCTGTCGCCTCCAGCACGACTTGCATCGGCGCACCCTGTCCGGCGATCTCCTCCAGAATCTCGGCAGGAAGGTCTCCCAGCCGGGGATCATCCGGGGACAGTCTGGGATCCGCTGCGCCCGTTTCACGCAGATACGCATTGAGCAGTCTCTCCGCCGCTGCTGTTTCAGCCCGTACGCGCCCGATATCGATCGACGCGTGAACGGTGTCAGAGATCGATTTGTTTGTCATCGTTCGTTCTCCACCTCATCATGATGGTTGTAAAGGACGGAGTGGACACGGCATGCCGGGTGCTTGCGACGAGCCAAACAGCCCCTGCCATAAACGAGAACCCCATGATCGCAAATGTCCATTCCATGGGAAGATAGGCGGCAAATGCGGCCCCCCATAACGAGCCGGCAATTTGCCCCATGACGAGAACGGAATTGGAGATCCCTATGTTAACCCCCCTCTGTTTTTCATGGGACGCTTTTGCAACCACCAGGAAAATCGACGGAACCAGGGCGGCAAAGCAAAATCCCTGCAGGACGCGCAGCGGAATCAACCAGCCCACGCTCGCCGGGATGGCTTGCAGCATCACGCTTACGCCGCATCCCGCCAAGGCGGCGCACACGTTTTTTTCCACCTGGATCCGGTCGTTGCAACGCCCCCACCACAGGGAGCCGAACAATGTTGCGCCCCAGGTCACGGCCTGCAGCACGCCCACCCAACTGGCGGCGTACGCGGATCCGACCATTTCCTGCACACGGGGGGCAAACACCGTCACCAATCCAAACGCTCCGAATTGGGCCAGCATCCCCGCCACCAGGACATTTCGCATTCGGCGGTGCCGCAGCACGTCTCCCCACGCGTGCGGAAGCGACACGTTCTCCCGATGAGGGACGTGTGTCTCCCGAGGTGGTTCCTTCAGCACCATCGCCGCACCCAATCCGCAAAAACCAAGCAGCAGTGCTGTCGCCCACAAAATCGGCCGAAAGCCGAACACATCCGTCAACGTTCCGCCAACAAGCGGCCCCAAGAGGGAACCGGCCGCGGTAGCGCTCTGCAGGCTTCCCATCACGCGGCCTTCCGTTCCCTCTCTCGCCTGCGATCCGGTAAAGGCAGCGGCGGCATCCACCACCCCTCCGCACGCGCCCTGGAGCAGTCTCGCCAGGAAAAACTGCATGGGGGTTTGGGCCAGACCCATCAATCCCAGACTGGCCGCAATCCCGATCAGCGCCCGGACGACCATCCACTTCCTTCCGAAGCGATCCCCGTACTTTCCCCAGATCGGGGAAGACAGCGACAGCGTCACGGCGGGAGCTGCCAGGGACAGCCCCGTCCATAACCCGTTTGCTTCGGGGGTCACCGCTCCCAGCTCCGCGAGATAAAAGGGCAGGAGGGGAACCATGACGGTCAAGCTGCAGATGGAGAAAAACTGACCCGTCCACAGCATGCGAAAGTTTCGATCAGCGAAGCTGGATGGATTCATCTTCGGCCCCTACACATTTCAGCGGATTTATCGTTGTCCCGACACCGGCGGGCATGCTGCCTCCACCTGTTCCCGTTCGCTTCAAGAGCGGGGTCAGCAGCAGGCGGGTAGGCCATGTCTCGCTCTCCATCAACTGCTGCTGCAGTACGTCCCGCACCGCAGACGGAACATCGATATGGGACCCGATCACGCTTTTGATCTCCTGCCAGAACAGGGCTTCCTCGATGGCGTACGAGGCGGACAGCGCATCCGCGATGGCGTAAAGATTTACCTGCACCCCGAGTGTTTGAAAATACGAGAGCAGGTGGGCGGGTGTTTCGTTGATCAGGCTGTTGGGGGTACCCGGCTTGACCACGTACGCGGGATCAGCCAGGCCCTCCCGCTCCAGCCACGGGAGATGCACGCGAATCGTGTCATGGTCGCGCAGCAGCAAGCCGCAGGCCCGTTCATTCCGAATGATCACCAGGACGTTCTGGCCGTGAACTTCCGGCATGATTCCATACCGGAAGCACGTGAGCGTCGTCTCGACAAAGACCTGGGCAATCTCGCGAAACAGCGCCAGCACCTCGGTTTTGCCCGTCTGCACACCAAACCGCTTCGCCGCCCATTGGGCGAATACCGGATTTTCCCCGCTGCGATCCAGCACCGCCAGGGCAGACATGGGGATCAGGTGAACGTGTTCATCCTCGAGCAGATCGCGCGGATACTCCCGGATGAGGCAGGCGAGATGCCCCGGCTTGTCAGCAAACGGATCGCCGTCCGGTTCGGAATATCCCCACCAGTTGGACTCGTCGCACACACGCAGCCGGTTGTGCAGCAGGGCGTCTTTTTCGATGAGCTGCCTGAGCAAGGCCTGCCCCTTTTGTCCGTTGTGAAGGTAACGCGGCGGAAGCACACGCAGTGCTCCAAGGGAATAGATGCCAATCGGCACCTTGACATGGTAATGTTCATTACCCGGGGCAGCCAGCGCGCGAACGGACGACGTCGCCCGAAACGCGCCCAACCCTCGAATGACCGGTACGCAAATCTTTCGGGCCATCTCGGTCTGGTAAAGCGACGGCAGCACATGCTCCATCTGCCAGGGGTGAACGGGGAGCAGAAGGTAATTCTCGTCGTCGATGCCGGCACGTACGGCTGCCAGGCGCAGCGTCTCGCGTTCCGATTCATTCAGGATGAAGGCGGCCGCCTCTTGACCTGTGCTTGCCTGGATATGATCGCGCCGTACCGCAATCCAATCCAGTCCGAATGATTGGCCAAACTCCGGGCTGTACCGCTGATAGTCGTCGTCGTTCCACCCGCGTTTCGCCCGCGAAGTCGGATGAAAGGGCCGATCCCGAAGGGCGGAAAACCGCTCCATCTGCAGCAGGAGAGAATCGTACTCATTCCGTTTTATAGCATGCTCTCTCATGGCCGCTAGCGACAGCTCCGTATGCCGGACGGCATCGCTCAATTCGTCGAGAAAATCGTGCACGTTCGGCAAAGCGGCGGCACGCTCCGCTTCGGATACGGAATCGGCAACGACGCGCATGAATTCTGCCGGATGCAGCTCTTGCGCAGTCAGGCTGCCTTCCCGCTCCGTCAGCAGCACGACGGGCAATCGGCTGATCTTGTACGCTTGAAGAAAACGCCGCGGGAATACGCGAAACATCACCGTTCGCTGCCCATCCAGCGGGACATAAAAGTAGCGTTCCCCTTCGTCCAGCGGGTACGGCCCGCTGCCCGATGCGTTCATCCATGCGGACGACACGATCCCCTTTTCCCGAAATCCCAGCAGATTCTCGTGCAGCATCGCGTTGATCAGATCGCAAAACACCATGTTTTCCGCTTGCGTGGTAGCCATTCGTGGTGTACCTCCTTTCAGGCGGGATTACAGAGGTAACCGGGTGCCTTTGTTTTCCGCGACGGCCTTCCGGTAAATTTCCTGTGCGCTGGCAATGTCTTCTACCGCCATCCCCATCGGATTCAGGATGATCACTTCCTCATCCGATTCCCTGCCGGCCTTCGCTCCGATCAGAATTTCCCCCAGCTCGGCATGAAGCTGCTCCCGCGAGAACCTTCCTTCCAGGACGAGCTGGTTGATGACTTTTTTCTCGCGGTTTGCCTGATCCCAATCGTCCACGACCACTTTATCCGCCTTGATAAATACTTCTTTATGTACGTCCATGATGGAAATGTTGCTGACAAACGCCCCTTTTTGCAGCCATTCATACGGAATGTACGGCTGGTCCACCACTGTGCACGTGATGACCACTTCCCCTGCGCGGACTGCGCTTTCTGCATCCGGAGCGATCACGAACGTTACATGCGGATACGTTTCCCGCAAGTGATCGGCCAATGCGCGAGCGGCTTCCGGGTTCAGATCAAAGAGATGGATGGCGGTAATCTGCGGAAACTGTTCCAGCATGGACCGAAGCTGCATGCGGGCGATCACGCCGCATCCCATGCACGCGACACGTTCAAATCCTTTTTTCGCCAGGTAACGCGCTCCAATGACGGTCACAGCTGCGGTGCGCATGCCGCTGATCAGGCTGGCTTCCATCACGGCGATCGGATAGTTGCTCTCGGGATCGTTCAGGATGATGAGGCCGCTGGCGCGTTCCATTCCCCGCCTGCTGGGGTTGTCGTGCTTGCTTCCGATCCACTTCAGCCCCGACACCGGCGCTTCTCCGCCAATGTAGGCCGGCATCGCGATGATGCGATCGGCGATATGCCCGTCGTTTTCGTTGACGCGCAGGTACGGTTTCAGCGGCTGCACGAAATCGCGTTTGGCATGCAGCTCCAGCGCCCTGCTTACAGCCGTGACGTACAGATCGGAAGCGTTTCCTCCCAGCGCGATGATGTCTTCCTTGCTCAAATACAAGATGGAATGATGGCGAGACATGTCGATTTCCTCTCCTTTTGCTGTCATACCGATACGGTTGGGCGGCTGAGCTTTTGCACCCAGGCGTCATCGTACACACTGTCCAAATAACGTTCTCCCCTGTCAGGGAGAATCGTAACCACGCGGGATGCGGCCGGTACCGACGCGATGATCTTCCGGATGGCCGCGATGACCGAGCCCGACGAGCCGCCGGCAAAAATCCCTTCGGCAGCCAACAGGTCGCGGCAGCCCGATACCGATTCGGCGTCGTTCACATAGACAACCTCGTCGATTTCCTCCCTCCTGAGGAGCTCCGGAACGCGGCTGGAACCGATGCCGGGAAGTTCGCGCGGGGCGGGAGGCGCTCCGAAGATGACGGAACCGACCGCGTCGACGGCGATCACTTTGACGTGTGGATACGCTTCCCGAATCCGTCTCGCCGTTCCCAGAATACTTCCGGTTGTGCTGACGGCCATGACGAGGTAATCAATCGAGCCGCTGACTTGTTCCAAAATTTCGCTGGCTGTGCCGTAGTAGTACGCCTTCCAGTTGTTCTCGTTGGCATACTGATTGATCCAATAGGCGTTTGGAGTCGTTTGCAGCAGTTCCTGTACACGCCTGATCCGCGTCTTTAAATACCCTCCCTGGTCATCCGGTTCCTGAACCATGTCAATACGGGCTCCCATTTGCTTGAGAATGGCCAGGTTTGTCTTGGTAATCTTGGGATCGACCACGCAGGTGAAAGTCAATCCATGCACGCGTGCCATCATGGAGATGGCGATGCCCAGATTGCCGGAGGTGCTTTCAATCAGGTGCGTGTTCTCATGGATGGTACCGTCCTTCAGTCCCTGCTCGATGATATAGCGAGCCGGGCGGTCCTTCATGCTGCCGCCGGGATTCATCAGCTCCAGCTTGGCGAAAACGTCCACCTGGCTGCCCGAAAACAGCCGCTTCAGGTGAACCAGCGGAGTGTTTCCCACGCAAGCCGCAATGGAATCAGAAACAGGGGGGCTGGTACGGTTGCATTCGATTCCTGAACGATTCATCATCGGCACCTTCTCTCCCAAAAGGCATTTTGTTAATAATGAAAATCATTTTCAATTATTGTTACGATGAAATTATATTTGATAGTGATAATCATTGTCAACATGATTTTGGCAGATTTTTCATGTGACTTTGGTCCCGTTCTAGCGGGAACCCTCCTGTTCTTACATCGAGACAATGGTCCGCTGCGAGCGTTTTGCGTGAAATCCCCCGCATCCCGCTGATTTTCGGAAACGCGATCGCGGTTATAGCTGCGGGGACAACCCATCTGCTATCATGGAAGAAAAAAGAAAGAAGGGTGAATCATGCAACCGCTCGTTACCCCCCGTTGGCTGTACGAACACCTGCAGGACGACCGGCTGATCGTCATCGACTGCCGCTTTGCCCTGAACAACCCTGCCCTGGGCGAGGAACAGTACCGCCAGGAGCACATCCCCGGCGCCCTCTATTTCCATCTGGAGCGGGACCTGTCCGGCCCCAAACAGACGCATGGCGGACGCCATCCGCTGCCCGATCCGGAAGCGCTCGCCGCCCGGCTGTCCCGCGCGGGTATTGACGAGAGCGTCACCGTGATCGCATACGACGACCAGGAGATGTCCATGGCCGGCCGGCTCTGGTGGCTGCTCCGCTACCTGGGGCACGAGAAGGCAGCCGTGCTGGACGGCGGATTTGCCGCCTGGAAGCGGGCCGGCTACCCGGTGACGGCCGACGTGCCCACTCCCGCCCCGCGCACCTTTGTCCCCCGTCTGCAGCCGGACATGCTGGTGGACATCCGCGGCGTGCAGGAACGCGGCGAACGGACGGCGCTGCTCGACTCCCGCGCCGGCGAACGCTACCGCGGCGAACAGGAAACGCTCGATCCGAAAGCGGGACACATCCCCGGCGCCCTGCACTTCTTTTACAAGGACAATCTCTCCGCGGACGGCACGATGCTGCCGCCTGAACGGCTGCGGGAGCGGTTTGCCCCCTTGGACGGACAGGAGATCATCGTCTACTGCGGCTCCGGCGTGACGGCCTGCACCAACCTCCTGGCCCTGCACGCCGCCGGCCGGACCGACGCCAAACTGTACCCCGGCAGTTGGAGCGACTGGTGCTCCTACGACCTGCCGGTGGCGAAAGGACCTACTCCGGCCGACGACGTTGAAAAGTGAGGGAGGGCCGCCTCCCGCCCGTTTAGCGATCGATCGGCGATGCCGCTCCCTGCTGGATCAGCCGGTGCAGACCGCCGAGCAAAAACGCGCCGCCGGTGACGAAGAAGACGATAAAAAACGAGTGGTTCCAGTTGTCGATGATGCCCGCCACGATGGGGCTGAGAATGGCACCGGCGGAGGTGACAGCGGAAAACAGGCTGAACGCGCTCCCGTACAGGTCGCGCGGCACGTGAAGCATCAGGATGGTGGACAAAGCCGGGAACAGGAGGCCGGAGCAGATGCCGAACAGAAACATCATCAGATACAGCGACACATCCAGGCCGATCGCCAGCCCATACGTCAGCAGGCTCATCAGGCAGAGGCCAACCAGCGTGCGCTGCTCCGGGGACGTGCGGGCCAGCCAGAACTGGCTGAGCGTCGCCAGCGCCCCCAATCCCTTGAGACTGAACAAAATGCCCGTCACCGAAGGCGAAAGATCGTGCCGTTGGATCAGCAGCGGGACCTCGTAAATCAGCGTCCCCTGCGCGTAGACGACGGCAAACCCGCCGAGAAAGGCGGGATAGAGGTACGGATTTGCCACCACGGCCATCAAAGAGGATTGTTGCGGCAGGCGGGCAGCGACGGCAGCGCTGTTGGCGGTGCTGGCAGCGCTGTCGGAAACGCTCCCGCCGTCCGCTCGACTGCCGGGCAGGACCAGCAGGGCAAACACCCCGGCAGCCGCCATGATGCCGCCCAGGATGACAAACGACTGCCCGTAGCCAAACTGTACCGCGAAGAAGCTGCCCACCGCTGGCGAGACAATCGCCGCCGTCGTCAGCACCATCCCGTTTTTCGCCATCAGTTCGCCCTGCTCCGCCCTCGTCCGTCCGGTTTCCCCCAGCATGGCAAAACAGGCCGGCGAGACAAACGCCATCAAAAACCCCAGGATCAGGCGCAGCACGAAGAAATGCTCCGGCGCCTGCACCACTCCCTGGCCGCTCAGGATCAGCCCGGCCAGGAGCAGTCCCCCGGCGACAAACCACTTTTTCGGAAAGCGATCCAAAAACGGTCCGGCGATCAGGTTGCCGCCCAGGTTGCTGATCGCGTACGCCCCCAGGACCACGCCGATCATTGCCCCCGACGCCCCCAGCACGAGCATGTACGGCGCGAGCAGCGGCGTCTGCGCATGCATGTCAAACGACACGAGAAACAAGACGACAAACAGGAGAATCCGCATTCCCTTCCACTCCCCTCTCTATCTCCTATCTATATGAAGCAGGTCGTCCCCATAGAAAAGGGGCTGTCTCAAAAGAGGCACTCCGAATGATTGAATCCCAAAAAGCAGCCAAGAAACATCCCGTCTCACTGTCTTAGTGGGACGGGACGCTTGGTTTACGGGTAATGTTGATTTCCTCGGGGTGGTATTCGCGTTTTCTACGTTGACATTTTGACGGAATATTTTGTATAATGCCAAAAATGAACGATCGCTCAATCAAAATGTGTTGGGAGGCGGAAACTGTCACGTGGTTCTCTTTTTTGAACGTATGTTTCCCAGTGCAAACATGGCTCTGATCAAAGACGAGTTCCCTGTACTCGTCGATACCGGATTTGGAAGTGACTGGGCAGAAACGGAAAGGTTAATCAGAGAAGCGGGGATTTCACCCGAAACGCTGCAGCTTATCGTGAACACCCATTATCACAGTGATCACGTGGGAGGCAATCATCAACTGCAAAAAAATACGGTACAAAGATCGCCGCACATAAATGGGAGGCTGATTTGATAAACGCCTGCCACCCGGAGGCATGCTGTGCCGAGTGGTTGGACCAGCCTGTAGAGCAGTACCGGATCGACAGAAGACTATCTGACGGCGATGAAATTCATACAGGACGCCGAATCCTGCAGGTTGTTCACACGCCTGGTCATACATTGGGGCATATCTCTTTGTACGAACCTGAGGAGAAGGTATTGATTTGTGGCGATCTTTTCCATAAGAATGACATCGGCTGGATCAATATCTTTCGTGAAGGAGTCGCTGCCGTTCAGCAATCAATCGAAAACCTGGAGCGGCTGGCCAGTCTTCCGATTCGACACGCCTACTCCGGCCATGGTCCTGCGTTGGATAATCCTCTGGTTGCGATTGATCATGCGAGAAATCGGCTGGAAAAGTGGCTCCATGCGCCGGAAAAGATGGCATGGCACGCTTGCAAGAGAATTTTTGCCTATACCCTGATGATGTACGACGGACTGTCAAAAGATGAAATCGATACCTACCTCCCATCGTGTGGATGGTTCCGGGATTTTGCCCGCTACTCGTTCCAACTGCAACCGGACGAATTTGTCCCCATCCTGCTTGATGAAATGCTGCGCTCCAAAGCCGCAAGCTGGCGTGGTGATGATCTGATTGCCACTACACCCTATCAGCCGCCAACCAGGGAATGGATGGAGCGGAGTAGCAAGCCTCGCGTTTGGACAACGGAAGGTTATCATTCATGATGAAGAAAGGGGGAAGCTTATGCAGGCAGGCGATGTCCTAACGTGGGAGAGAACATTTACCGAGCAGGATGTGCAAGAGTTTTGCAGAATTTCCGGCGACAACGGCGCGCACCATATTACGCCTGATGAACATGGGCGTTTCATGGTACATGGTTTGCTCACCGCAACCTTGCCGACAAAAATCGGTGGGGACTTGCATGTTCTTGCCAGAAAAATGGAGTTTACCTTTCTCAGGCCGGTGTTTACGGGAGACACGATCCGCTGTGAAGTTACCGTCACCCGTTATGAACGGCAGGAAATCAAAGTGGAAATCGCTGCCGCTGTGGAGTGCTTTAACCAGGCGGGAAAGAAGGTATTGGAAGGCGCGTTTGAAGGGATTATCAGGCGCTAGACAAAATCGCCGGAGGAGCGGGTGAGGCGGGAGACCAGATCAGTGATGCCGTAGCCGTAATCGAGCAGGCGGGCCGTCTCTTCCGGCTTTAGCTGCCGGGGCGTGAGGCCGCCTTCGTACAGTCCGCGCCAAAACAGATTGGCCGGATTGGCGTAGTGAAAGCCGGCTGTCGCCGACACGCGGCCCGGATTGATGCCGCAAAACAGTACCGTTAGATCGCGGCGGATGTAGGTGGGCAGCCATTTTTCCGTAAAGTGGGAGACTCTCCCTAAGGGAGAGTCTCGGTCTCGGGAATGTCATTCGCACCAGCTTGGGCGAAAACGTCTGTTTTTCTGCGCTCTGTGCACGGCCGGCGTCTACGCATGCACCGATTTCAAGCCCAACGAGCTTTCGTGGAACTTGATGTTCGGATACTTCTCCATCGCCATCCGCAGTTGGTACTCGCTCTCAAACAGCATCACCGGCCGGCCGTAGCGGTCCGTCACGGTTTTGTTCTTCAGCGCGTCCAGCGCCGCTTTTTCTCCTTCCAGCCAGCGGGCGATCTGGTACGGCAGGCGGGTCAGCGTGATCTCCACCCCGTACTCCGCTTTCAGCCGGTACTCCAGCACTTCAAACTGAAGCACCCCGACCACGCCAAGGATCAGCTCCTCCATCGGGTAGGTGCGGAACAACTGCACCGTTCCTTCCTCCGTCAACTGCATGATCCCTTTTTGGAACTGCTTGTGCTTCATCGCGTCCTTCACCATCACCCGGGAGAAGAACTCCGGCGAGAAGTGCGGCATCTCTTCGTACTCGAAAGGCTGGCCGACGCAGAGCGTGTCGCCGATCTGGAAGATGCCCGGGTCGAACAGGCCGATGACGTCACCGGCGTACGACTCCTCCACGATCTCCCGGTCCTGGGCCATGAACTGCACCGGCTGGGCCAGCTTGATCTCCTTGCCCAGGCGCACGTGCTTGACGGTCATGCCGCGTTCGAAGCGGCCCGAACAAATCCGCAGAAATGCCACGCGGTCGCGGTGCGCCGGATTCATGTTGGCCTGGATTTTGAAAATGAAGCCGGAAAACGGATGGCTGTACGGATCAATCAGGCCGACGCTGCTCTTCTTGGGCGACGGCGGCGGAGCCATTTGCAAAAAGTTGTCGAGGAACGTCTGCACCCCGAAATTGTTGATCGCACTGCCGAAAAAGACGGGGGTCAGCTCCCCTTTGCCGATCAGCTCCATGTCGAAGGCGTCGCCCGCCACGTCCAGCAGGGCGATTTCCTCCTGAAGCTGCTGCCACAGGTCCTGGCCGACGCGTTCGCCGATCAGCGGATCGTCCGGGCCGCTTACCTCGAAGAAGCGGATGTCCTCATGCTGCGAGCCGTCCTGATACAGCTCCACGCGCGATTTCATCCGGTCGTACACGCCGCTGAAGTGGCTGCCCATGCCGATCGGCCAGTTCATCGGATAGGAGCGGATGCCCAGCACCCGTTCGATTTCTTCCAGGAGCTCGAACGGGTCCTTGCCGTGCCGGTCCAGCTTGTTGATAAAGGTAAAAATCGGGATGCCGCGCATCCGGCAAACCTTGAACAGCTTGATCGTCTGCGCCTCCACCCCTTTGGCCACGTCGATGATCATCACCGCGGCGTCGGCCGCCGTCAACGTCCGGTACGTGTCCTCGCTGAAGTCCTGGTGGCCCGGCGTATCCAAAATGTTGATGCGGTGCCCCTTGTATTCGAAATCCATCGCGCTGGAGGTGACGGAGATGCCCCGCTTCTTTTCGATTTCCATCCAGTCGGAGGTGGCGTGCTTGGAGTTCTTCCGCCCTTTGACCATCCCGGCTTCACGGATCGCTCCGCCGTAGTACAGCAGCTTTTCCGTCATGGTCGTCTTGCCCGCGTCCGGGTGGGAGATAATCGCAAAGGTGCGCCGTTTCGCAATTTCTTGTTCCCATTGGGGGTTTTTCTGACTCATCTTCATTCTCCTGTCGTTGTTCTCTGCCATAGCGTATTCCATAACGATTATAACGACAAACATGCGTGTGAGCTAGCTCGTATCTTTCCTTTTCCATCAGATCGGGTATAATAGAGGGATGGAAGTAGTAAAAATTTTTTGACTGTATGTGAATTCTACATAACAAGGGAGGAACCCTATGACAACCTCTGTGGAAAAACGCGCAGCCGCCTTTCGCGACTACGTGAAAAAAATGACCAGCTACAGCCAGGCGCTCGCCGTCCTGCATTGGGACATGCGCACGCAGGCGCCGCGCAAAGGGATGGAAGCCCGCTCCGAGGTGATCGGCGTGCTGTCCAGCGAGCAGTTCAAACTGGCCACCTCCAAGGAGATGGAGGAACACCTGGAGGCGCTGAGCGAACCGGCCGCGCTGGAATCGCTCGACGCCATCACCCGGGCGACAGTGCTGGAGTGCAAGAAAGAGTTTGACCGCAACAAGAAAATCCCGGCAGACCGGTACCGGGAATTTGTGGTGCTGACCTCGCAGGCCGAGACCATCTGGGAGGAAGCGCGGGCCAACAGCGACTTCGCCATGTTCCGCCCCTATCTGGAAAAGATCGTCAACTTCCAGCTTGAGTTTATCGACTACTGGGGCTACGACGGCAGGAACAAGTACAACACCCTGCTTGATCTGTACGAGCCGGGCATGACCGTGGACCAGTTGGACCCGATGTTTGCCACCCTGCGCGAGAAAACCGTCAAGCTGGTGGCAGCCATCGCCGAGTCGCCGAACAAACCGGACACGTCCTTCCTGAAGAAGCACTTCCCGGAGAGCGAGCAGGAAGCGTTCAGCCGCTTTGTGCTGGAGCGGATCGGGTACGACTTTCAGGCGGGCCGCATGGATCGCAGCGTGCATCCGTTCTGCACGTCGTTCAACCCGGGCGACGTCCGGATCACGACCCGTTTCCACCCGAACGACTTCAACTCGGCGCTGTTTAGCTGCATCCACGAAGCCGGACACGCCATGTACGAGCAAAACATCAATCCGGAGCTGCTGGGCACACCGCTGTGCGACGGCACTTCGATGGGCATCCACGAATCCCAGTCCCGCTTCTGGGAAAACATGGTGGGCCGCAGCCTGCCGTTCTGGAAACATTTCTACGGCGATCTCTTGAAGGCCTTCCCGGCCCAGTTTGCAGGCGTCGACGTCGAGCAGTTCTACCGTGCGATCAACGAGGTCACCCCGTCGTTTATCCGCACGGAAGCGGACGAATTGACGTACAACCTGCACGTCATGATCCGCTACGAGATTGAAAAAGGGCTGATCAACCGGACGATCGACGTGGCCGACCTGCCTGCCATCTGGAACGAGAAAATGAAGGAGTACCTCGGCATCGTCCCGGCCAACGACAAGGAAGGAGTGCTGCAGGACGTGCATTGGGCGGGCGGCAGCTTCGGCTACTTCCCCACCTACTCGTTGGGCAACGTCTACGCCGCCCAGTTCACCCATGTGATGCGCCGGGAGATCAGCGGCTACGACGACCTGGTGGCCAAGGGAGAGTTCGGGCCGATCCGTCAGTGGCTGAAGGAGCACATTCACCAGTACGGCAAGATGAAGAGCCCGAACGAGCTGGTGAAGGAGATCACCGGCGAGGGGATCAACGCATCGTACCTGATGGACTATCTGGAAACCAAGTACACGGACATCTACAAGCTGTAGGAACACCGGGCGCCTCGCGTTTCGTCGAGGCGCTCTTTTCTTTGCCCGCCGCCGATCGCGGCATTTTTTGGGCCGGAAGGGAAATCCGCTTTCGCTGTGGTACAATGGGGCGAAAGGAGGGACAACGGTTGGTTCACTTTACGGAAAAATGGCTGCCCACCTACATCCGCCGCGATCTGACAGTGCTGTTTTGCGGTATCAATCCGGGCCGCGTGTCGGCGACAGCCGGCTTTCACTACGCCAATCCGGCCAATCTGTTCTGGCGCGGGCTGTACGAAGGCGGCCTCACGCCCCGGCAGCTAAAGCCGGAAGAGACGGCCCGCCTGCTCGAGTACGGCTACGGCATCACCGATCTGGTATCCCGCCCCACCCGCTCCTCCGGCGATTTGCGGGAAGCGGATTTCTCGACCGGAGCGGAACAGTTCCGGCAGATGGTCCAGACGTATCGTCCACGGGTCATCTGCTTCAACGGCATCACCGCGTTCCGCCACGCCACCGGCCGCAAAAAGGAACCGGTCTCGCTCGGCCTGCAGCCGCAGCTCGCCTTCGGAACCGGCGATTGGGCCGGCAGCCATCTGTTCGTCATCCCCTCCACCAGCGGCGCCAACGCCTCCTACACGCGCGAAGAACGGCTGGCGATGTTCGGCGAACTGAGCCGGTTCCTGCGCGAGAAGGGATGGCATCCGCTCGATCCGAAACGCGAGTGAGTGTCACATCTGCACCGCAAGGAACGGCAGACGGCCTGCATGCCCAAAACAAATGAAAAGGCTCCGGCATGACGGTTCCGATCGCGATACCGCCGCCCGAGCCTTTTTGGCATGGATGGTTGCAGGTGTCAGGCCTTCGCGGCCGCTTTCAGCAGATGGCTCTGCTGCCGCACGTACTGGATCAGCTCCACGCTCATCGCGTAGTAGTTGAAGGGCGTGATCAGATAGATGCCGTTGAAATAGGTGATGGCCACATCCAGCAGCTCCTTGGCCATCTTGAGGCCTTCCTGTCTGGCCGCTTCTCCCTGAACGCGCCTCATCCGCTCCCGCGCTTCGTCGGAGAGCTTGATGCCCGGCACTTCGTTGTGCAGGAACTCCGCGTTGCGCGAGCTGGTCAGCGGCATGATCCCGATAAACACCGGGATGCCGATGTGTTTCGTCGCCTCGTGGACGAGCCGGATCGACTCCGCGTCGTAGACGGGCTGCGTCATGATGAAGTCAGCCCCAGCTTCCACCTTTTTCTCCAGCCGTTTGATCGCGGCTTCGATGTGGCGCACGTTGGGGTTGAAGGCCGCCCCCACGATGAACTGCGCCTTTTGTTTCAGCGGACGGCCGGAGAACGAGATGCCTTCGTTGAGCTGTTTGACCATGCGGATCAAGTCAAACGAGGTGACGTCAAACACCGAGCTGGCTCCCGGCAAATCGCCGAAGCGGGAGGGGTCGCCGGTCACCACCAGCACCTGGTCGATGCCGAGCGCGTGCAGGCCCATCAAGTGGGACTGCTGCCCGATCAGATTGCGGTCCCGGCAGGCGATGTGGACGAGCGGGTCTATGCCGTACTGGCTTTTCATGATCGCGCCCAGCGCCATGTTGCTCATCCGCACGTTGGCCAGTGAGTTGTCCGCCAGGGTGATGGCGTCCGCCCCCGCCTTGTGCAGCTCGCAGCAGCCGGTCAAGAACCCTTCCGTATCCAGATCCTTCGGCGGGTCAAACTCCACAATGATCGTCGTGCCGGTCTTGACCCGCTCCACGATGCTGGGTTTCTGCCGGTCCCTGACGCTGAACGAGGAAACGGACGGCCGCTCCGTCAACTCGTCGGGCGGGTTGACGCGCGCCTGCGGAGCAAGCCCCTTCAGCGCTTCCGCCATGGCCCGGACGTGGTCCGGCGTGGTGCCGCAGCAGCCGCCCAAAAGGCGCACCCCTTGTTCCCGGAGGCGCAGCGCGCTCTCGGCGAAGTATTCCGGCGAGGACTTGTAGGCGTACTCGCCGTCGCTCAAGCCGAGCCGTCCCGCGTTGGGAAAGGCGGAGAGCAGCGCCCCATCCGGCACGCGGGCGCTCTCGAACGAGCGGAGAATCTCTGCCGGCCCCAGCCGACAGTTGAGGCCGATGATGTCCGCTCCCGCCTTCTGCAGGTGGGAAAACGCCTCCGTCAGCGTGTAGCCGTCACGGGTCCGCCCCACGTCCAGCGTCGCCAACTGGCAAATCAGCGGCAGGCCCGTGAGCGGGCGGATCACGTCGATGGCGAGCAGGAGCTCTTCCAGGTCGAGAAACGTTTCCAGAATCAAGCCGTCCACTCCGGCGTGCAGCAGCGCGATCGCCTGTTCTTCAAACTGGTCGCGGTACTCGTCCAGCACCTTTTTCCGCACCCGTCCGGCGAGGATGGAGCCGATGCTGCCGACGACAAAGGCGTCGTCCTGCGCCGCCTCGCGGGCGATCGTGACGGCGACGCGGTTGATGCGCGTCACCTTGTGCTCCAGTCCGTAGCGGGCGAGCGCGTCCCGATTGGCGCCGAACGTGTTGGTTTCCAACAGGCGCGCCCCCGCCTCGTAGTACGCCTTGTGAACGTCGTGCACCAGGCGCGGATTGGTCAGGCACAGTTCCTCGAAACTGACGCCCACCGGAACCCCCGAGCGGTACAACTGTGTCGCCATCGCCCCGTCGCCGACCAGCAGGTGGTCTTGCAAATATTCGCGCAAATCTTTTTTCGTTGTCAAATCCATCCCTTCTCTCCCATTGCTCTGTGAAACGCCTATAGGTCAAACACGGACGGGCCGGCGTTGAAGTACCGCGCCTCCGGATGGGCGAAGACCATCGCCGAGACGGACGCTTCCGGCTCCATCATGAATCCTTCCGTAAGCTGGATGCCGATGTCCTCCGGTTTCAACAAACGGAACAGCTTGGCCTGATCCTCCAGGTTGGGGCAGGCCGGGTAACCGAACGAGACGCGAATCCCCTGGTAACGGGCGCCAAACCGCTCCAGCATGGTCATCTCCGCCGGATCGGGGAAGCCCCAGACGTCCCGCATCACGTGGTGCACCCGTTCCGCAAAGGCTTCCGCCAATTCCAGCGCCAGCGCCTGCAGGACGTGGGAGCGGAGGTAGTCGCCCCGCTCTTTCAAAAGGGCGGAGCGCTCGCGGATGCCGGAGCCGGCCGTCACCGCCAGGAACCCGACGTAATCCATCTCGCCGCTCTCCACCGGTCGGAGGAAGTCGGAGAGGCAGAGAAACGGCTCCTCCTGCTGGCGGGGAAAGCGGAAACGCTCCAGCAGACGGCTGTGATCGCGCGGATCGTAGACGAGGATGTCGTCGCCGTCCGCCTGGGCCGGGAAAAACTGATACATCCCGTGCGCCGTGATCGTGCCGTCCCGCTTGGCTTCCGCCAGCAGTTCCTGCACCAACTGATACAGCCCGGTCACTTTTTCGTCCCCGGCCTCCAGCAGTTTCTCCACGTTGCCGCGGACGCCGAGATGCTTGCCGAGAAGCATCCGCAGGTTGAGGTACGGCTGCAGATGGCTGATCGGATAGTGACGCAGCACGTGGCGCTCGCAGTCGGGCGGCACGTGGACCGGCACGGTACGGCTGACGGCGGAGCGCTTTGGCTTGAGCGATGCCGCCGCTGCTTCGGCCTGCGGCGGAGTCGACGCTTCCTCTTCCACCGCTTGCTGGGCCGCGCGCAGCTTTTCCCGTTCTGCGGGGTCCTGCAGGCGGTTGACCAGGTCCAGCCCGTCCATCGCGTCCTTGGCGTACAGCACGATTCCCTTGTACTCCGGCGCGATCCGGTTGGAGGTAAACTTGCGGGTAAGGGCCGCGCCGCCTACCAAAAGCGGCACGTCAATGCCGGCTGCCCGCAGGTCCTGGGCGGTAATCACCATCTGCTGCGCCGACTTGACCAACAGGCCCGACAGACCGATCGCGTCCGGCCGCTCTTCGCGGCAGGCGGCGATCAACTGCTCCGGCGGCACCTTGATCCCCAGGTTGACCACCTCGTACCCGTTGTTGGCGAGGATGATCTCCACCAGGTTTTTGCCGATGTCGTGCACGTCCCCTTTTACCGTCGCCAGCAGGATTTTTCCTTTGGTGGCCGTCTCCGTCTTTTCCATGAACGGTTCCAGGAACGATACGGACGCCTTCATCACCTCGGCGCTCTGCAGCACCTCCGCGACGATCAGTTGGTTGGCGTTGAACAGCCGGCCCACTTCTTCCATCCCGGCCATCAGCGGGCCGTTGATGATTTCCAGCGGCGTGTATTTCTCCAGCGCCAGCTTGAGGTCGTCGATCAGCCCGTCCTTGGAGCCTTCCACCACGTACCGGGCCAGCCGCTCCTCCAGCGTGAGCGAGGACGCTTCCACTCGGACTTCCTTTTTCTTCTGCCGGTAAAACTCGGTGAAGGCTGCCAGCGTCTCGTCATTGGTCTCGAACAGGAGCGCCTCTGCCAGTCTCCGCTCCTCTTCGGGAATGGAGGCGTAGCGTTCCAGCTTCTCGGTATTGACGATGGCGTAATCGAGCCCGGCCAAGGTCGTATGGTAGAGGAAGACAGCGTTCAGCACCTCCCGTCCGGCCGCCGGCAGCCCGAACGAGACGTTGCTGATGCCGAGAATCGTCTTGCACTCCGGCATCGCCTCCTTGATCAGGCGGAGGCCTTCCACCGTCTCGCGGGCGGAGCCAATGTACTGCTCGTCGCCGGTGCCCACCGGAAAGACCAGCGGGTCGAAAATGATGTCGCGCGGGTTGACCCCGAACCGGTTGACCAGCAGGTCGTAGGAGCGTTTGGCCACCTCCAGCTTCCGCTCCCGGCTGACCGCCATGCCGGTCTCGTCGATCGTGCCGACGACGACGGCTGCGCCGTACTGGTGAATCAGCGGCACCACCTGTTCAAACCGCTCCAGCCCGTCTTCCAGGTTGATCGAGTTGAGAATGGCCTTGCCCTGCGAGTACCTTAGCCCGAGCTCCATGACGCGCACGTCGGTGGAGTCGATCATCAGCGGCGCTTTCACCTTTTTGACGACAAACTGCAGGAACTTCTCCATGTCCCCGTACTCGTCCCGGTCCGGGTCGGCGAGACAGATGTCGATGATCTGCGCCCCCCGCTTCACCTGGGCGCGGGCGATGTCTGACGCTTCCTCGTACTGCCCGGCCGCGATCAGGTCGCGGAATTTTTTCGACCCGATCACGTTGCTCCGTTCGCCGACGAGCAGCGGCCGGTTGTCCGGTTCCACGTAGACGACCTCGATCCCCGACACGGCGCTGACCGGCTGTCCGGCGGGGACGCGGGGCTTGCAGTCCTTCAACGCTTCCGCCAGCGCGCGGATATGCTCCGGTGTCGTGCCGCAGCAGCCTCCGGCGACGTTGAGCCAGCCCTGCTCGGCAAACGCCCGCATCTTGGCGGCCAGTCCGTGCGGCGTCTCGTGGTAATGGCCGTTTTCGTCCGGCAGGCCGGCGTTGGGATAACAGCTTACCCCGCACTGGGCCAGACCGGACAGCGTGCGCAGATGGTCGCGCATAAACTCCGGGCCGGTGGCACAGTTCAGGCCGATGGTAATCGGCTTCAGATGTTCCAGCGAGACGTAGAACGCTTCGATGGTTTGACCGGCCAGGGTCGTGCCCATCGGTTCGATCGTGCCGGAGACCATCACCGGCACTTCCCTCCCCAGCTCCGCGAACGCCCGGCGGATGCCGATGCCCCCGGCCTTGACGTTCAGCGTGTCCTGCGAGGTTTCCAAAAGCAGCGCATCCACGCCGCCGATTAGCAGCCCTTTCGCCTGCCGGTAGTACGCTTCCACCAGTTCTTCGAAGGTGACGCCTCCCGTCAGGGACAGCGTCTTGGTCGTCGGTCCCATCGAGCCGGCGACGTAACGCGGCCACTCCGGGGTGGAATAGGCGTCAGCCGCTTCCCGCGCCAGCCGGGCCGCGGCGATGTTGATCTCCAGGTCTTTTTCCGCCACGTCGTACTCGGCCAGGACGATGGAGGTGGCGCCAAACGTGTTGGTCTCCACGATGTCGGCGCCCGCCTCCAGGTATTTTTCGTGAATGGAGCGGATCACGTCGGGGCGGGTGAGATTGAGCAGCTCGTTGCAGCCTTCGTAGGCCTCGCCGCCAAAATCATCGGCGGTCAGGCTGGCCTGCTGCAGCATCGTCCCCATCGCACCGTCCAGAATCAGAATTTTCCGGTAAAGCTGTTCGCGAAGACTTGGTTTCATGGGCAGACTCCTTTTCTCACAAACTCACAAACGTATCGGTTCGAGTACAGCAAAAAATCCTCTCCTGTGTGCCAGAAGAGGATTTGTCCGCGAAACATACACGCATGACCATCCTCTTATCTTTCAAAGCACACGGCTTTGCTGGAATTGGCACCTGGTAATCCGGTTGCCGAGGCTTCATTGGGCCAGTCCCTCTGCCTCTCTGGATAAGAGTCGTCACTATCTCTTATGCGGTTTTGTCAAACGGCAACGATGTTTGAATGTATCTTAACACCCCCCTCTCCCCGCGTCAATGAAGAATTTGTCTATTTTCTCCAGCCCGTGACCCCCGCCCATTTTTGTGAAGCTGGTCATCCGCCCACAACAACCGGCACATTCGTGTATAGACTGAAGCATAACGGAAAGGAGGGGAAACAACAATGAGTACTTCCTTCTGCGGATCCGGCATTTTCGGTGACACGTTCGCGCTGGTGCTCGTTCTGTTTATCCTGTTGGTCATCGTCGGATGTTCGAACGACTGCAACTAAACGGGCGCTTACATGAAAAGGAGCCTAGCTGCTAGGCTCTTTTTGCGCTGGACAACCCTGTCCGTTCGCCGTTCCCTGCGGGACTCCCCGCCTGCGCCCCGTTCGTTGTCAGCCGCCGCCCGTTTTTGCTATGATGAAAAGCGATCCGGTACAAAGGAGCGAACCGCTGTGAATCATTTGGTACCCTGTGACCGTCAGGAATTCCTCTCCCGCCTGGAGACGGTGAAAGAGCTGGAGCAAACCGATTTTGAGACCTACTCGATCGTCAAGAATCGAGAGACGGGGCAGCACTACCTTCGCTATTCGTTTGAGCACATCAACCTGTCCGAAGGAGGCAGGCGGGACGAATACGACCACTTCCTCCCGCTGGAATCGGACGACGTGCTGGGCATTCTGTTTGGTGACCAGCCCTACCGCTTTCCCGATCACTGGCGCTCCCCCTATCTGCGCAGCGGGACGGATGAGCGGCTGATGCCGTTTGATCCCAGCGAAAACCACGACCTGGAGGAAGAGGCCGAAGCAGAACGGGCGCTGCTCGCCAAGCTGGTCGAGTACAAGCGGCAGTGGCAGTCCGCCGACGACAAGGAACGGCTGACGCGGGACCTGTTCCACGACTTGGACGATTTGCTGAAAAAACCGGAAGAGTGAGTTGCATCCCGCGGGAGATGTCCGCTATAATGCTAGAGAAACATAGTCGTCGCCGAAGAGGAGAGTACTCCGTCAGAAAGCGGAAGCGAGCCGGGGACGGTGGGAGCCCGGTGCGGAATGACGCGGGGAAGCGCACCTCGGAGACGCGTCCTGAAGGTCCGGACGACCGGATTGCGTAGGGCACGCCGGGTCTGCCCGTTACCGCAGGCAAAGCGGCTTTCGCCTGTCCCCGTGCGGGAGGCGAGAGCAACAAGAGTGGCACCGCGGGAGTACAACCTCTCGTCTCTTTTCCCGATGAGACGCAGAGGTTTTTCTATTTTTTTCAGATTCCCAGAAACGAAAGGAGATTTCCATGAGCTATAAGCATCAAGCGGCCAGCATCATTGCCGCAGCACTCACCCGCCTCGGCGCGGACCAATTTACCGCCGAAACCGTATACGACATGCTGGAAACCCCGCCCAATCCCAGCATGGGGGATATCGCCTTCCCCTGCTTCCAACTGGCCAAGGCGCTCCGCAAGGCTCCGCCGCTGATCGCCGCCGAGCTGGCCGGCGAGGTAAGCGGCGCGCCGATTCGCGAAGCCAAGGCGGTCGGTCCGTACCTCAACCTGTTCCTCGATCAGGAAAGCGTCGCCCGCGACGTGATCGGCACGATCCTGACGCAGGGCAGCGCATACGGCAGCCGCGACATCGGTCAAGGGCGCAACGTGCCGATCGACCTCTCCTCCCCCAACATCGCGAAGCCGTTCTCCATGGGCCACCTGCGCTCCACCGTGATCGGCAACGCGATCGCCAACATCATGGAAAAACACGGCTACCGGCCGATCCGCATCAACCACCTGGGCGACTGGGGGACGCAGTTCGGCAAGCTGATCGTCGCCTACAAGCTGTGGGGCGACGAAGAAAAAGTAAAGGCCGAGCCGATCAAGGAGCTGCTCCACCTCTACGTCCGCTTCCACGAAGAGGCGGAAAAAGACCCGTCGCTGGAAGATCAGGGCCGCGAGTGGTTCAAAAAGCTGGAAGACGGGGACGAGGAAGCGCGTCGCCTCTGGCAGTGGTTCCGCGACGAATCGCTGAAGGAGTTCATGAAAATCTACGACTTGATGGGCGTTCAGTTTGACTCGTTCCACGGCGAGGCGTTCTACAACGACAAGATGGACCGCGTCGTCTCCATGCTGGAGGAAAAAGGGCTGTTGACCGAATCGGACGGCGCCCTGGTGGTCAACCTGGACGAGTACGACATGCCGCCGTGCCTGATCAAAAAATCGGACGGCGCCACCCTGTACGCGACGCGCGACCTGGCAGCCGCCCTGTATCGGTATGAGACCTACAACTTCGCCAAGGCCCTCTACGTCGTGGGCAACGAGCAGCGCCTGCACTTCCAGCAGTTGTACAAGGTGCTGGAAAAGATGGGCTTCGAATGGGCCAAGGAGATGTACCACATTCCGTTCGGCATGATGCTGAAGGACGGCAAGAAAATGTCCACCCGCAAAGGAAAAGTGGTCCTGCTGGAAGAAGTGCTGGCGCAGGCCATCGAGGACGTGCTGAACGTGATCCGGGAGAAAAACCCGTCGCTGGAAAACAAGGAAGAGGTGGCCCGCCAGGTTGGGGTTGGCGCGGTTATCTTCCACGACCTGAAAAACTACCGCTTAAACGACATCAATTTCTCCTGGGAGGAGATGCTCACGTTTGAAGGCGAGACCGGTCCGTACGTGCAGTACACGCACGCGCGCGCCTGCTCGCTGCTGCGCAAGGGCGGCTACGAGCCGACCAGCGAGGTGAAGCTGCCCGCAGGCGCCTTGGACAGCAAGGAAGCCTGGGCGGTCATCACGCTGTTGAACAGCTTCCCGGAAGTGATCGACCGGGCGCGGGAACAGTTCGACCCGTCGCAGATCGGCAAATACGTGATCGACCTGGCGCAGGCGTTCAACAAGTTCTACGCCAACGTCCGCATTCTGGCGGAAGAAGAGGACGTCAAGACGGCCCGCCTGCAGTTGGTCGCCGCAGTGGTGACGGTGCTGAAAGAGGGGCTGCGCCTGCTCGGACTCGCCGCACCGGAAGAGATGTAATCGCCTGTTGGCGAGACTGCCTCTCGTCCATCAAAAAAGCCGACTTTCCTGCTTTGACAGGAAGTCGGCTTTTCTTTTCCTTTGGGAACGCTCCCTACTTTTTCCCAAACCACGTCTTGCCGAGCAGCTCCACCACCTGCTTGGGCAGCGAGCGCGGCGGTTCTTTTTCAGCTCCCGATGCGTCGACGAGACGATACAACAGCGCCTTGTCGTCGGCCGGGTCCGACTTGGTTTCCAGCGTCAGTTCGCCGATGACCCCCGCTTTCGTCCATTCCTCGATCATGATCTGATACTCGCCGGGAGCCAGTTCGATGTATTCCCCGTCCGGCAGGTCGATCACGGCATAGCCGTCGTGTTCGATTTCGGCGTCATAGATATGTCCGTTCGCCGCCTCATACAGGGCCAGCTCTTCCGGATTGTTCAGGTTTTCCTTGAGCGGGGCAAAATCCTCGATGGTTACCTTGACTCTTCGTTTCACGCAGACTCCTCCTCGCTGACAGCGCACTGTACGGTTTCCTCTCACACTCTACCATACGGGCGGTCAGCCTGTCACGGCCCGGCCAGCTCTCGCACAAGGGCGATTTCCTCCCGATGGCCGCCACCAGGCGGACGGGGCGTCTCCAGCACGACCGGGATTCCCTGCAGCTCCGGCGTCCGCAGCAGAGGGACAAACGCTTCCCTCCCGATCGCGCCCCGCCCGATCGGCGCGTGCCTGTCGCGAAAGGAACCGGTGGGATACACCGAATCGTTCAGATGGACGGCGGCCAGCGCGTCCAGATACCCCAGCTTCCGCATGCTGTCAGCCACCCGCTCCCAGTCGTCTCCCGTCCAGAGCCCGCTGGCAAAGGCGTGGCACGTGTCGAAGCAGAACCCCACTTTATGCGGATGGTTCAGCAGTTCCCGCACCTGGGTCAGCTCTTCCAGCGTCGTTCCCATGCGGCTGCCCTGGCCCGCGTTGTTTTCCACCAGCAGCTTCGCCTCTCCGCTCCAGCCGTCCAGGATGTCGTTCACCATCCGGATCATCAGCCGGTACCCTTCCAGCACATCCGCCCCCTTGTACTGGCCAAAGTGGACGACCACCCCGATGGAGCCGCACGCTTCCGCGATCTCCAGATCGTTTCGCAGCGAGTCGGCCGTCGCTTCAAACAGTGCGCCCGGCGCCGCGGCAAGATTGGCCGGATAGGAGGTGTGGGCGATGGAGACGATGCCCTGCTTTCGGCAAAAGGCGCGGCACGCCTCCGCATCCCTGGGGTCGAACGCTTTGACCGCCAGGCTGCGCGGGTTCTTGGGAAAGTATTGAAACGCTCCGGCCCCCAGCGCCAAAGCCGTCTTCGCCGCGGCCAGATACCCGCCGCGAATGCTGACGTGACATCCGACGTACACGCAGCTCCCTCCCTGTGGCAAGTTGTTTCCAGTCTCCCCCACTCTTCCTCGTTTCAGTCGCCGGATGGGGAAATGGCTGCTGCCGGAAGCTCCCCGCTTCTCCCCCCGATGCTGCCCGCCTCGCCGCGCAGGCTGCGGCCGCTCTATGCGTCGGGCGCGCGCCTGCCCCGGTCAGCGGGCGGACGGATGCCGGCATGCGCCTGCACCAGCACCCGGTCGTACCGCTCCGACGCCCCCGGCGACGGTCGGCTCAGCCAGGTGCCCAGCAGCGCGCCGAGAAAGCCGAGCGGGATCGAGACCAATCCCGGATTGGCCAAGGGAAACAGCGGCTCGGCCAGGATCAAGCCGTGCTCGGGATGCATCACCGACGGGCCGAGACAGACAAGCAGGAGCGAAGCCAGTACGCCGGTGATGACCCCGGCAAGCGCTCCCTGCACCGTGAACCGCCGCCAGTACAGGGTAAACAGGATCAGCGGCAGATTGGCCGAAGCGGCCACTGCAAACGTCAGCGCCACCAGAATCGCCACGTTCATCTTCTGCGCGCCGATCGCCAGCCAGATGGAGACGAGGCCGACGGCGACGGACGAAGCCTTGGCGACCAGCACCTGCTCCCGTTCGGAAGCCTGTCCGCTGCGGACGATGTGGCTGTAGACGTCGTGGGCAAACGCGGAGGACGCGGCGAGCACCAATCCCGTCACGACCGCCAGTATCGTGGCGAAGGCGACGGCCGAGATGTAGGCCATCAGGAATTCGCCGCCCAGCGCGTCGGCCAAAAGCGTCACCGTCAGATTCCCCCCGAACCCGGCCTGCTCCAGGGTCTGCCAGCCGATAAACGCGCACGCGCCGAATCCCAGCAGAATGGTCATCAGGTAAAACGCCCCCATGATCCAGGTGGCCGTGATGATCGACTTGCGCGTGGTGACCGCGTCCTTTACCGTAAACAGTCGGGCGATGATGTGGGGCAGGCCGGCCGTTCCCAGGATCAGCGCCAGATGCAGCGAAAGGATGTCCAGCGGCCTGACGTACTGGTTGCCCGGATAGAGGTAGCGCTCCCTGAGCGGGGTGGCCGTGCTGACGTAATCAAACAGCGCCGCCAGGCTCCAATCAAAGCGGGCCAGCACGATCATGGAGACGATGCACGTGCCTGTCAGGAGCAGAATGGCCTTGATAATCTGCACCCAGGAGGTGGCCTCCATCCCGCCGAAGACGACGTAGATCGTCATCAGGCTGCCCACCACCATCACCGCGGTCTCGTACTCGATGTCAAACAGGTGGTGAATCAGCGCCCCCGCCCCCACCAGTTGGGCGATCATGTAAAAAATCGTGATCAACAGCGTCGTGCAGGCGATCACCCCGCGCAGCCCCCTGCTGTCAAAGCGGACGGCGATCGCGTCGGCCAAGGTGTACCGCCCCAGGTTGTGCAGCGGCTCCGCGATCACCGACAGCATCACCAGATAGGAGACGAAAAAACCGATCGCGTAGAGAAAGCCGTCAAACCCGTACAGGGCGATCGCCCCCGCAATGCCGAGAAAAGACGCGGCGCTCATGTAGTCCCCCGCGATGGCCACGCCGTTCTGCAAACCGGTCAGGCGGTTCCCTGCGGCGTAGAACTCGCGCGGGTTGACCGCCCGCCTGGCCGCGGAATACGTGATGAACAGCGTGCCGATAATCACGCTGCAAAAGAAAATGACCGCAGACATGCCAGCCCCCACTTCCGCCTGAATGGCAAAGAAGCTGGGGCATTCACCCCAGCATCTCCAGTTTCCTGATTACTTATCCGCGGGCTATGCCGTTTCCTTCATGCCCGTATTGGCCTTGACCTGAATTTCTTCAAATTTGGCGTCGTCCCGCGAGCGGGAGAAGTACGTGCCGAGCCAGGCGGCCAAAAAGCCAAGCGGGATGGATACGATGCCCGGATTGCTGAGCGGGAAGAGCGCATGGCCGACGAGAATCGCCTTGCCCGGCTCCGGATTCCAGACGTTCGGGCTGAGGGCGACCAGGATCAGTGCGCTGAACAGCCCCACCAGCATGCCGGTCACCGCTCCCGTCGTGTTAAAGCGGCGCCAGTAAATGGTAAAGATGATCACAGGCAGGTTGGCGCTGGCCGCCACCGCAAAAGCAAGCGCCACGAGGAAGGCGACGTTCAGCTTCTGCGCGAACAAGGCGAGCAGGATGGAGATGACGGCCACGCCGACCGACGCCCACTTGGCGGCCAGCATCTGCTCCCGCTCCGTCACTTTGCCCTGCCGGATCACATGGCTGTAAAAATCGTGCGCAAAGGCGGAGGCGGCGGACAGGACCAGCCCCGCCACCACGGCGAGGATCGTGGCGAAGGCGACGGCGGAGACGAACGCGAACAGGAAGTTCCCCCCGAGGTACTGCGCCAGAAGCGGAGCGCCCATGTTGCCCGCCGGGTCCATGTTGTCCTGGCCGACAAACGCAGCCGCGCCAAAGCCCAGGAAAATGGTCATGACGTAGAAAATGCCGATGATCCAGGTGGCGTACACCACCGACTTGCGCGCGGTCGGCGCATCCTTCACGGTAAAGAAGCGGATCAGGATGTGCGGCAGACCGGCCGTGCCCAGCACCAGCGCCAGGTTGAGCGAGATCGTGTCCAGCCCGTCCTTGAACTTGTTGCCGGGATAGAGAAACTTCTCGCCAAGCGGCGTGGCCGTCTTCATGTGTTCGAACATGGCCGTGACGCTGAAGCCAAACTTGGCGAACACCATCACCGAGATGATGAACGTGCCGGCCATCAAGAGCACCGCCTTGACGATCTGCACCCAGGAGGTGGCGGTCATCCCGCCGAAGACCACGTACACCGTCATCAGGGCGCCGACGATCAGCACGGACGTGGTGTACTCCAGCCCGAGCAGCAGTTTGATCAGCGCGCCGGCCCCCACCAACTGCGCGATCATGTAAAAAATGGAGATGGCGACGGAGTTGAGCGCGGCCACGCCGCGAATCTGCTTGTTGTTGAAGCGGGCCGCGATCATGTCCGCCATCGTGTACTTGCCCAGGTTTCGCAGCGGTTCGGCCACCAGGTACAGCACGACCAGATACGCGACGAGAAAACCGATGCTGTAGAAAAAGCCGTCGAAGCCGGACAGCGCGATCATCCCGGCGATGCCGAGAAACGAAGCCGCCGACATGTAGTCGCCCGCAATGGCAAGGCCGTTCTGCCAGCCGGTCAGGCCGCCCCCGGCGGTGTAAAATTCGCTGGTCGTGTTGGTCCGCTTGGAAGCGTAGTAGGTGATGATCAGCGTCAAGATGACGATGGCCAGAAACAGCAAAAACGCGGTTACGTTCATACCCCTTTTCCTCCCGTCTCCTGTTTGATCTGTTCCACCATCCGGTCAAACTCTTCCGAGCGCTTCGTGTAGATGATACAGAGGGCCCAGGTCATGATGAACTGGGCAAAAGCGAATACCCAGGCCCAGGTGATCGCCCCGAAAGCGGGCCGGTTCAGGACTTGAAAGTAGGAGGTCATGATCGGGAGGGTGAAGTAAAACACGAAGAAGAAGATGGAATAAGGCAGGATGAATGCTTTTTTCCGCTTCAGCAGTTCCTGGAAGGCGGCGGAACGGCTCACGGCCGCGTAGTCAATCGACGGCGGCTTCGACGTCCCTTTGGCCGCCGGGCTCGTATTTCCCATTGGATCTCCCCCTCTTGCAAATGTGGCGCCCACTGGATTGTAAGCGCTTCCTTTAGTTTACAAAACAATTCCAATATTGCGTACATTTTTGCGCATCCTGCACAATCCCGTGCGCCACATGCACAAAACGAGGAATCAGCGCAGGGAAACATTTACCCTTCCAGCCGCTTCAGCAGGTCTTTGGCAGCCGTGCGGGAGACGGGTACGCGCACTTTTTTCGGCCCTTTCAGAATCAGGTTGTACGCCCCGTTGAACCACGGTTCCAGCTCGCTGACGTACTGCAGGTTGACCAGGTAGCTCTTGTGCGTGCGGAAAAAGGAATGGGCTTGAAGCTTCTCCTCCAACTGCTGCAGGGTCATTCGGGTGGTGTACACCTCCGTCTCCGTGCAGATCTGCACCACCCGGTCGTCCCGGACGGCGTACATGACGGCGGCCGGGTCGATCACCACCAGCCGGTTGTTCTCTTCCACGATCAGCTTGGAGACTTTTCCCGCGTGAGGCACAGGCGTCTCGGCGAGCCGCTTGCGCACGCGCTGCAGCGTTTCCCGCAGGCGGTGGGGTTCCGTCGGCTTCAGCAGGTAATCGACGGCATTCAGCTTGAACGCCTCCACCGCGTAGTCCTCATGGGCGGTTGAGAAGACCAGCAGCGGTCGATTCTTGCGCGCCGCCAGCATGCGCGCCGCCTGGTCCCCCTCCAGTTCCGGCATTTTGATGTCCAGAAACACCACGTCGGGGTTGTGCTCCTCCACCAGGCGCAGCAGTTCCCTGCCGTTGGCGGCACAGGGCAGGAGTTCCACGTCGCTTTCCTGCTGCAGCAGGTAGGCCAGCTCTTCCCGGGCCAGGTGTTCGTCTTCGGCAATCATGACGCGAATGCGCATCAGACATCCTCTCCTCCTCTGTGAGGTATGAAAAAGGTGATCCGGCAGCCGCCCTCCGGTTTGTTGGCGAAGCGCAGACGGGCGGACGGGCCGAGCAGGCTGACCAGCCGCTGGTTGACGTTGTAGACGCCGATCCCGTTTCCGTCGCGGCTCTCCAGCGGCATCGCGCCCAGCTTGTCCAGGATGGACGCGGGGATGCCTGCGCCGTTGTCTTCGATGACCACGGCCACCCGTCCTCCGTCCCGCTTCACGCTCACCTCGATCTCCCCGCCGCTGGGCTTGCCCCGCAGGCCGTGATGGATGCTGTTCTCCACCAGCGGCTGCAGCGTCCCCGGCGGGATCAGCGCATCTTCGACGCCGGCGTCCGCCTCGCAGCGGACGACAAACTGTTCCGCAAAGCGAATGTTGATGATCTCCAGATACGCGTTCAGGTGGTTCAGCTCCTGCCCGACGGTGACCAGGGGACTTGCGGTCAGCTTCAGGTTGAGGCGCATGAACACGCCGAGCTGGATCGTCATGTGCCGCGCCAGATCGGGATTGATCCGGATCAGGGTGACGATGGAATTGAGCGTGTTGAACAGAAAGTGCGGCTGTATTTGCGCCTGCAGCATCCGCAGCTCCGCGTCCTTCATCAGCCCCTTCATTTTCTCGGCCAGCGTCAGCGTGAGCTGGTTGGACAGCAGGTTGCCCAGCCCCTTGGCCAGGGCTTCCTGCACCTTGCCGATCTGTTGGGGACGGCGGAAATACAGCTTGATCAGCCCGACCACGCTGTCCCCTTCCCGGATCGGCACCACCACTGCCGCGTGCAGCGGACAGTGCTTTCGCTCGCAGGAGACGCTCTCCCGGGTAAGCCCCGTCTCGATGCCGCCGCTGACCATCGCCCGCCGGTCCAGCTCGCTCCCCACCGGCTCGCCGGGCAGGTGGTGATCCGCGCCGGCCCCGACGTGGGCGAGCAGGCGCTCCCGGTCGGTGACCGCCACCGCTGCCGCCTTCGCTTCCCGCAGCAGGAGCTGGGCGGCGGCTTGGGCCGTCTGCGGCGTCAAGCCCTGCTTGAGATGAGGCAGGATCCGCTCGGCGATGGTAAAGGCCCGCTCCGCTTCCGTCGCGGCGGAGCGCTCCTCCTCTTTCAGGGCGACGTGGATCATCGTGGTAAAAATGGCGATGGAGATGCTGTTGGTCAGCACCATGGGTATGCCGATCAGGTTGACGACGGTCCGGACCAGCTCGGGAGGGTGGGCGAAAATCAGCAGCAGCGACATTTGGATGATGGGGGCGAACATGCCGATAAACAGCGCCTTGGCGGGGGAGATCACCCGCTCCTGGGAAAAAAAGCGCGCCACGTAGCCGGCGAAGAGCCCGGTGATCGGCACGGAAAGCCCCGCCGGCCAGGCGGCAAATCCGCCCAGGCTGTACAGATGAGCCCCGGCGATCAAGCCTGCTCCCAGCCCCACCAGCGGCCCGCCCAACAGCCCGCCGATCACCACGCCCACCAGGGTGGAGTTGGCGATCGCTTCATGGGGCTGCAGCGAAAAAATCCAGAAAGCGGGGAGGTACGCCTCCTTTCGCACCACCACGCCCGCATAGGTGCCGGCCATCCCGAACAGGCCAAACAGCAGCGAATACGCGATCGACGTCCCGAGGTGAACGTCCCGGTCCAGCAGTTGGCGAAACAGCGGGATGCGCGTCAGAATAAAGGCGAGCGTAAGCAGAATCCCCATGCGCTCGATCAACAACAGCGTCAACTGTTCCACTGCGCCATCCCTCCGCAACTCGTTCCGTCTGTTAACAATTCCGCTTTCTCTTTCGCTTTCCCTGCTGGACAGACAACTCGGCTGGGCGCCCTGCATACCCTGGATGTGCAACGCTTCATGCGGGAAGGGTGATCGATAATGTGCGGAATTACCGGATGGGTTGACTGGGAAAAAGACCTTTCCCAGGAGAGAGCCACGATTGAAGCCATGACACAGACGCTGACCAGACGGGGACCTGACGACGAGGGGTACTGGCTGTCGCCGCGGGTCGCATTCGGACACCGACGGCTGTGCGTCGTCGACCCTGCGGGCGGCCGTCAACCGATGACGCGCGAACTGGGCGGACACGCCTATACCCTGATATACAACGGAGAACTGTACAACACGGAGGATCTTCGCCGGGAACTGCTGGTGAGAGGCCACGCGTTTCACTCCCACTCGGACACGGAAGTGCTGCTCGCCTCCTACATCGAATGGGGCAGCGAGTGCGTCCGCAAGCTGAACGGCATCTTTGCCTTCGCGGTCTGGAACGAACGGGAGCAATCCCTGTTTCTGGCCCGCGACCGCATGGGGGTAAAGCCGCTCTTTTACGCCAGACGGGGCAGCTCGTTTCTGTTCGGGTCCGAGCTGAAGGCGCTGCTGGCCCATCCGGCTGTAGAACCGGTCCTGTCCCGGGAAGGGATCGCCGAAATCTTTGCCCTCGGACCGGCCCGGACACCCGGACACGGCGTCTTTCACGACGTCTTCGAACTGCGGCCCGGCTGCCACCTGACCGTCACGCGCGAGCGCTTCGCCATCAAGCGGTACTGGCAGGTGGAGAGCCGCCCCCACACCGACGACGCGGAGCGGACCGCCAAAACCGTCCGGGAGCTCTTGATCGATTCGATCCAGCGGCAGTTGGTCGCGGACGTCCCGGTCGCCACGCTTCTCTCCGGCGGGCTGGACTCCAGCGCCATCACCGCGATCGCGGCCGAGGCGTTCCGACGCGAAGGGAGGGGGCCGCTGCATACCTATTCCATCGACTACGTGGACAACGATCGCCACTTCCAGGCGAACGCCTTCCAGCCCAACGCCGACGCCCCGTACGTGCAGAGGGTCTCCTCTTTCTTTGGCACCGTTCACCATGCGATCGAGTTTGACACGCCCGAGCTGGTGGATGCCCTGCGCACCGCCACGTACGCCCGCGATCTGCCCGGCATGGCGGACGTCGACGCGTCTCTCTACCTGTTTTGCCGCGAGATCAAAAAGGAAACGACGGTGGTCCTGTCCGGGGAGTGCGCGGACGAAGTGTTTGGCGGCTATCCCTGGTTCCACCGCGAAGAGCTGCTCCACGCCCGCACGTTCCCCTGGTCGCGGGCCATCGAACAGCGGGCCGCCTGGCTTTCGCCCGAACTGCGGGAGTGGGTGAAGCCGGAGGAATACGCGGCGCAGCGGTATGAGGAGACGCTTGACGAGGTGCCGCATCTGCCCGGCGAAAGTCCGCTGGAGGCACGCCGCCGCGAAATGTTTTACCTAAACCTCACCTGGTTCATGAACACCCTGCTGGATCGCAAGGACCGGATGAGCATGGCGGCCAGCCTGGAGGCCCGTGTGCCGTTTTGCGACCACCGGCTGGTGGAATACGTCTGGAACATCCCCTGGTCGCTGAAAATGTGGGGCAGCCGCGAAAAGGGCATCCTGCGCAAGGCACTGGAGGGCATCGTGCCCGACGACGTCCTGTACCGCAAAAAAAGCCCCTATCCGAAGACGCATAATCCCGCGTACACGGAAGCGACCCGCTCCTGGCTCCTGGAGATTCTGGACGATTCCTCCTCTCCCCTGCACCGGCTGATTGACACGGCAGCGGTCCGCCGGCTGGCCCTGGCGGACGCGAAAGCCTCGGACGTTCCGTTTTTCGGCCAGTTGATGAGCACTCCCCAACTGTTTGCCTACCTGGCACAAATGGATGTGTGGATGCGGGTGTATCACGTCACGATCCGGTCCTGACGGGAAAAAAGCTCCTCGACCCCAGCCTTACGGGGTCTTGAGGAGCTTCCTTTTCTTCCTGACGGCGGTCGGCTTCGCGGCCAGTTTGGCGGCCGGTTTGATGGTTGGCTTGGCAGCTGCCGCTGGCTTCGCCGGACAGGAGCGGTATCGGATATCGAACTCTCGGGCCGTGCGTTTGGCGATGGAAAAGGGGCTGGACGGCCCTGTGCGGACTAACCGGTAATCGATGCGAACGCGGGTGGCGCCACCGGTGAGAACGGCCCGGATCACTTTTTGATTGGGGCGATTTCGCACAATGCGCAGCGATTGGACCATGGTTGGGAGCGGAGGCACGTCCCCTGCCGGCACACACAGTTTGCCTTTGACGAGGCGCAGGTTCAGGTTGCACACCATCACCCGCGTCAGCCGTTTCCCCCAAAACCGACGAAAATACCGGGCAATTTTGCGTCGGGTGTTAAACCGGTCCGGAAGGGGGGTGTAGTCGACGCCGTTGACCGTGTAGACAACCTTGCGGCGCGGAGAGGACACCACCCTGCTCCAGACCTGTTCCGCCTGTTCGATCATGTTTCGGAAAAAGCGTTCGTGATCCAAGAAATCACCTCCTCCTAAACCCTATGGGGGAGGGCTTGTGCTAGTACGCCCGTTTGACCGCCTGTTTTTCCGACAAGAGCCGTCAGGCTGTCCGCTTGTCCTCCCCCCTGCTCGGGTGCCTGTCGAACCGGGAGGATGCGTTTCGGATATTCCGTCGGGAGCAGGTGAACGCTTCCAAAGAGTGAGCCGCCTTCCCCATCCACTGTTTTTTATTCGCCCTGTTCATCGATTATGTTGGGTGGAGAAAGGATGGGCGGGAACGTCCGCTCCTGTCGGCCGGCAGTACCGGCAGGCACGGACGCGGACGGATGCGGGCGGGAGGTTCCCGCAGCACGGTCTTCTCTGATGCGGGGGATGCGGAGAATGAAAAAAACCGTCTGGAAGCCAGACGGTTTTTGCGTGCGTCGTGATAGCAAGGAATGCTGTAAGCCAGGTTCTGTGTCTCCCGTGCTGCAAGCGGGGCTGTTCCCCTCGCACCAAGAGCGGTAGTCATCTATCTATGGCAGCCGAGGCCGCCATCCGTCCCTCCGTTCATTTCCTTCGGGACGGTTCCCCTACCAAATTTGGGTTTCTCGCTCGCAGGGTTTACCGCGTTCCATCTCCCCTGTCGCCAGGGAAGCTCCGTTTCTGTGGCACTTTCAGCGTACTCGGGTCTCAGGGAGAACCCTTTCCGCGCCGTCAGCGAAGCCGAAGCCTCACTGCCCTGGTTTGCACCAGGTACGAACACTCCAGGCATCTCAGCCTGGGCGAGCCTGGACTTTCCTCTACCGCCGACCGAAAACGGCCGCGGCAGCGACTACCCGCATTCCTTGCCATTACCGAATCAGTACCATTTAATTTAGCACATGCCGCAAGATCGGTCAACCCGAATCTAATGGCAAACGTGGCAAATTGTTAACATGACCCGCCTGTAGTACAATGGGGGACAAAGGAGGGCTGAGCGTGATCACCATTACCCCGACCGCTGCCGCCCGTCTGTCCGCGTTGATTGCGGAAGAGCGGGACGCCGACCGGCTGGGCATCAAAATCATCGCGACGACGTCGGGCTGCGGCAGTCTTGCGTACAGCATCGCCATCACGGAGGCGGGTCGCTTGGACAAATCGGTCGACGTGACCGGCATCCGTCTGTTTTACCGCGACGAAGAGAAGGAGCTGCTGAACGGGATCGTCGTGGACTTCGACCCGGTGACCGGCCGTTTTTCCCTCGCGCATTCCCGTCCGCCGCAGACCGGCTGCCCGCTATCTCATTGACAGGAGGGATTTTCATGCTGCTGCTTCCATTTGAAAATAGCGTTCCCCGAATTCACGAATCCGCATTCATCGCCCGCGGCGTGGTCATCTCCGGCGATGTGACCATCGGCGAAGACACCTCGATCTGGTACAACACCGTCATCCGCGGCGACATCGCTCCCACCGTCATCGGCCGCAGGGTGAGCGTTCAGGACAACAGCACCTTGCATCAAAGCCCCGGCAATCCGCTCATCCTGGAAGACGAAGTGACGGTCGGCCACAACGTCGTGCTGCACAGCTGCATCATCCGCCGCGGTGCCCTGATCGGCATGGGCGCGATCGTCATGGACGGCGCGGAAGTGGGCGAAGAAGCGATGGTGGCCGCCGGCGCGCTGGTTCCGCCGGGAATGAAGGTGCCGCCCCGCACCCTGGTGGTGGGCTCTCCCGCCAAGGTGAAGCGGGAACTGACGGAAGACGATTTCCGCGAGCTGCGCCGTATCCGGCAGTCTTATGTGGACAAGGGGAAAATCTACCGGAAGCTGGAGGAACAGCCGCTCAGCCGGTAAGTCGCAAAAGCCGCGTCTTGGCGGCTTTTTTTATTGGCAGATCGGGCCGCTTGCCCCACATCCGTTCGCAAAAAAGGCGCGTTCGTCAGGAACACGCCATTGTTTTCATGCCGCATGTCACGCCGCCCGCTGCTGTTCGCTGCTGCGGATATGCTCAAACAGGCGGTACGAGCGAATGGCTGTCTCCAGGTGCAGGCGGGCCGGTTCTTTTGTGGTCACATGACGTTGAAAAAAGGCCGACAAGCTGTAGATCAAGCGGCAGTACCTGCGCAGATGGCGGTCTCCTGCCGCGCCGACCAGCAGGCACGCGACGCCCGCCGCCACGCACCAGGGCAGCGCCGCAAACGGCAGCGCCAGCAAAAATCCGGCGAAGAACCACACCACCAGGTTGGTGGAGCAGCCGGCATTGACGATGTCGGCCTTGGCAATCTCTTTCCAGGACTCAAGCCGCTTTTCCCCCTGATAGCTGAAGACCTTGTGCTCCGCGCCGTGAAATTTTTTCAGCTCCCGCGGGAAGATGAAGTGAAATCCCGCCACATACACGGCCGCCCACCACGGATCGACCACGGCCAGACGCGGGAACGCCGCCGCAGCGATCACGTACAGGACGAGCGCCAGATGCAGCAGTTGATACGGCCAGGGGAAGGAAAAACAAATGCGAAGCCACATTTTGCCGATGGTCCGAAAGGTGATTTTTTCCGCCCAGAGGTGAATGACGCCGTCCTTCACTTCTGCGCAGGCCAGCACGTTCCGGTCGTGAAAAAAGACGCCGCGTCCAAAAGAAATGCCCATTATCATGTTGTTCGCTATTCTCCTTCCGCTCCCTAGTCAGTATAATTATATGAATGTACGTGTGTAATTGAAGGAGGTCTCACCATGATCCGCATGGTTCCAACCACACCACTGACTCCGCGGCACGACCCATGGGAGCCGCTTTTTAACGCGACGCCGCCCGCTTACAAGCTGACCAGCGTCGAATTGACCGTGACCAATCTGTGCAATCTCCGCTGCGAGCATTGTGCCGTCGGCGATACGCTGCGTTTCAAGGACGATCCCGCTCTGCCCGTCGACCTGATTCTGCGCCGGCTGGACGAAGCGGAAGACCTGCTTACTCTCAGTATAACAGGCGGGGAACCGATGTACAGCGAACGGACCGTGCGAGAGGTGATTCTGCCGATCCTGCGCTACGCGGCGGACCGCGGTCTGCGCACGCAGATCAACTCCAACATGACCCTGCCGTTCTCCCGGTACGAACAGATCCTGCCGTACATAGACGTGATGCACATCTCCTGGAACTGGTCTACGCCCGAGGAGTTCCTTGCTATTGTCTACGCAAAAAGCGGGCGTACGGTTTCACTCAAACAGGCGGAGCAGCAATTTGCCCTGATCGGGGAAAATGCGCGGAAACTGGCGGAGGCCGGCGTGTTTGTCTCTGCGGAGACGATGCTCAACACGCGGACGTGGAAGAAAATGGACATCCTGCACAAGCAGATTCAAGAGATGGGCTGCCGCCGTCACGAAGTCCATCCGATGTACGCCAGCGACTTTGCCCGCGATCTGCAGGTGCTGACACTGGATGAACTGCGCAGCGCGATTCACTCGCTCCTGGACGTGCGCAACGAAGAGGTGTGGATGCTGTTCGGCACGCTTCCCTTCTTCGCCTGCAGCCCGCTGGAAGCGGACCGGGAGCTGATCCGCCGCCTGCGGGAAGCGAAAAACGTCACCGTGCGCAACGACCCCGACGGCCGGAACCGCTTGAACGTCAACATTTTCACCGGCGACGTGATCGTCACCGACTTCGGCGACGTGGAGCCGCTCGGCAACATTCAGACCGACCGGCTGCAGACGATGTTTCAGCGCTGGCAGGAGCATCCGCTCAACCAGACCATCAACTGTCACTGCCCGGCGGTCAACTGTGCCGGCCCCAATCTGCTGGTTGCCAACACCTACTATCCCGACACCAACTTCAAGCAGCGTAAAGCGCTGGTCTGAACGGGCAGACTAGGGACAGAGGTGATGATGGATGAGCAGGCGCAGACGTCCCCTCGTCCCGCAGGCGCAACACGGGCTGGACCGGCTGAAAGCCCAGGCGGCCCGGGTGAACGAACCTGAGCAGGCCAAGTATGAAGTGGCGGAAGAGCTGAACATTCCCCTGACGAACGGCTACAACGGCCACCTCACCGCCCACGACGCCGGCCGGATCGGCGGTCAACTGGGCGGCAGCATGGTCAAGGAACTGGTGCGGATGGCCATGGAGCGGATGAAGTCGCGTCCGTGACCCTCGCCCGCATGTCAATCGCAGCGGAACCAGGGAAACGCGGAAAATGGCCGGCGGCATGAAAAAGGACGGGCGCTCCCCGTCCTTTTCGTGTGCAGACCGTTCATTTCATTGTTGTAAAATTACCGCCGAGATACTCTCCGGTTTCCGCATCATACATGCCGGTGGCCAAGCAGTTTTTGATGAGGCCGAAACGAGGATGTTCAAGCCCATTCGGATAATAGACCTGAACCGCCAAGACTACGCGATCTTTGGCGATTTCAGTGGAAACGGCGTCATCTCCCGCAAGTTTCACAAACTCCTCGTACGTCATGTACGCGGTCAGCTTCACTTCCGCGTTCTGTTCTTCCAAATAGTTTTCGTCAAGAACACTGCTTTTGGTGGCTTTGAAGGACTGGCTTTGCAAGCCCGATTGATCTGCGTTCCCTTTCAGAATGGGTTCGGGATTTTTGTTGAGCGGCTTACTGTCGGCTTTCACCTCCACGTTCGCATCTGAAGTGCCTGCGCCCTCGTTTCCGTCGCCTTGAAATGCGAACGCATAAGCACCGACCGATGCCACCAACACGAACGCGAGAGACAGCGAGTGTATCTTCTTGTTTATTCTGTTCACTCCTTCCCAGCTTTTTTACTCTTTGACGACAGCACAGACGAATTCGTTCCCGTTCGTTCTCAGAAGTTTTACTGGACGTAACTGTTGTATCCCATGAAGCACGCATTCCGCCCCCGGACCAGCGGCCGTTTCATTGACCGGTGTTGCTTGCAGAGCAGCCTGTTTCTGTAAAATGCGCACCGGTCCTTGGACGGTTGCTGCTGCTTCCGAGGCTTGCGTTCCGCCGATCTGCTGTTGGAAGTTTTGTGGCAGGCTCGGGCGCGGCGATCCCTTACCGCCGGCCGTGCTGCCGGCTGGCACGGTTGTTTCGTTGCCATCCCTCTTTAAAGTGGAAAAGGAACCGCTTGATGGTCGTCGCGGTTCCCCTGTGATTTTCGTATTGTGCGCTCAGCGCAGACGATCCAACTGCTTGGCTCTCGGCTTGCGCGGCCCGAGCATGGAGCGGCTGATGTCGTTTACCCTGTGGAAGGAATCGAACATCTGGTCGAGCACTTCCACCAGCTCGCGAATCTGCACCACTTTGCCGTAGACGCCGTCAAAATGGTGGCGAACCGATTTGCCGTTCAGTCGAAACATGACCGCACCTCCTTCTGTTCCTCTCTTATCACCCTATGCCAAATAGGCCCGAAAGGAAAATCGGATGGGGCGGTCGCAATCGCCCATTTTTGGTCCGCAGGCGTGCCGGTCAGATGTCCGACTGCTTGGAACACGTCACATCCCGGCCGCCCCCAGCCGCGATGCCGGACAAGGCCGGACTAAAGTTCGTACAGTTCGGTACGCCGATCGGCAAACACGGGAATCCGGCCCCGCACCTCGTCCACCAGCGCGAGGTCCAGTTCGGCGTAAACGATCTCCTCCTGCTGCATCCCTTCCGCGATCACTTCCCCCCACGGATTGACCACCATCGAATGGCCGCAGAAGGTGTTGCCGCCTCCCTCGCCGACGCGGTTGCAGGCGACGACGTACATCTGGTTTTCGATCGCGCGCGCAATCAGCAGTTGGCGCCAGTGATCCAGACGGGGGTGGGGCCACTGCGCGGGCACGCACATCACTTTGGCCCCTTTGAGGGCGTGGACGCGCAGCCACTCCGGAAAGCGGATGTCGTAACAGATGACGGAACCCGCCGTCTGTCCGTCCAGTATGTACAATCCGGGCTTCTCTCCCGCCGCCAGATACTTTTCTTCGTCCATCAGGCGAAACAGGTGGGTTTTGGAATAGCTCCCCGCCAGATTTCCTTCCCGGTCAAACACAAACGTGGTGTTGTAGACGCGTCCGTCCCTGCGTTCGGCAACGGAACCGCCGATGACATGGGCCTTTAGATACACGGCGGCTTCCCGCAGCAGCGCTTTTGCCCGTTCTCCGTTGTCGTCGGCGATCTCGTCCAGGCGGGTCAGATCGTACCCCGTGTCCCACAGTTCAGGCAAAACCACCAGATCCGGCTGCTGCTCCGCCTCCGCCAATTGGTTCACCAACCTGCGCACCGTTGCCGCGTTCAGGTCCGGCCGGCCGAAAGCGATATCCATCTGCAGCAAGGCAACATTCCACTTCATGCGTTTCCCCCCTATCTGTATTGTCTTTATCGTAGCTTTCCACTACCTGGAGTTCAAGCATAATGTCTATTGGCGCAGGCTTCCGGCGCGAAAAAAAATCCCGAGGAAGCTCCTCGGGAGACGAACGGGTCGTTTACGTGCGGGGGCGCGGGCGGCCTTCCAGACGGGAAACGCGCACTTCCAGGCGGTCCACGCGGCGGTCCAGATCGCGTACCTGTCCCTCCAGGCGGCGCAGGCGGCGGTCCACGTCATCACGCGGCGGTGTCGGCGTCTCGCGGATCGGAATGAAAAGCGTCTGTCCAATGTAGATATAGTACGGAGGCTGGAGGTTGTTGGCGCGGATCAGTTCCTGCACCGACACTCCAAAGCGGGCGGCGATGGAATTGAGCGTGTCACCGGGTCGGACTACATAATTCACGCATGACCAACTCCTTTTGGGGTTCTGATTCGTTATTAACCTATGCCCGCCCGCGGAGCGAGGAAATAAACCAATACCCATTTTCGCCAGATTGGTCAAACACCCATGAAATTCGCCGTGACAGGCTCCGCCCATTCACGGCTCCCAGCCGGACGAACGTTTGCGGCGAGGCGGCGGGTGACGGTTGCGCCGCAGAACAGCCCCCCTGTCACGGGTGAAAAAAACCTTTGGCCCCGCAGCGGGTGACCAAAGGTTTTTTGTGCGTGTATCCGTTTTTATTTGAAGACCGGCTCGGCAAACTGCGCCAGCTTTTCCTTCGAGCTTTTTTCCACGTCGGCGTGCAGGCTGTTGCCGTGCGCATCCATCGTGACGATGGCGGCAAAGCCCTTGACGCGCAGGTGCCACATCGCTTCCGGAATGCCGAACTCCATAAAGTCGACGCCTTCCACTTCTTCAATACAATCGGCGTAGTACTGGGCCGCACCGCCGATCGCATTGAGGTAGACGGCACCGTGTTCCTGCAGCGCCTTCAGCGTTTTGGCTCCCATGCCGCCTTTTCCGATGACGGCGCGGATGCCGAATTTCTTGATGATGTCGCCTTGGTACGGCTCCTCGCGAATCGACGTGGTCGGACCGGCTGCCTTCACGTGCCACTTGCCCGCTTCGTCTTTCAGCATCACCGGACCGCAGTGGTAGATGATGCCGCCGTTCAGGTCGACCGGGCAGTCGTGATCCATCAGGTACTTGTGCAGGGCGTCGCGTCCCGTGTGCATCAGGCCGTTGATGATGACCACGTCGCCCACTTTCAGGCTGCGGATCTGCTCTTCCGTGATCGGTGCCTCCAGCACCACTTCGCGGCGTTCGCCGGCTGGCTGCTCGATGGCGGCCGGCGTCATGTCCATGGGGACCTCTTCGTCCTTGTACAGGTAGCGGATGATCTCGCCCGTCTCCGCGTTGAGGCGCACGCCCTGACGGCGGAACGCCCAGCAGTTGTAGGCAACGGAGACGAAGAAGCTGGCCGGCAGGCGGTTTTCCACGCCGATTTTGCAGCCGAGGAGCGTGGAATTGCCGCCGAAGCCCATCGTCCCGATCCCCAGTTGGTTGGCCGCTTCCATGATGTAATTCTCCAGTTCGGCCAGGGTCGGGTTGGGGTTGACGTCGTCGACGCGGCGGAACAGTTGGTGCTTGGCCAGCGCGTAACCGGACGTCCGGTCGCCGCCGATGCCGACGCCGATGAAGCCGGCACTGCAGCCCTGTCCTTGTGCCTGGTAGACGGCGTGCAGGATGCACTTGCGAATGCCGTCCAGGTCGCGGCCCGCCTTGCCGAGCCCCTCCAGTTCACAGGGGAGCGAGTACTGGATGTTCTTGTTTTCGCAGCCGCCCCCCTTGAGGATCAGTTTGACTTCGATCTCGTCTTCTTCCCACTGTTCAAAGTGAATGACCGGCGTACCCGGTCCCAGGTTGTTTCCGCTGTTTTCACCGGTGAGGGAGTCCACGGAATTGGGACGCAGTTTCCCGGTTTTGGTCGCTTCGGCAATTGCTTCGTGAATCGCCTTTTTGATCACCAGTTGATTGACGCCGACCGGCGTTTTGATTTCAAAGGTTGGCATGCCGGTATCCTGGCAGATCGGCGAGACGTTTTCCTCCGCCATCGTGATGTTTTGCGCAATGGTGGACAGAGACAGAGCGGCACGGGTGCCCATATCTTCTTTCGCTTTCGCGGCGTTGATCGCGCGGCGCACGTCCGGCGGCAGATTGGTGGACGTCTCCGTGATCAGTTCCAGAATGCTTTGCTTTAGCTTTTCCATCTATGTCGCCCCTTTTTGACCAAGTGGTGTGCGAGGTATCGTAAACCGCCTCTTATTATATCACACCCGCTCCCCTCTGTCCGTAGAATGTATGCACTTGCAGAGAGGTTCGAAAAAATCCAGGAATTTTATTTGGCTTGTGAATCGGCGCAAAGGGGATTATCATGTCAAGAGGGGATGATCCGCAGAAAGGGTTCGCACTAGAAAAAAGGATGAACAGCGAATTTGGAAGAATATGTTAAACATGAGGACAAGGTTTGTTCAGAGAGTGGAGAGGTAGGGTCATGAAAGGAAAACAGCTTGTACGAAACATCACCTTCTTGCTCCAGGCGAAGATCGACTTCATCCTGCTCGTCGCCATCTTTGCCTGGAAAGTGCCGTTGTTTTACCGCATCGTCAACATGAATCTGGACGGCACCGTGTACGCCATTTCCCTGTTGGTCGTGGCAAGCCTGTTGATCTGCCGCAACGCGTTTCCGTTTGCCTTCCGGTTTGCGTATGTGATGCTGGTCGACCTGGTTTTGAGCACGCTGATGTTTATCGATTCCATTTACCACAGCTACTTCCACGACGTCACGTCGATCAGCCTGCTGCGCCAGATCGGGCAGGTCAACGAAATCAGCGGCAGCATCTGGACGCTGGCGGACGGGAAGTATCTGCTTTATTTTGTCGACATTCCGCTGCTCATCCTCTTGTACCGTTTCAAGATGAAGCAGATGCTGTCTGCGCATCGCGGACCGGTCTGGAAAACGGCAAGCCGGATCTTCGCCATGGCGATCGTGTTTCTCTTGGTGTTCGGTTCCACCTTCAACATCGAGCGGACGCTGGCGAAGGTGCCTTCCCTGCTGGACTCCCGCTATTCCAACAAGGCGGTCCTGCAGGAATTGGGCATTTACCACTATCACCTGTTTGACATCTATCAATACGTGAACCGCGCCCTGAAGAACCGAAAGGCCACACCCGAAGAGATCAACGACGTGAAGACATGGTTTGCCGCCGAAAACGGCAAATGGCAGCCCGGCCCGCTGTTCGGAAAGGCGAAGGGGCAAAACCTGATCGTCATCCAGGAAGAATCGCTGCAGGCGTTTGTCGTGAATCTGAAGGTAAACGGTCAGGAAGTGACGCCCAATCTGAACAAGCTGGTCCGCGAAGGCGTCTACTATCCCAACTACTACGACCAGACGTACCACGGCCGCACGTCCGACGGCGAATTTACGTCGCTTGTGTCGCTGTACCCGTCTTCGGTTCCCGGCAGCATTTACTTTAACTTTGTCGAAAACGAGTTTGATTCGCTGCCCAAGGCGCTCAAGCGGGAGGGGTACACCACCTTTTCGGCGCACGCCTACGCCGGCTCCTTTTGGAACCGCGCGGTGATGCACCGCAAGCTCGGTTTCGAACAGTCCATGTTCATGGAGAATCTGGAAGACGGCGAAAAGGTCGGCTGGGGCTTGTCGGACCGGGACTTCTTCAAGCAGATGAACGAAAAGCTGACGGAACTGCCGCAGCCGTTCTTCGCCTTCCTGATCTCGCTCTCCAACCACCATCCGTTCAACGAAGTGCCGGCCGCCTACAAAACGCTTCAGTTGGGCGAGCTGGAAGGAACGATGATGGGGGATTACCTGCATTCCGTTCACTATGCGGATCAGGCCCTCGGCGAATTTATCGAATCGCTGAAAAAAAGCGGACTGTACGACTCCTCCGTGCTGGCCGTGTACGGCGACCACGACGCCGGTCTGCCCGACGCGGAACTGGCGCGCATCGGCATCCGGCCGCAGTACGACAAGCAGTACGACAAGGTGCCCCTGGTGATTTACAGCTCCGCCTTGGGCAAGAATAACGGGACCGTCGATGAACAGGTTGCCGGCCATCTGGATTTGACCCCTTCGCTCCTGTACCTGTTGGGCGTTCCCCAGGAAGGCCATTACTTCATGGGGCAGCGTCTCTTCGATGTCCCCTCCGGCAGCAACAAGCAGGTGGTCTTCCGGGACGGCTCCTACGTGACGCAGAACCGGGTGTTTCTGGTCCAGAACGGCCTGTGGGAGGAGGGCCAGTATCTGGACAGAACCAGCGGCAAACCGGTCGACGGACAAGGGGCGCAGGAAACCACGCTGGCGGCGCAAAACCGGCTGCGCATCTCCGATTTGATCCTGGAGAGCAACCTGATCCCCGCTTTGCAGAACGGCACGGCGGCGGTCACCGACAGAAATCCTCCGCAATAACCCGGCACACGTGCAAACCCGGCACGCCTGCCGGGTTTTTTGCCGTCTTCGGACGGCGCTGAAACATTTTCGTCGAGCTGCCGTCTTATGAGTATCGAAAGGGGGATCTGCATGAAAAAACCCATCGCGTGGTTCTTGGCCGGCGCCCTCCTGTTTGCGGCCGTGCCTGCCTTTGTCGCCGCCGTCGGGATCGGCGACGAAGAGGCGGCCGCCGCCGGCACAGACGAGCTGCCGGTCGTCGGTTCGTACGACCATCTGAAGAAGCTGCTGAAAACCAATTGGCAGCAGCGCGCCTACCTCTACCCCACCAGAGACTTGGCCATGGAAACACAGAGCGCGGCGTCCGCGGCCCCTCCCGTCGCGGGCGGCAGCACCGGCAGGAACGCCGCCTATTCCACGACCAACGTCCAGGTGCAGGGCGTCGACGAAGCGGACGTGGTCAAGACGGACGGCACCTATCTGTATCAGGCGACACCGGACGACGTGCGGATCATCCGGGCCGCTCCCGCGAGCCACATGAAGCTGATGAGCCGTCTGACGTACGAGGACGGCCAGTTCGACCCGCTCGAAATCTATGTGGACGAGAAGCGGCTGATCGTGATCGGCCACTCGAACGCTCCCGCGCTGCGCGGCGATTCCCGCCTCGCCGCTCACGTGCCGGTGACGGTGCAGGCGCTGGTGTACGACATCGGGGACAAGGAGCATCCGAAGCTGACGCGGCGGCTGGAACTGGACGGCCAGTACCTCTCCTCCCGCAAAATCGGCTCCAGCCTCTACCTGACCGCCAACAAGCGGATCGATCCCTACCTCATCCTGGAACAGAAGGAAGAAGCGCCGGGACCGGTCTATCGCGACAGCGTCCGGGGTGACGGCTACCGGACCGTCCCCTATCAGGAGATCCGCTATTTCCCGGAGGCGCTCCAACCGGATTACCTGCTGGCAGCGGGCGTCAACCTGGACGATCCCCGCCAGCCCATGTCGGTGCACGCCTATCTGGGCGCGGGCGAAAACATATACGCCTCTCCCGGCAATCTGTACGTCGCCGTCACCGAACAGCCGGCTCCTGCCCGGGACGTCAAACCGTTCGAGCGGGCGCTCCTGCCCCGACCGCTGCCGCCCGACAACGCGAGGACGGCCGTGTACCGGTTTGCGCTGAAAGACGGCGCGCTGTCCTTTACCGGCAAAGGTTCGGTTCCCGGCCGCATCCTCAACCAGTTCTCCATGGACGAACACGGCAAGCACCTGCGGATCGCCACCACCAGCGGCGATGTCTGGCGCACGGACGAAGGCATCTCGAAAAACAACCTGTACGTGCTGGACGACCGGTTGAACGTCACGGGCAAGCTGGAAGGCATCGCGCCGGGGGAACGCATCTACTCGGTCCGCTTCATGGGCGATCGGGCGTACATGGTCACGTTTAAAAAAGTGGACCCGCTGTTTGTCATCGACCTGAAGAAGCCCAGCGCTCCCGCTGTTTTGGACGCGCTGAAAATCCCCGGCTACAGCGACTACCTGCATCCCTACGATGAACACCACATCATCGGCTTCGGCAAGGATGCGGTCGCTGACAAGGAATGGGCCTACTACCAGGGGATGAAAGTGGCGCTATTCGACGTCACGGACGTGAACAACCCGAAAGAGACGTTCAAGACGGTGATCGGCGATCGCGGCACGGACTCGGATCTGCTGTCCAACCACAAGGCCCTGCTCTTCTCCCCGGAGAAGCACCTTCTCGCCTTCCCGGTTACGGTGCGGGAGCTGACGGACGCGCAGAAGACAGCCGGCGATTTCCGCGAGTACGGGCGGTTTGCTTTCCAGGGGGCGTACGTCTACCGGCTGGATCTGCAGCACGGCTTTACGCTTCGCGGCAGGATCACCCACCTGAGCGCGGCGGATTACAAGCAGGCCGGCGACGACTGGTACGAGAGCGAGAAAAACGTGCAGCGCATCCTCTTGATCGGCGATACGCTGTACACCGTATCCCGGGCTGCCGTCGAGGCCCACGACCTCTCCACGATGCAGAAGCTCGGCGGCCTTCCCCTTTTCCAATCGCCGCAAACATCTGTCACGCCTGCGGGATCTGTGCTAAGATGAAGAGGAGATGCAGCAGAGAGAAAGGGTGTCAACCGCTTGGAATACTTTGACTTGAACGTGACTTCGACACTGTCTGGCGTGGCGGCCGTGCTGCTCGTGGCCTTCCTCAGGCTCCACTGGCCGTTTCGCTTTCAATACATCGGCAATCTGTACAAGCGCCATCCGGAAAAGCGGATGCGCTGGCTGGACGCCTCCTATCGGCGAAACCGCTCCCGTTCCGTGGCGATGCTGGACAAATCGACCCACGAGATCATGGCCGGCAATTACGAACTGGCGGAAAAGTACATCGTGCAGGGGCTGAACGTCTGCAAGGAACAGCCGTCCCTGTTTAACCAGGCGTTGATCCACTACCTGTTTTACAATCTGGCCTTCGTCTACTTCAGCCTCGGGCGGTACAGCGAGGCCCTGGAAATCGCGTTTCGCGTCTATCAGCGCGACCACGGCATGACCGACTCGCTCGGCGTGATCGCCTGCTCCCACGCCCGGCTGGGCGAGATCGACAGCGCGCTGGAAGCCTTCCGCCTGATCGACGGCAGGCGCTCGGCACGCGACTGGAAGCTGTTTTGCCTGGCCGAAATCGAAGCGGCCAAAGGCAACTACGAGCGGGCCATCACCCACGTGCACCAGTTGATGACGCATGCCGGCGTCTCGCTCTGCCTGAACCGGGCCGAGCTGGAAAAGCGGTTGCAAGAATGGACAAAAGCCTCTACCCAAGCCGGGTGAGGCTTTTGTCTTGCGCTTGAAGGCGCTTTACGGCTGGCGGGCCAACGCAATCAGTTCCTGCAGAAACGGAGCGATGTCCCCCGCGAGAACGGTGCCGTGACCGGTGGCGAGCCGCTCAATCGGCCAGCCGAGCAGCATTTCCAGGCCTTCCGCCATGCCGGCCGCCTTCTCGGGCTCCTGCTCTTTCCAGCGAAGGAGAAACTGCCGCCACGATTCCCGCAGTTCCGCCCCGTAGTCGACCACCCGTTCCGCCGGCCTGGCAAAAAAGCTGAGGTGATCGCCGACAAAACAGACTTTGGTATCGGGGTCAAAAAAAGCGACGGAGCCTTCGGTATGAAACGGAAGATGGCGGAATTGCAGAAGCGGCAGGTCCCCGCCGGAACCGGTAAACGTATGTCCGAACAAGGTTTGGGAAAAATCGTCCAACTCGTAGTAGTCGTCCAGGTGAATCCAATTGTGACGGGAGGGGAACAGGTCGGCGTTACCGATGTGGTCAGCGTGTCGGTGCGTGAAGTACACGTAACCGATCCGCTCCGGCTTGACTCCAATCTCCGCAAGCGCCTGCTGAAAATAGGGGCGGTGCTTGCGCAGATGGGAGTCAATCAGCACGAACGCGTCGTTTTTGGCGATGACGTAGCTGTTGATGTAGCTTTTCCAAGCTTCTTCATAGGTGAGAATCGCCCAGGTGGATTCGGCAATCAGCGCGGTAACATTGGTCAAGCCTCCATCTCTCCTCTCCTTCCGAAAATGTATTTCATTCTACCTCGTATTATACACGAATGCGGAGAGGCATGCGGCTGAAAAAGCGGCTAACGGGCGGACGCCGGCTCCGCCAGGCTGACCCAGGTTCTCCCCTGTACCTGCCGAATCGCGATCGGCACCCCGAAGAAGCGGCTCAGTTCGGCTTCCGTCAAGACGTCAACCGTGCGCCCCGCCCGATCCACTTCGCCGTTTTTCAGCAGCAGGGCATGCGTGAAGCACGGCAGAATCTCTTCGATGTGATGGGTGACGTACAAGAGCGTGGGACCGTCCGGCTGGCGGGCGATCCGGTCGATCATCTCCAGCAGTTGTTCCCGCGCCAGCAGGTCGAGACCGGTACACGGCTCATCCAGAATCAGGAGGCGCGGCGAAGCCATCAGCGCCCGCGCGATCAGCACCTTTTGCCGTTCTCCCTGGGAAAGCGTCCGGTACGGGCTGTGGATGAGCGATGCACAGCCAAACATCTCCAGCAGCTCTGCCGCTTTTTGCAGATCTTCCTCCTCCGGCGCGGTGTACAACCCGATGGTCGCCTCCCTCCCGCTGAGGACGACCCGCTGTGCCGTCTCGTGTTCGTGCAGACGGGCCATCAGCGCGGAGCTGACCCAGCCGATGGATTTTCGCACCTCGCGGAGGTCCACCGTGCCGTACCGCTGGCCCATTACGGAGACCTGCCCCGTCGTCGGCCAGACGTAGCCGCAGATGATGTTGAGCAGGCTGGTCTTGCCGGAGCCGTTCTGCCCCACCAGACACCAGTGCTCCCCCTGTTTCACCTGCCAATCAATCCCACGCAGGATATACCGGTCCTCTCGCTGCCAGGAAACGTCCCGCAGTTCGATGGCCAGTTGTTCGTTCATCTCTCTCCACTCCTTCTGCGAAAAATTGCGACTATTATGAGTATACTAGGAGCCGGGCGGAATGGCACGGATTTCTTTCCGCCGGGTGCAGGGAACGGCTGCCATCCGGGAAAGGCAAAACAGCCCTCCCGGCAATGAGGGCTGCGGGATGGCTGTTTCTGGCGGCTGCCGGCTTCTCAGACCAGTCCGCTGTTTTCCAGGCGGGTGTGCTCCGGTCCCTGCGGCGCTTCCCTGATAAACCGTTCGTAGGGCAGATAAACCGCCAAAAAGAGCGTAAAGGCGTAGAGCAGCATCTCCACCACTTCCAGAAAACTGGTGACGAATCCGGTGCCGTTCAAAAGCTCGGCCGTGTAAAACAGCCAGGGAACCAGCCAGGTGGTCACGCATGCGGCGGTCCCAACCTTGAACGGCGCCTGCTTCACCTTTTTTCCCGACAGGTGAACAATAAGACTGAATGTCACGAAATGGCACAGCACATTGAGCAGGGTCATCACCAGTTGACCGGTTTGCTCGGGCGGAAGCGAGGCGGCCTGCCACAGCGACACCAGCAGCGGCTTCAGGGCGGGCTCGACCGTTCGGAACGCCAGCACGCACAAGGTAAACAGCAGGGAACTGAGGACAACCCCCAAGAGCGAATACTGAACCCATTTGCCCCAGGCCATCTTCCCTTCGCGGTTCCACTGCTGCTTCATCAAACTGAACGACATTTTCACAACGACGGCCCTCCCTGGGTTAGAAAAGTTGAAGGCTTGCAAACAGACTCAACGCCATCAGGACAGCAAACAGATACGTCACCCAATACGCTTCCCGCCGCAGGATCAGCGTCAGCAGCAGCAGGGTAAAGAAGGCGGTGCTGAGGGTATTGAGCCACTCCAGCCGCATGTGAAACAGCGACAGTCCGTGGTAGGAAAACAAACAGAGGAAAAACAGCGCAAACGACATCCGCTTGATCCACAGCGATGCGGCGGCCCCGAACGCGGTTTCGCTCACCTGCCAGGTCCCCATGTAATCCGCCACGCTGGCCGGCTCGGGCTTGCCGGCGAATCGGACATATGCCGGCTGCAGGTAGGGCGCGGTCCCCTGCTGGGAGCGGTAGCCCCAGGCCAGCATTTCTCCCCCGACCATGAACGACTGGTAGCCCGCGGGGACGGGCGGCTGGGTGTCGTCCGGGTAGGCGGGGATCAGCGGAAGGCTGCTGTCGAAGCTGAAGATGACCCGCTTGCCCTCCAGGCTGCCGAAATAGCGGCGGCCTGAGCTTCTCGTCCCGTAGCGGGTGACGAACGCGAGCTGCTTCAGCGGATTTTTCATCGCGGCGGCTACACTGGCATCGACCGGAATCCAGCCGACCCCGTCGACGAAAAACTCGTTCCACGCATGCGCCTGGAACTTGCCTGCCGCCCAGGCGCCGATCACCGTCCGGCAGGGAATGCCCAACGCCCGGCAATAGGCTGCGAACAAAAAGGAAAACTCGCCGCAGTCCCCTTTTTTGTGGCAGCGCATCGCCAGCGCGCCCCGTTCCGTCGGCGGCCAGTGATAGCGGTAGTGGGCGACGATGTGGTCAAACAGTCTGCGCGCCTGTTCGATCGGCTCGCGGGCGTCGCCGACGATGCGCAGCGCTTCGTCGCGAATGTCTTCGTTCACCGGCACGAGCGGCGTGGAGCGCAGGTAGAACTGCCGCTCCTCATCCGTCAGCACCGCCGCCCCGGCCGTTTCGCCGTCCGTCTGGTCCTCCGCCGTTTTTGCGGGAACAAGCCTGGTCTCGTACGCGTCAAAGGAAAACGAGAGCACGACCCGCTGCCCGGTTCCCACTTCGTAGTAGGCGAGCGGGTTTCCGGTCGGCAGCAGAGCCGTTTCCCGCGGAGTCGTCTGCGACAGGATGCGGATGCTGCGCTGCGTCATACTGGGTGCGGGCAGGGCCAGCCACAAGTCCACCTGCGAACGCTGCCGATTGTCGTACGTGTAGTCGACGCGATACGTTTTTGTCTTCTTGTACACGAGCTGATACCGCTGTTCCATAAAAGCCCTCCTTTTCTCCTGCTGCGCTCTTGCCGTTTGCGAACGAGGCAGTATCACGGCTTGTCTTACGCGTCCTGCTTGGCCGGGCGCGCTTGCGGCAGATAGCACGCGTCATCGCAGCCGCCGGCGGGAAGGATCGTCCGCCGGGAAGCGACGAAATCATACGCCTTTTGGCCGACGCCGAGCAGGTTGGCCAGGCACAAGAGCGGGCTGATCGGCCACAGGGGCACAAGCCGCTTGCTGATCTGGATGAAGGCGTAGATGCCGTCGCGCATGACGGCGTCGTTCACCCGCCTGCTGTGCATTCGCTGTTCCGCCTTTTGCGGGTCCAGGCCGTACGCGTCGCAGACGCCCGGCTCCCGGAACGAGACGAAGCGAAGCAGTCCGAACCAGTCGAGCTTCTTCAACGTACGGACAGAGGCTTGGCACATCGGGCACCAGCCGTCGTAAAACACCATCACCCGCTGGGCCCGTACCGGCTCCATGCGCCCGATCCGGCGGGTGCGGGTCCGAAGCGCCAGACGGACGCGGCGCCACAGCCGGGCCAGGCCGTTGTGGATGCGCAGGTACTCCTGGTCGGTGATCAGCAGGAAGTCGATCATGCACATGATCAGCGAGAAGGTGACCAGCCCCATGACCACGGCGATGCCGGTGTAAAAGCCGATCACGCAGCAGACGATCAGGTACTTCGTGCAGCGGTTGAACAACAGGAACGGAAACGCCAGCTTGACGATGACCGAAGCGTACGTCGACAGGACGATGAGGAAGTCGTTTTGCAGGATCAGGTTTTGGAAAAACGGGTGGCTGTACTCGTCCACCTGCAGGATGTAGTACACCGCCGTTCCGTTGTGCCAGACCTCCCCCATCACCTGGTACAGGCCGGAGGTCAAGTACATGATGCACAGGTTGATGATGCAGAACAGCACGGCGAAGTTGTGCAGAACCGCCTTGATCTTGTACCACATGGTGTGTTCCACCAGCGGGCGGCGGCGCCAGTATGCGTCCGCGTCTGCGGAAAAGTAGGCGGTCGTGTTGGCAAACAGCAGGTAGAACAGCACCAGCCGCATGATGTTGTCGCCGCCGTCGGAGATGAGCACGTTGCGGTCCATCAGCGAGATGGTGAAGATAAAGTTCAGCACCGAGACGATGCGCCCTTTCCAGCCGATCAGGTAGAGGATGGTGACGATAATTCCCAGGTGATAGATCAGGTCAAAATAGACCAGCGAGGGACTGAGCATGTACAGCGAGTACGCGTGGTCTTTCATGGAAGCGGCCAGGTAGGTGTCGTGATCGATCAGTCCCGCGTCTGACCAGAGCAGGTAGCGCTGCGCGTAATGGATCAGGTACATGTACAGGATGATCAGGCCAAACCCGATTCGTGCCAGCGAAGCCCCGATCAAAAACTCTTCGCGGTACAGCCAATCCAACCAAAGACGCCTGTCGGCGCGCACGGCGGTACCCATGTACGGACTCCCCTTTCTCCATCAGATTGAAGGAACCACAGGTTCGTATCGTTGCCAGTCAAATTCCACGTACTGCCGTTCGTGCTGGTAGTTGGGATTGTGGCGTTCGGAAAACGGCTTGCTGGCCCGGATGAGGACACGCAGTCGAATCGAATCCACGTCCTGGCCGGCAATGTACTTGGGTACGTTCGAAAATCCGTAGCGGTACAGCAGGTGAACCCCTTGCTTTCGGTATTCATCCAGAAGCTCCAGATCCTCTTTGGGGAGCTTCAGATCTTCCTTGTTCCGCTTCTGTTTCTTTTCTTCAAACAGGTTGATCACGTCGTCCTGATGAAACGCCTGCGTGAACGCGCCCACGCCGAACCGCATGATGCGGTTGATGGGCGAAAAGCGATGTTCCCAGTTGGCAGTGATCAGCGGGGTCGTGATGTCGACCCAGTCGCTTTCCACCAGCCTGCCGCTGGCGTCCTTCACTTTCGCCTGTATGTAGATCGTGTTGGTATGGCTCACCGGATTGGGAGCAAACAAGTGCCAGTTTTGCGAAAAAATCGGATTGGTGTAGCCGTCGACGATGTCGCGCCATTTGTTCGTCAGCGGGTTAAACGGAAGCACGTGCAGCAGGATCATGCTGAAATGCCACAGCATCAGGGCAACCAGCAGCACGGGAAAACACGCAAGCAGTCGCTTTTGCCATTTGCCGAGTTCCACGCGAATTGACCACCTTTCCAGACAGGCTGCGATTGGAGAAGGGAAAAGAGAGGGAGAGTTCCGCACGCGGACGCTCCCCTCTCTCTTTTGTCAGGCAAACTGCGGTTTAGTTGTCAAATACAACTTCCAGGTTTTGGTTGGCGTGCAGAGGCAGGGTGGACCATCTGTTCTTGTATTTTTTGTGCGCCCATGCAGCGGCTTTCTCGCCGACGTATTTCCCGACACCTGCGGCTACGCCGGTCAGGGCGGCTACGCCGACGGCGGGGAGAACCTGCGGCTTGACGGAGCCGGCCTTTTCAATCGACGCGAAGTTGGCAGAGGTTTGAACGTTGGTGGAAGTCGCGCCTACCGATGCGGACAGCATGCCGCCGGAAACAACGGTAAGAGCAAGGGCAACCGTGACGACCTTTTTCACGAAACGATAACCTCCTCATTTTTGAAAACATATGGGATCGATGCGTGTTCCTTCCACTTCCTCACATCTGCCCCTTCAGCGGCGGGTGGGCTGGCCAGCCTTTTTTCAAGCAGGTACATGAAAAACACCCTTCCCCTGAAATTGGCGAAATATGGAAAGGGCAGGAACATCTTCATTATAGGATGCTTGTCCAAATGGTGTAAATTGACAATTGTCATATTCTGCTAAAAATGGGTCTTTTGTCATATCATCACCCGCTTATGTGATGGCATTCACATGGAAACAGCCCCTCCAATCGGAAGGGCTGGACGTTTTCTCTCATTTGCCGAACCGCGATTCCTGTCGCTTGATCTCCTCCGCCGTCGTGTCGAGCGCCGCCTGCGGGCCGGGGAAGCGGCGATGGTAGTAGGCCAGATCCATGACCAAGAGGAGCAGGAACATGCCGATCAGGGCGAACCCTGCGTTTTGATTGGGCGGAATCACCATCACGACGCTGATGAAGACGATCCAGACGAGACTGAGCACGTTGATCGGCCTGCTCCATGTGCCGAGGTTCCAGGGGCCGTAGTGCTGGGGGCGGAACAGTCCTTTTGCCTCCGCCCGCAGTTTCAGGTAGAGCGGGATGCCGTAGGCGACGTAAAGACCGACGACGCTGACTGCGGTGAGGAAGGCGAGCGTGGTGTAGCTGGTGTCCGGATTGATCCGTTTCAGGATGTAGTCGAACAGCGCCAGGGCAAAGGAGAGGATCACCACCAGCCAGATCGCCTTGGCCGGCGTGCGGTATCGGACGGAGATTTCCGCCCAGTGGCGGCTCCACGGAATTCCCTTGTCGCGGGAAAATGCGTACAGCATCCGCGAAAACGAGGTGACCGACGAGAGGCCGCAGAACCACATCGCAAACGTCACCAGCCAAAGCACCGCCGTCCCGAACGTCCCGCCCAGTGCTTCGCTGATGACGTGGATGAAGGCGTTTTCCGCCCCGCTCGCGGCAGCCGCGTCCTTGATGGAGAGGGTCACAAAGGCCAGCATCACAAACCCGAAAATGAACGAAAAGGCTACGGAACTGAAAATGCCCCAGGCGGCGCGAACCCGCGGGTTGATCGTTTCCTCGATCGTGTGGGCGGACGCGTCGTAGCCGGTAAACGTCCACTGCGCCTGCAAAAGGCCGATCAGGAACGCCAGGGCGTACGGTTGGTCGGAGAAGGTCTGCCCCACCTGAAACAGGTACGCCAGCGGCTGCAGCTCGTGCCGGGAGAAAAAGGCCAGGCTGCCGACCAGAATGACGACGACGCCGATGTGGTACCAGGCGGAAAAGTCGTTCAGCCTGGCGACGAGGCGAATCCCGATGTGATTGAACGCGCCGTGCAAAAGCAAGGTGATCCCGAACAGCACCAGGGTCGTCGTCTCCGATGACGTGTACCCGAACGCGCCGGCCAGGAGCGGATCGGCGAACAGGGCGAACGAGTAGTCAATGCCGGCGACGATCCCGATCTGGCCGATCAGGTTGATCCAGGCCGTGTACCAACCCCAGCGCTTGTTGGCGAGGACGGCCGCCCAGTGGTACAGCGCCCCCGCGGTCGGGATGGCGGAGGCCAGTTCGGCCATGGAAGCGGCGATCAGCAGGACGAACAGGGCGACGATCGTCCAGCCGAAGCCCATCATGCCCGGCCCGCCGTAGGTCAGGCCGTGGCCGTAGAGCGACACCGCTCCGGTGAGTATCGAGATGATGGAAAAGGAGATGGCGAAATTGGAGAATCCCCCCATGTCACGCAGCAGTTCCTGGGCATACCCGAACCTGTTCAGGTCCTTTTTGTCCTCCAGAATCTGCCGCTGTTTGTCCTGTTGCATCCGCGACTCCTCCTTTCGCTCAGGTGTTCCGGTTGGAACCGATAAAGCTCTCGTGCCGGCTTTCGTCAAACCGGCGGACGCTTTCGTTGGCGCGGTAGCCGATGGCGACCGCCACGCCGATTGTCAGCAGCACCAGGACCAGGCCCAGCAGCAGCATCCCGCTCCCCTCCCCCTGTTGGTTTGAAGCCCGTCTCGGGTGAAACTCACGCCGCGAGCAGCCGGGCCGCTTAAAAGTAGTTGCAGGTGATGCCGCCGTCCACGTTCAGAATCGCCCCGTTGGTCCAGTCGGACTCGTCGGAGGCGAGATAGACGGCGCAGTGGACGATGTCTTCCGGTTTGCCGAAACGACCGGACGGCTGCCGGCCCAGACGGATGCGCCGGGCCTCTTCGTCGCTGACCAGCCATTCGGTCAACAGCGGCGTCTCGATCGGACCGGGACAGATGGCGTTGGCACGGACGCCTTTGGGACGGAATTGGATGGCCAGCGAGCGCGTCAGCGAAACGACCGCCCCTTTGGAAGCGGTGTAGGCATCCTGCGGGACGCTGCAGCCCATGAAGGCGACGAACGAGGCGATGTTGATGATTGAGCCTTTTCCCTGCCGAATCATCGCCGGGATCACGTGCTTGCACATCAGGAACGTGCCGCGCACGTTGACGGCCATCACGCGGTCCCACACCTCGACGGGCGTATCCAGGACGGAGTGATCCTCCGCGGGCATGATCCCCGCATTGTTGTACAGGACGTCAATCCTGCCGTACCGCTCCAGGGTGGCGCTTACGGCCGCCTTGACGCTCTCCTCGTCGGCCACATCGCAGACGAACAGCGACGCCTCGCCGCCTGCCGCCTGTACCCGTTCCACCGTCGTCTGGCCGGACGTTTCGCTGATTTCAAAGACGGCCACCCTGGCTCCTTCGGCCGCAAACATGGCCGCCGCCGTTTGTCCCATGCCGCTGCCTGCTCCGGTGATGACACACACTTTGTCCTGCAAACGCATGCCTGTACGCCTCCTCATCCCTGTTCGAAATAACGGGCCCGCTCCCACGCCGTCACCACGGCGTTGAACGCCTGCTGTTCCACGCGGGCCATGTTGTAGTAGTGGTCGGCGACCGTTTCGCCAAACACGAGGCGAACCGCTTCGCTCTCCCGCCACAAGGCCATCGCCTCGTAGAGCGAGTACGGCACGCGCGGAACGCCCTCGGCCGCGTACGCGTTGCCCCGCCACTCCTCCGGCAGCGGCCGCTTTTCCTCCACGCCCAGCAAGCCCGATCCGATCATGGCCGCGTACGCCAGATACGGGTTGATGTCCGCGCCCGGAATCCGCGACTCGATTCGCAGGCTGCTGCCCTCGCCCACGATGCGGAAGCCGGCGGTGCGGTTGTCACGACTCCACACCGCATGCACCGGTGCCCAGCTCTCCGGGGCGTAGCGCTTGTACGCGTTGACCGTCGAGGCGTAGCAGAGCGAAAACTCCCGCACATGGGCCATCACCCCGGCGAGGAAATGCTGCATCAGCGCCGACATGCCGTACGGCTGGCTCTGGGCATCAAAAAACAGATTGCGGCTGCCGTCCGCATCCCACAAGCTGAGGTGAAGATGGCCGCTGGAGCCGGTCCACTGGTGATGCGGTTTGGCCATAAACGTAACGGCGTGGTCCTCCAGGATGCAGATTTCCTTTGCCCCGTGCTTGAACAGCACGTGCCAGTCGGCCGACTGCAGCGCATCCGTATACTGGATGTTGATCTCGTGCTGGCCGGCATGCGCCTCTCCCTTGGACGATTCGACGGGAATGCCCGCTTCCCGCATAAAATTTCGAATTTTCCGGAAAATCTTCTCATTTCTCGTCCCCTGCAGCAGATTGTAGTCCTCGTTGTAGTGGCCGGCCGGCCGCAGCTCCTCGTACCCGCCGCGATGAATCTCTTCGTAGGTCTGCCGGAACAGGTAAAACTCCAGCTCGCTCGCCATGAACGGCCTGAATCCCAGCTTTGCCGCTTTTTCCAACTGCTGTTTCAGCACGCTGCGCGGCGCGATGGGAATCAACTGGCCGGTCTGTTCGTCCACCGCGTCGGCCAGGACCAGCGCCGTCTTTTCCTGCCAGGGCACGATCCTCAGCGTGCTCCAGTCGGGCCTCGCCAGCCAATCGCCGTACCCGCTCTCCCAGTTCATCAGCGCGTAGCCGGGCGGCGTGTTCATCTCCATGTCGGTCCCCAACAGGTAGGTGCAGAAGTGCGTCCCTTTGCGCAGACCGCCGCGCAGACAGTAATCGGCCGTCAACCGCTTCCCCATCAGGCGCCCCTGCATGTCGACGATGGCGATCATCAGATTGTCGATCTCGCCCCTGCGCATGGCGTGCTCCAATTCCTCCACGCTCAGCAGTCCCTTCGCCGATTCCGTCATTGGTACCCCCTCCTCTCTGACCTTCGTCAGGCTGGCCTTCCCCTCTCAATCGGGCAGTGTCAACGTCACGTATTTGACGTCCAGGTATTCGGCCAAGCCGTGATGACCGCCTTCCCGCCCAACGCCGCTTTCCTTGATGCCGCCGAACGGCGCCTGCGGAACGCTGAGCGACGTGCCGTTTACCGCCACCATGCCAAACTCCAGCCCTTCGCTCATCCGGCAGGAGCGGCCCAGATCGCGCGTAAAGACGTACGCCGCCAACCCGTACGGTGTCTCGTTGGCCCAGCGGAGCACCTCTTCCTCCGATGCAAAGCGGACAATAGGGGCAACCGGGCCGAAAATTTCCTCGCGGGTGACAGCCATGGCGCGGGTGACGCCGTCCAGGACGGTGGGAGCGAAGAAATGGCCGCGCGCATACGCCCCCGCCGCCAGCCGGTAGCCGCCCGTCAGGATGCGCGCTCCGTTTTCACGGGCGTCAGCCACCAACTGCTCTGCCCTGCGCACGGCGTTCTCGTCAATCAACGGTCCCACCTGCACGCCCGGTTCCGTCCCCGCCCCCACCCGCAAACTGCGCACCCGGGCGACAATCCGCTCGGTCAGCGCGTCCGCGATCTCCTGATGGGCGTAAATGACGTTGATGCCGTTGCACATCTGCCCGGCATTTTCAAACTTGTTGGCGACGATGGCCTCGGCGGCCCGCTCCAGATCGGCATCGGGAAAGACGATCACCGGGGCGTTTCCGCCCAGTTCCAGCGACAGCCGCTTGACCTGGTCGGCCGCCCTGCGCATCAACTGCTTGCCCACTGCCGTGGAGCCGGTAAAGGAGAGCTTGCGCACGCGGGGATCGGACAGCCACGCGCCGCCAATCGCATCGGCCTCGCCCGTCACCAGGTTGGCCGCTCCGGCGGGCAGGCCCGTCTCCATCAGGCGATCGAACAGCGCTACGGCGATCAACGGCGTCTGCCGCGCCGGCTTCAGCACCGCAGTGCATCCCGCCGCGAGCGCCGGGGCCATTTTGCGCGCCACCATCGCGGCCGGGTAGTTCCACGGCGTGATCAGAGCGGCTACGCCCACGGGCTGGCGCAGCACCAGGATTCGCTGCTGTTCCCTGGAGGCGGGAATCACCTCGCCGTAGGCCCGCTTCCCCTCTTCCGCGTACCAGCGGATAAACGCGGCGGCGCCTTCGATCTCGTCCCGTGCTTCGTCCAGCGGCTTGCCCTGCTCCGCTGTCAGCAGTTCCGCCAGCACGTCCCTGTCCCGGACGATCCGCTCGGCCCACTCCATGAGGTAACCGGCGCGCGTCTGGGCCGGAAGCCGGGCCCACAGCGGGAATGCCTGCGCCGCCGCGTCGACGGCCAGCCGCGCTTCACGCTCGCCTCCCAGAGGCACCCGTCCGACCACCTCCCCCGTCGCCGGATTCGTCACGTCCAGCGCAGTCGGGAGGGAGTGCTTCTCCCCGTTGATCCAGCAATGATTCCACTGATCCCGCGTTCCGTTCGTCACTGCCATTCCTCCTCTCGGCACGACACCGCCACAGGTTGTGCAACGATTAGTACATTGTACGTGCCAATCGATCGGCTATACCTGGGAAGTGAGCCAAGCGGACGGTTCGAAAGCGGCTTCGACATCCAAAAAACGGAGCAGACCCCCCATGGGTCTGCTCCGCAGTGACCACTGATTCGACGCGCTACTGCACGTCCAGCTTTTTTTCCTCCATGACCTCATTGATCAGAATGACGCCGTGGGACAGCGTCGTCCCACCTCCGAACGCCCCTGCCACCGCTACCGTCTCCGTGATTTCCCGTTCGCTCGCGCCTTCCGCCAGCGCCGCTTCCAGGTGATAGACGATGCAGTGCTCATTGCCCGCGAACAGCGAAATGCCGAGCGCCATCAGGTGCTTCTCCTTGGACGACAGCTCGCCGGGCGTAAAACACTCGCTGGTAAACCGGGTGTAGGCGTTCAGCGCGTCGGGCATCAGCCGACCAAACGCCTGCAGCCCTTCCCGATACTGCTCTGCCAAGTAGTGCTCCATTGCCAGTCTCCTCCAGATGATCCGTTTGTCGATAGGTTAGGTTTCCCCAAACGAACCGCTTCATGCAGGAGCGCGTCACTAAAAAAAGCGCCGCTCACTGGGAACGGCGTTGCTGCGTATCATGTTAGGAGCAGGAAGAGCACCGGCCGCCGCAGCCGCAGCCACAACTGGAGCTGGATCGGTAGGACGACGAGCCGTATCCGCCCGAACTGCTGCCCGTGCGCTCATACGTGCAGCGGTCGTAGTAGTGACGCATTCTCTGTTTGTGGTGGGAGTACAGTTCGTGGTACCTGCCGTATTTCCGGCGGTGATGGCGGTACTGCTCGCATTTTTGCTTGTAGTGGTGCATCCGCTCCAGGTGGTAATGGTATTTATCCAGATCGTAGTCGATGTCCTCCCTTCTACCATGTCTGCGCCGTTCGGAACTGGGCGGTATCGGGATATTGGGGCTGACGTTCGGCGGTATCGGAATGTTAGGGCTGACATTTGGCGGTATCGGAATGTTGGGGCTGACATTCGGCGGTATCGGGATGTTGGGCCGGACGCGCGGCGGTCTCCTCGGAATGTTGGGCGACGGCAGATTGGGTGACGGAAGGTTCGGGGACGGCAAGTTGGGAGACGGTACGTTCGGCGACGGCCGGTTCGGAGACGGCAGGTTGGGCGACGGTACGTTCGGCGACGGCCAGTTCGGGGACGGAAGGTTCGGGGATGGCAGGTTCGGCCATGGCAGGTTCGGAGACGGCACGTTCGGCGACGGCAAATGAGGCAGCGGCTTCTCCTTCGGCTTGCGCCTGGGCCTTGGCAGCGCCGGAGGCATTGGCGGGATCTTGCGGCGTTTTTCCACAGTCACACGTCCTTTCTGGTAAAATCGCACAGTACATGGTATGACATTCACCCTTTCCGAGAAACGACACCTGCCCACTCCCGCCGATAAAGCTGAGCCCGATTTTGCCTTGGTCGTGCGAACGCCGTGTCGGGATTCCCCCTTGACTGCTTCCCTCCATCAGGTACAATGGAAAAAGATGAAATCATCTGATAATTCAAAAGGACAGAAAGTGGGGAAACGCATGCCGGGCGGGCGTCTCGCACGTTTTGCCAATCGCATAGGTACCCGGGAAGAGGGGATAGGATCAAACGTCCTATCCCCTCTTCCTTTTTCGTTCTCTGCTTTGCTAACGGAGGAAAATCCATGCGCACGACACACTTATGGTGAAGGAGGCCGCTCATGAGCGAACAACCGACCGTAATTTTCCTGGACGGCGACCATTTGTCGATCGACCAGGTGACAGCGATTGCCCGCTGCGGGGCAGTAATCCGGCTCACGCCCGAAGCGGCGGAACAGGTCCGCCGCTCCCGCGCCCTGGTGGACCGCATGGTGCGGGAACGGCGCGTGGTGTACGGCATTACCACCGGCTTTGGCAAATTTTCCGATGTCGTCATTCCCGCCGGGGACATCCGCCGCCTGCAGGAAAACCTGATCGTCAGTCACGCCTGCGGCATGGGGGAGCCGTATCCGACGGAAGTGGTCCGGGCGATCATGGCCCTGCGAATCAACGCGCTCGCCAAAGGGTATTCCGGCATCAGGGAAGAAACGCTGCAGTTGTTGATCGAGATGTGCAATCGCGGCGTCCATCCCGTCATCCCCCAGCAGGGGTCGCTCGGCGCCAGCGGAGACCTCGCCCCGCTCGCCCACATGGTGCTGGTGATGCTGGGCAAGGGAGAAGCCGAATTTCGGGGCAAGCGCCTGTCCGGCGCGGAGGCGCTGCACGCCGCAGGCCTGGCGCCGATCCGCCTGGAGGCCAAAGAAGGATTGGCACTGATCAACGGCACGCAGGCGATGACCGCCCTGCTCGCCATCGCCCTGCATGACGCCCGCATCCTGTTGGAGAGTGCCGAGGTGATCGCCGCGATGACCGTGGAGGCGCTGCGCGGCATCCCGAAAGCGTTTGATCCGCAGCTCCATCTCACCCGCCCGCATCCGGGGCAGCAGGAGTCGGCGCGCCGTCTGCTCGCCCACCTGCACGGCAGCGAACGGACGACCGCCCCGGGAGAACTGCGCGTCCAGGACCCGTACAGCCTGCGCTGCATTCCCCAGGTCCACGGGGCGACGCGCGACGCGCTGGAATACGTCTGGGCGGCCGTCACACGGGAATGCAACAGCGCAACCGACAATCCCATCCTCTTCCCCGACACAGGGGAGGTGATCTCGGGCGGCAACTTCCACGGTCAGCCCATGGCGCTGGCGGCCGATTTTCTCGCCATCGCGATGGCCGAGTTGGCCAACATTTCCGAACGGCGAACGGAGCGTCTGGTCAATCCGCAGCTCAGCGGCCTGCCCGGTTTTTTGACGGAACACGGCGGGCTGCACTCCGGCTTCATGATCACCCAATACACGGCCGCTTCCATCGTCTCGGAGAACAAGGTGTTGTGCCACCCCGCTTCGGTCGACTCGATTCCCTCCTCCGCCAATCAGGAGGATCACGTCAGCATGGGCACGACGGCGGCCCGCAAGCTGCGCGCCGTTGTCGCCAATACGGCCAGGGTGCTGGCCATCGAATACCTGGCGGCCGCCCAGGCGATCGAGTTTGGCAGCGGCCGGTTGGGTGACGGCACGCAGCGGGCCTATGAGCACATCCGTCGCGCCATTCCGCGCCTGACCGAAGACCGGGAGATGCACACCGACATGGCCAAAGCGGAAGAACTCATCCGAAGCGGCGTGCTGGTCTGGTGACGTTCCCCGAAGCCACACCTCCATCGCATCTGCGTAATGGAGAAGCGGCCGCCGATCTGTTATGCTGAAAGGGAGAGGATCATGCGGCGGATACGGCATGGGGTATGCCGTCTGCGGCAAGCCTGACACGTTCCCGCAGCATCCTCTCCGCACCGACTTCTGTGACAGGAGGCGCTTTTGATGAACAAGCCGCCCCGCTCCGAAGCCATTCTGCTGTTTGACGGCGTGTGCAACCTGTGCCACGGCGCCGTCCGGTTTATCATCCCGCGCGACCCCTCCGGGCGGATCCGCTTCGCTTCGCTCCAGTCGGAGACAGGCCGCCGTCTCCTCGCCCGGCACGGCTTTCCCGCAGACGAACTGCGCACCGTCGTGCTGATCGAGGGGGACAGCCTGTACACCCGCTCGGACGCGATGCTTCGCGTCGGCCGCAAGCTGAACGGGTGGTGGCCCCTGCTCTCGTCGCTGGGACTTGTGATTCCCCGTCCTGTACGGGACTGCGTGTACAACTGGATTGCCCGCAACCGCTACCGCTGGTTCGGGCGGCAGGAACAGTGCCTGCTCCCCACGCCGGAGATCCGTCAGCGTTTTGTGGAGTGAGGGAGGTCATGGCACCGGCGCGCCGGTCATGATCGGATACAGTTTCCCCTTGAAGGCAAACGAGGTCTTCCCCGTCTCCTCCGACACGACCAGGACGAGCGCGTCGCTTTGCTCCGTCAGTCCAATCGCCGCCCGGTGACGGGTGCCCAGCTTGCGTCCGCCCGCGTCCACTCTGGACAAAGGCAGGACGTTGCCTGCCGACACGATCCGGTTGGCGCGGACGAGAACGGCCCCGTCGTGCAGGGGGCTTCCCGGATAAAACAGGGACTCCAGCAGCGAATAGCTGAGCGACGCGCCGATGGGAACGCCCGCCTGAATCAAGCGGTCAAGCGGATCGTTCCGCTGAACCACGATCAGCGCGCCGTGGCGCCTCTCCGACAGGTGCCGGATGGCGATGGTCAGGTCCATGTAGGTATCGGTGTAAGGCCCCAGGTAGCACTGCAAATAAAACGAGGCGGCTTTCGCCTCGATCCGGGTAAACCACTCCTTGACCTCTTCCAGCTTTCCCAGCAGGCAGTTGTTCTCGTCTGCCAATACGGAAATGCTCTGCTGCAAATTCTCGACGATCTCCTGCAAATCCCGCTTGATTTGTTCCTTCATCGGGGAGACGTCGCATTCCACGTGTTCCATGCCCATCCCTCGATTCACGACCGTTCGTTCGCGATTATTGTGACCGTTCGGCCCCATCGGCATACCGCACAAACAAAAACCCCGCCGGATCGTGACCATCCGCGGGGTTTAGACGATTTGACGATGCAGGTCAAATGCTTTTCTTGATGTTCAACTGACCGATGAAAGCTTCCGTGCTGCGCTTTCGTTCCTTGCGCATCTGCTTCCGCTCTTCGGCGGTCTCAAAGAGGTATTTTTCCTCTTCCGTTTCCGGAATGACCGGCGGAACCGGTGTCGGCTTGCCGTCTTCGTCGAGAGCGACGAAGGTCAAAAACGAGGTGGCGGTCAGAGCACGCTCCCCGGTCAGCAAGTTCTCGGATATGATTTTCACGAACACTTCCATCGACGTGGTTCCCGTCGAGGAGACGATCGCCTCCAGGCAGATGGATTGGCCCATTTTGACGGGGGTCAGGAAGTCGATGGAGTCGATGGATGCGGTGACGACCGGCCGACGGCAGTGGCGCATGGCGGCGATGGCCCCCACTTCGTCGATGTAGGACATCATCTTTCCGCCAAACATGGTATTGTGAAAGTTGGTATCGGACGGCAGTACCAGTGAAGCCTGAATGGTTCGGGACTCTTTTGTCGTCTTAGCTTTCATCGCTGTTGCTCCTTTGCCAATCAACTTGTTGACGTTCCCATCATACCACAAGGCGGACAGGTTTCAAACGAGTGAACATCGTTTTCCGCCGCCGTTTGCTGCCGCCTGTCGTGCTGCAGCCGAACCGGCCGTTTCCGCAGCGTGAACAAGCCGCCGGCCCGCTTATCGTTTCAGAACGATCTCCGCTTCCGTGCCGAAAATGGAGAGGCGCCCGTCGGCAAAAGCGGCCAGGTCTTCTTCGTCCGCAGGAATCTCCATCAGGATGTCCACGACCTGGTCGCCGTCAACGGCAAACGACAACTGCAGATCCTTTTCCCCAAACTCGTTGTCCGACAGCCGCACGTCAATCAGCTCACCGCGAAACTGCGTCACTTCCTCGTCTTCGCCGTCACTGTCCCACTGGGTAAACTGAATCTCCGCCGCCTGTCCGCGAAATTCCTTTTCCATCACCGCCATCAACTGATCGTGCTGGTGAATCTCCATGTGAATCCCTCCGTTTCATTATGTACACAACTCCATCTTACCAGACCGCGGCCGCCAAACAAAAACGCCGCCCGGATGAACGGGGCGGCGCATCGGCCGTTCTAGCTTACCTTGCTGATTGTCTGGGCGAGGGCAAAATCCTTGCCCGTCAGCCCTCTCGCGTCCCGGGTGGTCAGCGTGAACGTGACCGCCCCGCCGGAGATCTGGATCTCGACGTGCTGGCTGTCGTGTTCCAACTGCTCCGCCACGCGGTTGACGAAGCTGACGGCGGCGGCAAAATCGGGACAGTGGTACGTGCGGGCCAACGCCATCCGGTCTTCCACCAGCCTCCAGCCGGGCACTTTGTTCATGTACACTTTTACCTGTTCCAGTGTCAGTCTGCTCATCAGCACGCCCCCTTCGCTCGGTGAACGGAATTACCACCATCATATTCACCGACACGTCCGGTTAGTCACGCTGATCAGCGCTCAGCCTGCCGCTTGCGGGCGTAGAAAATCATGCGCGGCGACGTTTCCGCCTCGTACGGCCGGAAATCGTAGTCGCCGAAGGTTTCGATCCGCTCAAATCCGGCCCGGCGCAGCATGGCCGTCATTTCCTCCACGGAGAACAGGCGTACCTGCTCCAGATAGACGCGGGGCTCGGGCTGCTCCGCATCGTTGACGACGATCCGCTTTTTGACAAACCCGTCTTCGATCCAGCGCTCCTCCTCGATGAAGAGGCCGGCGACCTCTTTCGTCGAGCGCGGCACGAGATGGGCCTTGACGTAGGCTGGATTGAGGTAATCGATGACGACTTCCCCGCCCGGTTTCAATGCGGCGGCCATGTTTTGGACCACCTGTGCGTTTTCCTCGTCGGAAGCGAAGTAGCCGAAGCTGGTAAACAGGTTGACGACGATGTCAAACTCTTCCCGAAACGGGATGTGGCGCATGTCGTAGCGGTAAAAGCGCAGGTTGGGAAACGAGTTCTGTTCCTCCGCCAACTGCAGCAGGACGGACGACAAGTCCACCCCGACCACGTCGTATCCCCGGCGAGCCAAGGCCCGCGAGTGACGCCCGCTCCCGCAGCAGAGGTCCAGCACCCTGCCCGTGCGCTTGATCGGCAGCCGCTTCAGCAGATTGGCGATCTCCTCGTCCGCCGAAGCATCGTCGCGGTGTTGGTACACCAGCACGTAATCTTCACGAAAGCTGCGTTCAAACCATTCTTCTGCCATTTCTGAGCTCCTTTGATTTCCAAGATGCCACTATTATACCACAGCCGGATTGGGCCAAAGCCCATTTCGCCCGGCTCGAAGTGCAGCGCAAGGCGGAAGACCCACGCCCCTCGCGACAGGACAGGGCGTCATCCCCCGGGCCGGCAGCCGTTTCTCTGCGCAAAAAAAACCCCCTCGATCGGCATGGGGTCACGCCGCCAGGGGTGCTTGCACTCGATTGGCCTTATCGGCGGAACGACCGACCCAGGCGGATTTTTTCCGCCACCCGGGACAGGACCACTTCCACCGAGGACTGATCGGCCACCACGTCGTACTCGTTGATGTTGATCCGCAGGACGGGACAGGCGGAAAACGAGCGAATCCAGCGTTCGTACCGCTCGTACAAATCCCGCCAGTATTCGACCGGCGTCCGCTGTTCCATCGGCCGCCCCCGCTCCTTTACCCGGCTGAGAATGTCCTCAAAACTGCCCTCCAGATAAATCAAGAGGTCGGGATGGGGGAAGTACGGCGTCATCACCATGGCTTCAAAAAGCTGGGAGTAGGTCTGGTAATCTTCCTCGGTCATGTGCCCCTGTTCGTACAGCATGCGGGCAAAAATGCCCGTGTCCTCGTAGATCGAGCGATCCTGAACGAACCCCCCGCCGTATTCGAACATGCGCTTCTGTTCCTTGAAGCGCTCCGCCAGAAAGAAAATCTGGAGGTGAAAGCCCCACCGGGAGAGATCCTCGTAAAAGCGGCCCAGGTACGGGTTGTTGTCCACCTTTTCCACGGAGACGCGGAAGCCCAGCAGCTCGGCCAGCGCGCGCGTAAACGTGGACTTGCCCACCCCGACCGTTCCGCCGATGGTGATCACGGCGTTGCTCGGTATGCCGTATTTTTCGCGAAGATGGCTGTTCCTAAATCCTGACATGAACGTAACTCCTTCTCCTGTAGTTGCGGTTGGCCCTTTGGAAACGCTCACGATTCCTGCAGCGCCCTGATCTGCGGCCCGATCTGGCCGAGCACGTAGGCGAGATCCTCCGGCCTGTGCACGAAATCCAGATCGTCGCAGTGAAACTTGATCACCGGCGTATCGGGATGACACCGTTCAAACGCTTTCATAAATTCGTCGTAATCGGCGATCAGGTTTTTCATGTACCCCACATCCATGTTGCGCTCCACGTCCCGGTCGCGCATCGCGATCCGCTTCATGACGGTGTCGATCGAAGCGGTCAGATAGACAACCAGATTGGCCTGCGGCAGACCTTCGGTGAGGATGTCGTAAATCTTTAAATACTTTGGCAAATTTTCACCGTCCAGGGTCCTTTTGGCAAAGATCGTGTTTTTGAAAATGTTGTAATCGGACACGACGGACACGCCCTGCTGCAGGTACCGGGAGCGGATGTCCTGAAGCTGCTTGTAGCGGTTGCAGAGAAAAAACATCTCCAGTTGGAAACTCCACTCCGCGATGTTCTCGTAAAACTTCCCCAGAAACGGGTTCTCGTAGACGATCTCTTCCAACAACTGCAGCCCGAAAGCCTTGCTGATTTCCCGGGACAGCGATGTTTTGCCGATTCCGATCGGCCCCTCGACGGTAAGCAAAATGGACTTCATGACTATGTACAAATCCTTTCCCACGATATGAGAGCACTCCATATTGTAGCATGGACGGTCACGGTTTGTCGAAAAGATTCGATTCACGGGGGAAACATTGGCAGCTTTATGGCAGCAAACAACCTGTGGGCCGGCCAGCAATCTGCCAGGCCGACCCGTGATACGAAAACGAACGAACCGGTGTTGTCTGATACGGCATACCCTGGACGGCGGAGCATGGCCCCTTGATCATCAGCGGCTTCAGGTGAAGTACTCGATTTTCGCCTGCGGAAACAGCCGGGCAATCTCCCGCTCCAGGTGGGCTTGCAGTTCTTTGGCCTGCTCGTCCGGATAGACGTATTTGCCTCTGCCGTACTTGCCCCACTTGTATTTGCGTTCCGCTTCGTTCATCTCCAGTCTGGTTTTGGGATATCGCTGCAAGATCAGCTTCTTGGCCACTGTGGTAAAGCGGTGCTGGATCAGTTCAAAAGTCAGGTCCTCCATCGCCTCGGGGACCAACTGCTGCCGAAGCCTTTCCAGGAGATCGGTGTAGCCCGCTTCCCATCCGTCAAAGCGGTAAAGCGGCGCCAGAATGAAGCCGAGCGGATAGCCGGCCCTGGCCACTTTTCCGGCCGCTTCCAAACGCTGTTCAAAGCTGGACGTGCCGGGTTCGAAGTTCTTGATCACGTAGTCCGCGTTCATGCTGAAGCGAAAGCGGGTCTGCTTGTTGTGCCGGGCGTCGAGCAGGGAGTCCACATGGTGAAACTTGGTGACGAACCGCAGCCTCCCCAACGGCTGATTGCCGAAAAACTCGATGGCCCGCTTCAGATTGCCGGTAATGTGCTCGATGCCGACCGGGTCGGAGGTACAGGCCGCCTCAAACCGGGTGATCCGGGGGGCCCGCTCGCGGATGTACCGCTCTGCCTGGGCAAAGATTTCCTCCGTGTTGACGTAGACGCGGACGTACGGCCTGGTGCCGATGTTGGTGTTCAGGTAGCAGTAATGGCAGTGGGCCGCGCAGCCGGTGGCGAGCGGCAGGGCGTACTCGGCCGACGGCTTGGACGGCTCGAACTTCAGCGTCTTGCGCACGCCTACGACCAGTGTCCGCTTGGCGTTGCGGTACTGCTGCACCTCCGTCTCTCCCGGAATGCCGCGCACCTGATTGTGACTGGTCGTCATCCGGATGGGCAGGCCCCGCTGTTGATACCGCCGGTACAGTTCCCGGCCGAGCGGGTAGTCCAGTGCGGCCGGTTCAAAGAAGACGAAATCCGGCTCAAACAGGTTCGCCTCGCTGCCGTCCGTCGATGCCGCCTTGTTCAACCTTGTCGTTTCCATGGCAGGTTCCCTCCTCCGGCTAGTATCTCCTGCCCGCCGAACGTCCACCGCGGAGAAACCTGGCTGGCACCTACTGCAAGGTCTGTTTGAAGCGGCGCAGCCACTGCTCGGCCTCTTCCCGCTCCTCCGCAGGCACCTGCAGCACGTAGACGTGTCCGGCCCGCTTTGTCCGCTGCGCCAAGAGCCTCACCCGCACTCCCCTCGTTTCCAGATACCGCCGGCACTCCTGGGCCATTCGCGGCAATCCGTATGATTCGTGAATAGTCCTCCATTTGATCCACATGTTTGGTTCCACCCGCCCTTTCCATGCTCGATACCATACTGTAAGCAGCTGCAGGACGTCCGGTTCAACCTGGACAGCGGATCAACCGCGCGCAGGCAAAACCGTTTGCCGCTCCCGGGCGTCTAATAAGACGGGAGGGGTCGACGTGAACCTGGAACAGCTTGTCGCGGCCGCGCAGCGCGGAGACGACGACGCGTTTTACCAATTGATTCGCGCACACAAGGAAAAACTGTACAAGGTGGCCTACGCTTTTTTCCGCAACGAGACGGACGCCCTGGAAGCGCTGCAGGAAGTGACCTGCCGGGCCTACCTGAAGCTCTCCAAGCTGAAAACTCCCGCCTACGTGTCCACCTGGCTGACGCGGATCATGATTCACACCTGCATTGACGAGCAAAAGCGAAAGCGGCGCTGGCAGTTGGAGCCGACCGAACGGGAGGCCGCCCACGTGGAGGACACCGACAGCCGGCTGCAGATCGACGAGGCACTGTCCCGCCTGGCTCCCGTCCAGCGCCAGGTGATCATTTTGAAGTACTTTGAAGATTTGACCATCCGGGAAATTGCCTCCCTGCTCGGCCACCCGGAAGGCACGATCAAGACGTGGCTGCACAAGGCGCTCGGCGCCCTGCGCGAAGATTTGGGAAAAGGATGGTGATCATGGTGCGTGACTGGGAGCAAACGGAACAGCAGTTGTCCGAGATCAGGGAGCGGTATCAGCATGTGGCGGTCCCGGAACAGGCGGATCGCTACATCCTGGCCGGCATGGTGGAAGCGCGGCGGCGGCAGATGCGCACGCAACGCCTGCGCCGGATTGGCTGGTCGGCGCTGACCGCCTGCGTGCTGATGCTGGGGCTGGTCTTCTCCATCCGCCTCTCCCCCGCCGTCGCCGCCTACGTCAGCCATGTGCCCGGCTTGAAGCCGCTGGTGGAGCTGATCCAGTACGACAAGGGACTGCAGATGGCGGCCCGCCACGGTTTGACCCAGCCGGTTGGCAGGTCAGCCGTCCGCGACAAGGTGAGCTTTACGGTGGATCAGGTGTTGATGGACAAAAGACGGATGCTGATTGTTTACACCATCAGGAACGCGGAGCCGGGACATTTGATGGAGCTGGAAAATCTGGAACTGTACGATCCGTCGGGAAAACCGTTGGAGGGGGGGATCTCCTGGTCTCACCAGCCTGCAGTCGAAGAGGCGGTCGTGATTCATAACAAGCTGGAAGTTTACATGCCGGATGACGTCCCGATTCCGGACCGCATCACCGCCAAGGTCACCCTGTCCGTGGACGGTCAGGTATGGGAACCCTTGTCCGTGGACATCCCGATCGACAAGTCCACATTCGCCGACCTGACAGAAAAGGTGTACCCCGTCAACAAAACCGTGATCGTGGACGGTCAGGCCATCACGGTGGAGCGCGTCACCGTCTATCCGACGCAGACGGAGGTGGCCATCCGCTTCGACCCGAAAAACAGCAAGCGCATCTTCGGCTTTGACAACCTGCGTCTGGTCAACGAAAAAGGGGAGACGTTCGCCTTCTGGGGGAACGGCGTATCCAGCCGTCCCGTCGACGAGGACAGCGTGGTCTACTACCTGGAGAGCAGCTACTTTACCCCGCCGGAAAAGCTGTACGTGACAGCCGACGGCATCCGGGCCCTGGACAAGGACAAATTGCACGTGGTCATCGACGCGAAAACCGGCCGGCTGCTGCAGGCGCCGGACAACAGACTGCGGGTGGAAGCCCTGCGGCAGAACGGAGACGTGGTGGGGCTGGACCTCGGTCTGCGGGTGGAGGAGCGCGATCTTCACCAGTTTCACCCGTATGTCCGGGATTTTACCGATGACCGGGGCAACGAGTACGAGCATGTCCAGGGGACTTCCTACGTGGACGGCGGCGTCCAGCATTATGGGGAACTGTTCAAACGGAAAACGGAGAAGGGCGTTCCGTCCACGTATCGGTTTACCCTGTCCTATTATCCCGCGAAACTGAATGGGGACTTTACCGTCTCCATCAAATGATCGGCTGCGGCCGGTTGGAACGGTTGCCATCGGCCGGACGGAACGGTTGGAATCGGCGGCTCGGGCCGTCACCCGGACGTTCGACCGCCTTTCCGCCATAACGAAGAAGAGCCCGAGGTCTCCTCGGGCTCTCTGCTGCTGTTTTATTCAATGGTTGCCCAGTGATTGGTCGGGCCGTGCCCGCCGCCGATTTGCGGTGCGGTGGCGATGGCCTGGACGATGAATCGGTTGGCCCGCTCCACCGCTTCCACCAGCGGTTTCCCCTTGGCCAGTTCCGCCGTCAGGGCTGCGGAAAAGGTGCAGCCGGTCCCGTGGGTGTGCCGGGTATGAATGCGGCTGTGGGCCATTTCGTAAAACGCTTGTCCGTCGTACAGCATGTCGACGATCTCCTCGCCGTCCAGGTGTCCGCCTTTCATCAGCACATGGCGTGCGCCCAGGGCGTGAATCGCCTTTGCCCCTTCCCGCATGTCCGCCGGCGTGCGGATCGTCATGCCGGTCAGGCACTCCGCTTCCGGCAGGTTGGGCGTCACCACTTCGGCCAGCGGGAGCAGGTGTGTTTTCAGCGCGTCAATCGCTTCGTCCAGCAGCAGCTTGGCCCCGCCCTTGGCGACCATCACCGGGTCGACCACCAGCTTTTCCAGGCGAAACGCGCGCACTTCCTCCGCCACCGCCCGGATGATCGCCGCGTCAAACAGCATACCCGTCTTGGCCGCGTCCGCGCCGATGTCCCGCAGGACTTCGCGGATTTGCTGCGTCACTGCTTCGGTCGGCAGCGGGTAGACCCCCGCCACCCCCAGGGTATTTTGCGCGGTCACCGCCGTGATGGCGCTGGTGCCGTAGACGCCGAGCTGATGGAACGTTTTCAGGTCCGCCTGGATGCCGGCGCCGCCTCCGCTGTCCGAACCCGCGATGGTCATCGCTTTTGCAACCGTGCTCATGTTCTCTCCTCCTGTCAGTCTCTCGCTCTTACCCGAGTATATCATCCGCCCGGCTCCTTCGGTATACTAGATACGAGGTTTGAAGGATCAGGCAAAAGGAAGGGGTTTTGGCATGACGTACCGCAGCCTCTACTGGCTGACCGTTCTCCTGCCGCCATTCATCATCGGCGGCTTTGAATTTGTCCGGCACGATTTTCTGCTCGAATACCTGTCGATGGAAACGGGCAACGTCTACATTACGATCCTGACCCTGCTGCTTTCGTTTCTGTTTGCCACCTGGATGTTCCGCAAGATCGAGCGGATGAATGCCAAGCTGGTGGAAGAACAGGCGCGCCGCGCGGTGTACGAGGAGCGGGAACGGCTGGCGCGGGAACTGCACGACGGCATCGCCCAGTCGCTCTTTTTCCTCAACGTCAAGCTGAAGCAGGGACAGCTTGAGGATGCGCGGGTGGCTGTTTCGGCCATCGACAATCACGTCCGGCAGGCGATTTTCAACCTGCGCTCCCTGCCCGAAGAAGGCAGCAGCTTCACGCAGCGCGTGGAAAAGTGGCTCGCCCAGTGGAGCGCGCTGTCGGGAGTGGATGTGACGCAGGAGGTGAAGCTGGACGACGGCTTTTTTTCACCGGCCGAAGAGGTGCAGTTGTTCGGCGTCATCCAGGAGGCGTTTGCCAACATCCGCAAGCACGCCAATGCCCGCCACGCGTGGCTGAAGCTGGTCGGCGCCGGTCCCGGAAACTGGCAGCTCGTGATTGAAGACGACGGCATCGGAATCCCGCCGATTGACGGCGAAGCGAAAAAATACGGCCTCGCGATGATGTGCGAGCGCGCCAAGCAGTTGGGCGCCGCCATCGTCATCCGCCAGCGCGCGGCAGGCGGCACGGAGATACGGCTGACGGCCGGAAACGGAGGAATGGGGAGATGAACGCATACCGGGTGTTGATTGCCGACGACCATCCCATGGCGCGAATGGCGATCCGCAGCCTGTTGGAACAAGATCCGTCCTTTGAGGTGATCGGCGAGGCGGCCGACGGAGAGGAGGCGTACACCCTCTGCGGACAGCTTCAGCCCGATCTGGTGCTGATGGACATCAACATGCCCAGGTGGAGCGGCCTCGAAGCCACGCGGGAAGTGAAAAAAGCGTACCCGCACATCAAGGTGGTGATCCTCAGCGTATCCGACGATGTCGGCGACCTGATCACCGCCATCCAGTTTGGCGCCCAGGGGTACCTGCTGAAAAACCTGGAGCCGGACGACTGGATCACCTATCTGCATGCCCTCCTGGGGGAAGACAGCGACGTCTCCCGCGAAATGGCGACGCGGCTGCTTCACCGCTTCCGCCAGGAGGAAAGACTGGACGAGCCGACGCCGGACGTGCTCACCCCGCGCGAACGGGAGATCGTCATGTACGTGGGGGCCGGCAAAACCAACCGGGAGATCAGCGACGCGCTGATTATCGCGGAAAACACAGTGAAAAACCACATCAAAAACATCTTGGAAAAACTGCAGTTGGCCAATCGGGTACAGTTGGCCGCCTATGCGGTCCGCCACCGTCTGCTGAAAAAATGACGGGGACAGGTGATGCGTTCACCTGTCCCCCAGCCGCTTCTATGGGGCAGCGGCGTTGAAGTCGTAGTACACGTACGGATCCTTGGGCGCCTTGACGGGCTGGATCCGGGACGCCTTCAGCACCAGCATGTCGTATCCGTCCACGCTGCGAAGCTCCAGTTTCCCCCTCACCTTCACCCAACTGTCCGTCGCCCATTTGCTCGCCGCCTTGTCTTCCACCAGGATGCCGAAGACGGTGGCGTCCGCGGTGCAGCAGGAGACGGAAAAGCGGGCGACGACAAACTGCTGCGGCGTAAAACCGGGTTCGCGGTAAACAAAGCCGAGCGTTTCCAGCTCCTTGCCGGCAAATTCCTTGGCGTACAGCTCCATCGTCGTCAGGCCGTCGAGAAACAGCTTGTCGTCCAGGTGGATCACCGGCTGCTTGTACAGGGATACGGCGATGTCCGTGTAAAAATCACCGAAGCTGTTGGCGGCAAATCGCTGGCGGATCTGCTCGTCGGTTTGCGGAACCGACTGGTTGGGACTCCCGCTGTCCCCCGCTTTTTCGGGGGCATCGGACCTGCCTGGGCCGCCATTGCCGGACACCGTTGTATTCCCCGTCTCACCCGCCCCTTTCGCCTTCTCCGTCCCGTCCGTCATCGCGTTGGCGTCAGGCGCGGGCGAACCCGCCTGATCCGACCCCGGCTTTGTCGAACTGCCGACGGATTGCACCCATTTTCCCTCTCCTGTCAGCAGCGTGACGCCGCGCTTTTCCGCGACCGCGCTGCCCAGCGTCTTGTCCGGCAGCACAAGCCCCATCACCAGCGGCAGGGCAAACAGTCCGTAGACCACCAGCGCGGTAAAGGGACTGCGCGGCACCTTGTGGGCGTCTCCACAGTCGCACTCGTACGAGTCCGGACCGACCACCGCCTGCCGGATGCTGACGGCTGTCAGAAGCGCCAGGATGGCGACGGTTACGTAGCTCAGCATGTGCAGCCGGGGCGCCAGGTAGTGGCTGAGGCGGCCGGTGACGATCAGATCGGCGAGCAGCAGGGTAAATCCCAGCAGGATCAGGCTGCGCATGATGTAGTGACGTTTGACTGTTGACGGTTGCACCTCGATCTTCCTCCCCTCATGTCGGCATCAGCATGGTGACGACCAGCACCAGGAGCGTCACCGTCACCAGCAGCTTCACGACGAACCCGGCCCGAAACGTGCTGAACAGCATCAACGTGTTTTTCAGGTCCAGCATCGGGCCGTAGACGAGAAACGCAAGCAGCGAGCCCGCGTGAAACGTGTTGGCAAAGGATGCCGCGATAAACGCGTCCGCCTCCGAGCACAGGGAAAACAGGTATGCCATCCCCATCATCACCAGGTGGGAGGTGAGCGGCGTCTGCCCGATCGAGAGCAGCGTGTCCCGGCTGACGAAGACCTGGAGCAGCGCGCTGATCAGGGCACCGAACAGCAAGTATTTTCCCATGTCAAAAAATTCGTCCACCGCGTGGGAAAGGGTGGCGCTCAGCTTTCCGCGGATCGCTTCCGTATGGGCGGCCTCGTGCAGAATCTGCCGCTCTACTCCCAGGCGCAGCGGATTGTGGCGGACAAACAGCCAGACGAGCACGCCGGCCGCAAGCGCGACGATCAAACCGGCTGCCGCCCGGTACAGCGCCATGTCGGGCTGCCGCTGAAACGCGAGAAAGGTGGACGACAGCACGACCGGATTGACGATCGGCCCGGCGAGCAAAAAGACGATCCCGACGTGGACAGGCATGCCTTTTTGGATCAGCCGCCGCACCACGGGGATGACGGCGCATTCGCAGACGGGAAACAGAAAACCGAGCAGTCCGGCAAACGGGAGTGCCAGCAGCGGATTGCGCGGCGTCCAGCGGCGGACCTGCTCTTCCGTGACGAACGTCTGGATAAAGGCGGAGAAAAACACGCCCAGCAGGACAAACGGAATTGCCTCCAGCACAATGCTGAGAAACAGGGTTTTGACGTCCAGCCAGCGCCCGGACAACTCCAGCCTGCCCGGGGAAAACAAGCCGTCTCCGCTTCTCGCCGTCAGCCAGACGACGGCCAGCCCCAGGAGGACGGCGCCCATTATCTCAATGAAAAACGTTCGGAGTTTGGCCAGCACGTTCGCTACCTCCATCCCTTTGCAGCCATTCTTGTCCTCATCATTATACAAGGGAATTGGCGGAAAATGACTCACACACTTTTTTTTCCAGCCGTTCCGTTTTATAATAGCTGCAAGAGGTGATCGCGTGAACACCAGGGAACGGCACAAGGAACCCGCGCACGACGCATGCCGGATTCGGTTGCTGCCGGACACAAGGGGACCGCCTGATCCCCCGCGTGCACGAAACGAAAGGCGCGGCCGCCATGTTCAAGGCGCTCGATGGCGATCGCGTGCGACACCTCATCCTGTCAGGCGTGGAGCGCCGCCACACACAAACCGTTCCACTTCAAATCCCTGCAGCCATTCCGGCATGATTCCCGAGCCAGCTCATCTCTCCTCCGCTGCCCGGCTCCGGAATCGCTTCCTCTCCCTATCGCTGTTTCCTATCCATCACTCATCCAAGCCGAACCGTCTCGCCCACACCTGAAAAGGAGGTGATCCCCCCGATCACGGTCCGTTTTCACGATGGTTGACGTTGACGCATGTCCGGAGAAAATCTCTTGACGATGGGAGGCGCTACGGATGAACCACCCTGATTTTTCCAACCTGCAGACGTGTGTGGAAGATGCGAAAACGGCCGCGTTGGATACAAACGCCGGACCGGCCGACCCGACGGATTACCGGCAGCTGCTGATTCGCCTGGAAGCGGCACGGGAGAAACTGCCGCCGCTTTATCGGGAGAAAGTGTTCCAGCCGATCGCACGCGCACTGGACGAGCTGTCCGAGTCCGGATTTGTCGAGCTGCTCAAGCGCGACCCGGACCGGGAACGGGAAGCGGGTCTTCTCATGGACATCGTCCAGGCGATTCTGCAAAACGGGGAAGGGTACGAACAGACCGCGACGGATGCCTTTCAGGAAGTGGTCAGCGACTTGTACGACGGTTTTCTCAGCGCGGGTGACCGAGCCGGAATCAAACCTCCGGACCACAGCGTGATTGCCCCGCTTGTCAAATGGGGACGGCCCCAGTACGGGCCGTACACGTGGCCGGTGGACGCCGCGGCCCACTTTGGACTGGAGACGGGCATCGTCAACCTGCCCCCCTCCCATGCCAAGCAGGGCCTGCTCGCCTGGTCCGCGCTCGCCCACGAAACGGCCGGACACGACATTCTGCACGCCGATACGGGGCTGCTGCAGGAGCTGTCACAGGTCGTCCGCCAGGAACTTATCGGACAAAAGTTCAGCCGAAGCTTGGCCGAGTACTGGGCGCTCCGCATCGATGAAACCGCCTCCGACGTGCTGGGCGTTCTCAACATGGGTCCGGCCGCGGGCATTGGCTTGATCGGTTACTTCCGCGCCTTGAACGGCGCTTGGGGAGGCACGCCCAAGCTGCGCAATACGGGTCCCGACTACGATCCCCACCCCGCTGACATCCTGCGCGGATACTTGGCGGCCGAGACCGTCCGGCTGCTCCGTTTTGACGGCGCTCCGCTCTGGGCGGACGCCCTCGCGGCGGAAACGGACAAAGACCTCGGCACGATCGTGTTGGGGCGAACGACCGTCGACGCCGATACGGCAAAGCGTTCCGCCGCCGCCGTCGCCGCCGCCATCGCGGATTCGCCGTTGAAGAGCCTGGAGGACCACGCGCTGGCCCAGATCCAGAACTGGCACGACCGCGACGAGCAAATTGCCGCCAGCATTCGCTCCCATCTCGCCTCCGCCGGCGACCTGAACGATTGCTACGTGTCGGGGATGTACGCCGCCCATGTGGTGGCTGCCGCCGTCACCGGCGCGCTGGGACAGGGCGCCAACATCCCGGAGATTTTCCAACGCATGGTCACCGTGTTGAAAAGCATGCACGATGCCAATCCGGCATGGGGGCCGCTGTACGTCAGACATCCGGGCGATCTCCAGCCCCATCGGGTCTACACCCGGCCTGCCGCCGAGTCGGTTGCCGCCGGCTGATCCGGCACACACCGGGCCGTTTGGGCAGCAAATTTGTTCCGACTATTTCGAATTGATCGGCACCGTAAGAAGCATGTTTCCGCGGAGAACGCGGAAACATGCTTCTTTGCTTGTCGCCGTCCGGCATTGCGCCAGGTTCGACCGCCTGGAATGGGCAGATGATGCATCCCAAACATCCAAACATATGATTGAGTGTTCATACGTTAATATGTTATGATTTTCTTGCCATCACATGGGAAAAGGGGACAATCGTATGAACGCGTATGATGTGCTGGTGATCGGCGCCGGCCAGGCGGGGCTGGCCATGGGCTATTACCTGCGGCAGGCGGGGCTCCGCTTCCTGATTGTCGACCAGTGCGAGCGGGTGGGCGATAGCTGGCGGCAGCGGTACGACACGCTCGTCCTGTTCACCCCGCGCTCTTGCAGCGACCTACCCGGCCTGCCCTTCCCCGGGGAACGGGACGGACTGCCTGCAAAAGACGACGTGGCCGACTACCTGGAACAGTACACCGCCCACTTCTCCCTGCCTGTCCGGACGAAATCGCCCGTCTCGTCGGTTGAGAGGCACGGCGATGGGTTTCTCGTCGCCAATGGACAGGAGCAGTGGTTCGCCCGGCAGGTCGTGATCGCCACGGGACCGTTTCAGACACCGTGGATCCCCGCGATCCACCGGGATGCTGCCCCGGATGTCGTCCAACTGCATACGGCTGCGTACAAAAACGAACGCCAGCTCCGCCCCGGACCGGTCCTGGTGGCCGGGTCCGGCAATTCAGGGGTCCAGATCGCCGTGGAACTTGCCGCCTCCAGACCGGTCGTTCTCTCCATGGAGCGGCCGCGTCCGTTTCTTCCCCTGCGTCTTTTGGGAAAACCTATCTTTTGGTACCTCAAGCTGTCCGGGTTTACCTCCATTCCCGTCACCACCCTGCCGGGACAATGGCTGAGCAGGCGGCCCGATCCGATCATTGGCTACAAGCGGCAGCTCCGCCGCCTGGAACAAGAGGGACGGCTGCGCGTGACGGGGCGGACCGTCCGCCTGTCCGGCCGCATCGCAACCTTTTCGGACGGCAGTCAGGCGGAAGCGGCCAACATCATCTGGGCGACCGGATTCCGACGCACGTATGACTGGCTTCATGTCCCGGGCGTATTGGACGCAAACGGCCGTCCGATTCACCGGCGAGGCGTCACGCCAGCCGCCGGCCTCTACTTTCTCGGCCTGCCGTGGCAGTACCGCCGGACCTCCGCTCTCCTGGGCGGGGTTGGCGAGGATGCGCGCTACCTGCTTTCGCACATCCTGCACACGTCCGGCCGACATCATGTGACGTAAGGGGGAATCCGCATGGGTTTGCATCACCATCACGGCCATGCCCACGACGACGGCCACGGCCATCACCACCACGGCAAAGGGGCCAGCAAGCGCGCCCTGCTGATCGCGCTGTTGATCATCACAGCCTTTCTCGTCGTGGAAATCGTCGGCGGCATTCTGACAAACAGTCTGGCGCTCCTGTCCGACGCCGGTCACATGGTCAGCGACGCCTCCGCCCTGCTCTTGAGTCTGGTGGCGCTGCACGTGGCCGCCCGTCCTCCTTCGAACCAAAAGACGTTTGGGCTGCGCCGCCTGGAAATCCTGGCCGCTTTGACCAACGGCGTCACGCTGGCCGTGATCTCGCTGGCGATCCTCTGGGAGGCGTACGAGCGGCTGCGCACCCCTCCGGAAGTGGCGAGCGGCACCATGATCCTGATCGCCTCGCTGGGGCTTGCCGCCAACGTCGCCGCCGCGTACGTGCTGATGCGCGGCGACTATCGGGAAAACGTAAACGTGCGCAGCGCCTTACTGCACGTGCTGGGCGACCTGCTCGGCTCCGTCGGGGCCATCATCGGCGGGCTCCTGATGCTCTGGTTCGGCTGGTACATCGCCGACCCGCTGATCAGCATCGTCGTCGCCGTCCTGATCCTGCTCAGCTCGTGGCGCGTGACCAAGGAATCGGTCAACATCCTGATGGAAGGATCGCCAGCCCGCATTGACGTCGCCCGCGTCAGCGAACGCCTGCTGCACCTCGACGGGGTAAAGGGTGTGCACGACCTGCACGTCTGGACCGTCACGTCCGGATTTGATTCGCTCACCTGCCATCTGACCGTGGAGGACGACCGGCCCAGCTATCCGATCCTGAACGAAGCGATCCGGCTGCTGCACGACGAGTTTGGCATCTCCCACGTGACCATCCAGATCGAAGACGAAACGGTCCGGCACGCCGAACTGGCATGCGAACACGGGGGACCCGCGAAAGGCGGCCATGCGCACGGCCATTCCCATTCGTAACACAAAAAATCTCCTGCGCATCCTGCACAGGAGATTTTTCTTTTATGGCGGGGATCAGTCTTCCATCGTGGACAGGTCGCCGGTCGGCAGGCCCAGCTCCCACGCTTTGAGCACGCGGCGCATGATCTTGCCGGAACGCGTCTTCGGCAGCTTGTCGAGGAATTCGATTTCGCGCGGCGCGGCATGCGCGGCGAAGCCTTCCTTGACGAATTTGCGGATGTCTTCCATCAGCTCTTCGCTCGGTTCGTAGCCCGCGCGCAGGGAGATAAACGCCTTGATGATTTCCCCGCGCACCGGGTCCGGCTTGCCGATGACGCCCGCTTCCGCCACCGCCGGGTGTTCCACCAGCTTGCTTTCCACTTCAAACGGACCGACGCGCTCGCCGGAGGTGTTGATCACGTCGTCGATGCGGCCCTGGAACCAGAAGTAGCCGTCCTCGTCCTTGTAGGCGGAGTCGCCGGACACGTACCAGCCCGGGAAGCGGAAGTACTCCTCGTACTTCGCCGGATTTTTCCAGATGTTGCGCATCATCGACGGCCAGCCGGTGCGGATGGCCAGATTGCCCATCCGGTTGGGCGGCAGTTCGTTTCCCTGATCGTCCAGGATGGCCGCGTAGACGCCGGGGAAGGGCTTGCCCATCGAGCCCGGCTTGATCGCCATGCACTTGTAGTTGCAGATGAGCTGTCCCCCCGTCTCCGTCATCCACCAGGTATCGTGGATGCGCTGGCGGAAGACGCGCATGCCCCAGTAGACCACTTCCGGGTTGAGCGGTTCGCCGACGCTGAGGATGTGGCGCAGCGACGACAGGTCGAAGCGCTTCACGATTTCGTCGCCTGCCCCCATCAGCATGCGGAAGGAGGTCGGGGCGCTGTACCAAACGGTCACCTTGTACTTTTGAATGGTGTCGTACCACTCTTCCGGCTTGAACCGTCCGCCGCGCACCACGTTGGTGGCGCCGTTCAGCCAGGGGGCAAAAATCCCGTAGGCCGTACCGGTTACCCAGCCCGGGTCAGCGGTGCACCAGTAGATGTCGTCTTCCTGGAGATCGAGGACCCATTTGCCGGTCTGGTAGTGCTGGATCATCGCGTTGTGGACGTGCAGCACCCCTTTCGGTTTGCCGGTGGAGCCGGAGGTGTAGTGCAGGAGCATGCCGTCTTCGCGGTCCACCCACTCGATCTCCAGTTCGGGGGATGCGGATGCCATCGCTGTTTCATAGCTGATTTGCCCTTCCTCGAGACCGTCCGTGGCCCCGACCAGGATGACGTGCTTCAAGGCCGGCAGATCTTTCACCGGAACGCGAGGCAGCAGCGCAGGCGTGGTGACGATGGCGACCGCCTCGCTGTCCTCCAGTCGGTCGCGGACAGCCGCTTCCATGAACGCCTCAAACAGCGGCCCCACGATCGCACCGATTTTCAACGTCCCTAAAACGCTTACATAAAGCTCCGGCGAACGAGGCATGAACACGAAAACGCGGTCGCCCTTGGCAATGCCCAGGCTGCGCAGCACATTGCCGAATTTGTTGGACAGTTCGCTCAACTGTGCGAACGTGTAGCGCTCGTCTCTGGTCGCGTCGCTGTACAGCAGGGCGATTTTGTCTTTGCGCTCCGTCTGCAGGTGACGGTCGATCGCCTCGTACGCGATGTTGACTTTTCCCGTTTCGTACCAGGAAAACTGCTTTTCCACGTCGGCCCAGTCAAAGTTGGCGTAAGCCTCTTCGTAGTTCTGCAGGTTGAACCGTCCTTCCGTGGGCGGAATCAGTTCGACTTTCATACTCTCACTCTCCTTGTGTGACTGAAGGATCACTGCTTCATTCAGCTTTTTCATAATATTTCTGCACTTCCCGACAAATTCCTGCTGCCAGAAACCTACTTATGAGAAAGCGGAAAAAATCTTGTATAATGATCAGGTAGTTTGCTAGAAAGCGGAGGTGACACCAGATGTTCTGGTTTTTGATATTGTCGCTTTTTGCCGTTTTGCTTGCGCGCGCCTACCGCAATACGTTTGATCTGAACACCCGCCGCGTCAACGTGGCCGTCCAGCCGTCGGAACGCCTCGGCGAATCCGCCAGCTTCGAGCCGCTTGCCGTGCTGCACCTGTCCGACCTGCACATGGAAAACATCTCCATCGACGCGGAGCGGATCGTCCGGGACTTTTCCGGACAGCGCATCGATTTGATCGCAATTACCGGCGACCTGTTGGACCGCCATAAAAATATCCCCAAAGCGGTGGCCTACGTGGAAACCGTGATGAAACTGAAACCGCGCCTCGGCACCTTTGCCGTCTTCGGCAACCATGACTACGTGCTGGCTCCCCCGAAGCTGGGGCTGTTGAAAGCGGAGCTGGAACGGATCGGCTGCCGGGTGCTGGTGAACCAGCACGAGACGGTGCTCCACAACGGAGTGCCGGTGCACGTGATCGGCGTGGACGACTACTCCACCGGCCGCAGCAACCTGGCCGCGTCGTTTCAGCATGTGCCGGCAGAAGGCGTGCGCCTCGTGCTGACGCACGATCCCAACCTCGTCCTGGAAATGCGGGACTATCCGTACGACTATCTGCTGTCCGGCCACTTTCACGGCGGGCAGATTCACTGGCCCAAACCGTTTCACCTCGTCAAGATGGGCCGCCTGCCCAAGCTGAACATGGTAAAAGGGCTGCATCGCTACGAGGGACGCCCCTTTTACATCAGCGAGGGCTTGGGGCAGACGGGGATCAACATCCGTCTCCGTTCCCGTCCGGAGATCACGCTGCACACGCTGGTTCCCGCAGGCTCGCTGTCCGGCCATCCGACAGCGGAGACAGCCGCTGCAGCTCGAACGAAAAGCCCCGCCGCAAAACCAGGCGTCGTCGCAGCCAAGCCGGGCGCGGTTGCGACAGAAGCCGCCCGCACACTGGCCCTTGAGTAAGGTATAATGATGGCATCTCGCTGTGAAACGGGGTGCCGGATATGGACGCATGGAAACGGGAAGTGAAACGAATCCGGCAGGCGACAGGCCTGCCGATCGCGTATCTGAACGTGGCGCAGGAGGACAGCGAGGCCGTCCGCGCCGCACAGGAGCAGGCCGGCTGGGAGATCGTGCAGAGCGGGTCTTCCGCCGGCCGGACCTGGATGGTAGCCATTTGGCCGGCCCAGTGGCCCGATGCCGCACGTGCGCTGCTGACGCTGCTGTTGGCCAAGCCCGAACAGGCCTGCTCCGCCCAGGAACAGGTCACCGCCTGGCTGACGGAAGTGGCGGCCGGCCAGCCCGCTTCCCCGCCCAACGGACTGGAACGGCTCTGGGCGTGGCGGGAGAGGCGCGTCTGCTTCCTGTTGGAATCCTCCCGGAGCGAAGGGCTGTTTGAGCTGCCCGCACTGCAGCCGCTCCTGCACGATTTTTTCAAAGGAGCCCCCGTCTCGCTGTTTCCGATCCGTCCGTCCCACCTGCTCCTGGCCGTTCCCGTCTCCGCCCTGGACGGCGGCGATACGGAGGACTGGCTGGAGTGGGCCTTTGGCCTGCACGACCTGATCTCCACCGAGCTGATGGAAAACGTGCGCGTCATTCTCGGACCGGCCGTGGAGACGCCAGCCCTCCTGGGCCAGGCGCTGGACGACTGCCTCCGCCTCTCCCGCGCCCTGCAGAAATACCGGCCGCGGGTCATGGTCGCGGACAGGCGGCAGTTCCCGCTGGAGCGGTGGGCCGCCTCCCTGCCTTCCGACACCGCCTCCCTGTTGGGCGACACGCTCTCACGCATGATGCCGGCACCAAAGCTGAGCCGCGAACAGATCGAGACGCTGGAGACCTTGTTTGCCCGGCAGTTGAATGTGAGCGAGGCCGCCCGGCAGTTGTTTCTGCACCGCAATTCCCTGCTCTACCGTCTGGACAAGCTGACGGAAGAGACCGGCCTGGACCCCCGGCAGTTTCCCGATGCCGTGCTGCTGCAGTTGTTTCTCCTGTTTCGGCAACATTGACCAAACAATTCGTACAATTTGACCGTAGAGCCGCCGATTCCCGACTGGTAACATGTGGGTACAGCGATCAGGAACGACAGCTTTGCAACTTTCGGGAAGACGGAGGTGCCGGAGTTGGCAAAAGTAACGCTCCATCACGTGTACAAACGGTACGGCAGCCATGTAACCGCCGTACACGACTTTCACCTGGAGATTGAAGACCGCGAGTTTCTCGTGCTGGTCGGTCCGTCCGGATGCGGCAAATCGACCACGCTGCGGATGATCGCCGGACTGGAGGAAATCTCCGAAGGCGACTTGTACATCGGGGACCGGCGGGTCAATGACGTGGCCCCCAAGGACCGCGACATCGCCATGGTGTTTCAAAGCTACGCCCTGTACCCGCACATGAACGTCTACGAAAACATGGCGTTTGGCCTCAAGCTGCGCAAGTTTTCCAAAGCGGAGATCGACAAGCGCATCCAGGAAGCGGCGCGGATTCTTGACATCGCCCACCTGCTCGACCGCAAGCCAAAGGCGCTCTCCGGCGGCCAGCGGCAGCGCGTCGCCCTGGGACGAGCCATCGTCCGCGAGCCGCAGGTGTTCCTCATGGACGAACCGCTGTCCAACCTGGACGCCAAACTGCGCGTCCAGATGCGCACGGAAATCCTGAAGCTGCACCAGCGGCTCAACACGACCGTGATTTACGTGACCCACGACCAGACCGAAGCGATGACCATGGGCGACCGCATCGTCGTGATGAAAGACGGCGTCATCCAGCAGGTGGCGACCCCGACCGACATTTACAACCACCCGGTCAACCAGTTTGTGGCCAGCTTTATCGGTTCCCCGGCGATGAACTTCATTACGGGGCGCGTCGCCGAGCAGGACGGCCAGCTTCTCTTCGAAGCCGCCAACCTGCGGGTCCGATTCCCGGAAGACAAGGCGAAGGTTTTGCGGGAGAAAGGGTATGCCGGCAAGCAGGTCACGTTCGGCATCCGCCCGGAAGACATTTACAGCGACAATCAGTTTATCGAAGCCAATCCGTTCGACAGCACCGTCACGGCGGAGGTGGACGTCGTCGAGAACATGGGCTCCGAACTGTTCGTCTACTTTTCCAATGTCGGCGGCACGCAGCTTGTGGCCCGCGTCGACGCCCGCGAAGGCATAAAGCCGCGGATGTCCGTCAAACTGGGCATGGATTTGTCCAAGTGCCACGTGTTTGACAGCGAGACGGAAACGGCTGTATTCTAAACGAATTAAAGAGAAAAAAAGGGATGTCCCCGCCGGCATTCCCTTTTTCCTGTTTGTGGAGAGGGAGAGATCATGTCATACAAAATTGTGTTTTTTGACATTGACGGGACGCTGCTGAATACCGATCATGCCATCCCCGAAGAGACGCGGAGGGCTGTCCGGCAGTTGAAGGAAAACGGCGTCCGGGTCGCAATCGCCACAGGCCGCGCTCCGTACCATCTGCTGCCGGTTGCCGAGGAACTGGGGATCGACACCTATGTCGGGTTCAACGGCTCGTACGTGGTCGTGGAAGGACGGCTGATCCGCGAGACGCCGCTGGCCAAAGAAACGCTGGCCGACCTGGAAGCGACGGCCCGCGCCAACGGCCACCCGATGGTATTCCTCAGCGCCAATTCCTGTTATGCCAACACCGCCGATCATCCGCACGTAATCGAGTCATTTCATTCCCTGCGCCTGGCGCCCCCCGTCTGTCGTCAGCGCTTCTGGGAGGATACTTCCATCTACCAGGCGTTTCTCTACTGCAGCGAACAGGAGGAACACCTCTACTCCACCCGGTTTCGTGACGACGTGTCGTTCGTCCGCTGGCACCGCGTCGTACTCGACGTGCTGCCCCCCAACGGCTCCAAGGCGCGCGGCATTGAAGCGGTGCTGCGCCATTACGGACTCAAACCGGAAGAGGCCGTGGCGTTCGGCGACGGCTTGAACGACAGGGAAATGCTCGCCTACGTCGGCATGGGCGTGGCGATGGGCAACGCTCACGAGCAGTTGAAGCCGCTGGCCAACATGGTGACCCGCCACGTCAATGAAGCGGGCATCCAGTACGGGCTGCGGCAGCTCGGCCTGATCTAGAAGACGAGGAATACTAAGACGAGGAAGCCTGTCAGCTTTTTCCGTCATAATCGCTCCCTCCGTGCGCACGCTATTTCTATACAGCATGGAGGGAGTGAGTTTTTTGTGCGAGTCTTACCCCCGATTATCGCAGCGATCGCTCTGGTCGGGCTGGCCATGATCCCGCTTCGCTGGCATCAGCAGCAGGAAATGCGCGAACCTCACCCCCAGGTTACTTCGCTTTCGGCGAACATTCCGCGGATCAACTACATCGAGCAGGTAAAAGACACGCGGCGCGGGCTGGAAAAGAGCGCCCACATCAAAACCCTGCGCCACAATACGCGCGACCGCAGCCACTATGTGGAGCATGAGGTCGTGGTTCGCTTTTCTCCCCGCCCCGATCAAGCCGCCATCCAGAAGCTGCTGGCCTCGGTGGACGGCCGGATCAAGCGGGATTATGGGCAGGCGATGATCATCAAGTCGCGCAGTTTGACCACCCGGCAGTTGATGAAAAAACTGGCGGAGCATCCCGATTCCGTCTACGCGGAACCCAACTACCTGCTGCTGCCCAACCGCCGGCCCAACGACCCCTATTACCGCGAGTACCAATGGAACCTCCCCCTGATCGGCATGGAACAAAGCTGGGACATCAGCCGGGGCTCCAGCGACGTCGTGGTGGCGGTCGTCGACACGGGCATTGATTTGCGCCACCCGGAATTTGCCGGCAAACTGGTGGACGGCTACAACGTGCTGGAAAACAACAACGTCCCCCAGGACGACAACGGTCACGGCACCCACGTCGCCGGGGTGATCGCCGCCAAGACCAACAACGCCGACGGCATCGCCGGCATGTCCTGGAACGGCAAGCTGATGCCGATCAAGGCGATCGGTGCAGACGGGGCCGGCTCCGCATTTGACATCGCCCAAGGGATTTACTGGGCGACCGACCACGGCGCCGACGTGATCAATCTGAGCGTGGGCAACTACACTTCGTCGGCCGCCTTGAAGGAAGCATGCCGCTACGCGTTTGACCACAACGTGGTGCTGGTGGCCGCATCCGGCAACGACGCGACCAACCAGCCCAGCTATCCGGCCGCCTACGAGGAGGTCATGTCCGTCGCCGCCGTCGACCACAACAGACAGCGGGCCGATTTTTCCAACTTCGGGGACTATGTGGATGTGGCCGCGCCCGGCGTCGACATCCCCAGCACCTACATTCACAGCGATTACGCCGCCCTGTCCGGAACCTCCATGGCGTGTCCACACGTAGCGGCGCTGGCTTCGCTCATCCGCTCCGTCAGTCCCCACCTGAAAAACACGGAGGTCATGCAGATTATTCGCCAGTCCTCGGTCGATTTGGGCCCTCCCGGCAAGGACAAGCTGTACGGGTTCGGCATGATCGACGTGAATGCGGCGCTCAGGCAGGTTCAACCGGCAGCCACAGGCCAGGTGAAGCAGCCGGAGACCATCGGCGAACTGCTGCACAAGTTTTTGCTCCGTCTTCGCTTTGGACTGTAAGAACGAGTGATTCCGCAACAGGAGGGGTTCGATGAAAGCGTGCATCGTTTTTGCCCACGAAGGAAACACCAGCTTTGCCCACCAAATCTTGCAGCACGTCGTCACCGCATGTGAAGCGGCCGGCATCCGTCCCGTTGTCCGCGACCTGTACCGGATCGGGTTTCAGCCGGTCTTTGACGGGGAGGACATGTGCCTGGCCAGTCAAGGCCGGGCCCAGGCCGATGTGGAAGAGGAGCAGGTACTGGTCACCGACGCCGACCTGCTGGTCATGATCTACCCGGTCTGGTGGTGGTCACCGCCCGCCATCCTGAAAGGGTACCTGGACCGCGTCTTTACGGACGGGTTCGCGTTCCGCTACGGCGATGACGGACCGGTCGGCATGCTGAGCGGAAAGCAGGCGCTCGTCTTTACCACCACCCGCCAGTCGGAACAGGAGATGCGCGCCGACGGGTTTGACGAGGTGATCCGCAAGCAGATTGTGGACGGGACGCTGAAGCTGATCGGCTATGACGTGACCTACCGCAACTTTGCCGCCGTTCCGTACGTGAGCGAAGCGGAACGGGCCGCCATGCTGGACGAGGTGGAGGCGCTGGTTCGCCGCATCCGGCAGCCCGTTGGGGTGTAAGCATCGATCAGACAACTGCGCAAAAAAGCCCTCCCGGCAGCGGCACGGTCCGATCGTGCCTGTCTGCCTCGGAGGGCTGTTCTCGATTTACGCTTTTTGCATCCGTTTCTTTGTGATGTAGTCCGTTTCGTAGTACTGCAGATCGTCACGCAGCTGCTCAAACACCTTGGACAGGGAAATGGTCAGTTGTTTGAGCTCAGGGGTTACCTCTTTGCGGAAAATAATTGCGTCATGACCGGTGTACGAATAACGTCCGTCTTCGTCGTACACTTCCCCCTTGGGGTAGTAGAAGTTGTTCACACAGGAGTGATACACCTGGTACAGAACCTCTTCGGCAAACTCCTCTTTGAATTTGGCTCGCCGGAGCGCCACACCCAGCCGCTCGTATGCATTTTCGCAGTAGACCAGCAGGTGCCGCAAGTCGGAGAGATAGTCGCGGTAGTAAGCCTCGTACTCCTCCGGATCGCCGGATTGGGCCACAAGCCCCGCCAGTGTCACTTGGTTCAGAAAGCGCTCCAGCTCCATGCTTACCTTCTTCAACTTCGTGTACGTGTCTTCGCACAATTGCTTCAGATGAGTCGCTGACATAGTGTCCCCCTCGCGTTGAAAGAATCCGCCCTTTTCTGAATAGTATAAAGGATAGGTTCTTTACAACACAAGAATTTCTTTTCACCATATCCTGCTATGCGCTTGTCGACTCCGCCTCGGGAAGGGCCGCTTTCCGCGTCTGGAACTGGTAGGCGACGTACGCCGCAAAGAGGCCGAGCAGCGCCATGAACGCCAGGACCGCCAGATCGTGTGTCAGGTAGGACAGGTCGTGTCCCTTGTTCAGGATTTCCCGGACGCCGTTGAGGAAATACGTGAGCGGCAGCGACTTGCCAATGGCCGCAACGGCCGCGGGCATGGACATCAGCGGCCAGGTGTACCCCGACAGCATGAACGACGGCACCGCGATCAGCATGGCGATCTGGGTGGCCTGCAGTTGGTCCTTGGACCAGAACGAGATGGCGAATCCGATCGCCAGCACGGCGAGGTTAAAGGCGGTGCCCACGATCAGCAGATGGGCCGTGCTGCCGTGGTACGGGATCTCAAATCCCTTTAACAATAAAACAAATGTCAGCATCAGATTAAAGGTGGCCACCAGCAGATAAGGCAGCAGCTTGCTCAAGGCAATCGTCCAGAAACCGTTTTCCCTCAGGGTGGACGACCATGTCCCCGCTTCTTTCTGCTGGGCGACGGAGAGGGCTACGCCCAAAAACAGCACCTGCTGCAGCACCGTTCCGGCCAGACCGAAGACCATGAACGTCAGGTAGCTGAACGTCGGGTTGTACAATACACGGTAGCGGTAGTCGATCCCCGTGAACAGGTTTTTCCCTTCTTCTCCCCAGCCGCCCTGGGCCTCCAGCTTCTTCAGCGTGACGCCGGCCGAGACCGTCTTGATCACGGTGTTGGCGGCCCGGACCGCGGTGTTGGAAATCAGCATGTTGCTGCCGTCGATGACGGTCAGCACTTCGGCCTCCCGCCCCGCCTTCACGTCTTTCTCCAGATCGGCGGGAATGATCACGGCCATGTGCGCCTGTCCCCGGTCGATCAGGTTCATCGCCTCCGCTTCCGTGCCGACGATGTGGGTGATGCGGAAGGTCTGGTCCACCTCAAAGGCGCGGTACAGCTCGCGGCTCAGTTCCGACTGGTCCGCGTCCACCAGCACGGTGGGAATCTCCATCACCTTTTTTTGGCTGTACAAAAACCCGAACAGGGTCATGTACAGAAGCGGCACCACGAACAGCACCAGGCGGATCGTCTTGTTCGTATAGATGTTGCGCCACTCCTGAAGGAGCAGGCGGGAGAAGTTACTCACCGACACCAGCCCCTTCGACGTTCCACTCGACCGTCAAGCCCGGACGCAGTTCGGGATCGGTCACCGTCATTTTGACCTGGAAGGAGCGGATGTCCCTGTCGCCCAGTTCCTGGGTCGCTTTCTTCACGGCAAAATCGGCTGCGGGCGCTACGCTGACGATCTTCGCCTCCACGTCGCGGTTCAGCGCCGGCACGTGCAGGGCCGCCTTGTCGCCCACCTTTACCGTGGACAGCGCGTATTCGTCCACGTAAAACTTCACGTAGTTGTCCGTTTTCGCCTGCAGCGTCACAACCGTATAGCCCTGCGCCACCAGCTCCCCTTTTTGCACGGCGACCGACTTGACGATGCCGTCCACCGGCGCGGTCAGCTTGGTGTTTTTCAGGTACGCGTCAATCTCGTCGAGCGCCCCTTTGGCCTGCTGAACGCCCGCTTCCGCCGATCTAACGTCAAGCTGTTTCACACCCACCTGTCCGCGCGACGCCACCGCTTGGTCGTAAGCGGCTTTTGCCTGCTCCCACTGCGCCTTGGCCGCTTCCAGCTGCTCCTGGCGCGCTCCGGACTGGGCCATCTTGAGCTGTTCGTTTGTCGCTTTCAGTTCGGCCTCCGCTTGTTCGTACTGCATCTGCGCCTCTTCCACTTTCGCCTGCGGAACGGCTCCGTCGGCAAACAGCTTTTTCATCCGCTCCAACTGGGTGGCGGCGATGTCCTTGGCGGTCTGGGCGGCCTGCAGCTTCGCCTTCAACTGGGCCACTTCTTCGGAGCGCGCCCCGTTCTTGCTGGCCTCGTACTGCGCTTTGGCCGCGTCCACTGCCGCTTTCGCCTGTTCCACCTGCGCGCTTACGGTGCTGTCGGTGATCGCCACGCCTTTTTTCGCCTGTTCCAGACGGACCAGCGCCAGGCGATAGGCGGCCTCCGCCTGTTCCCGTTTCGCCAGCAGTTCGTCGCTGTTCAGCGTGGCCACCAACTGCCCCGCTTTTACCTCGTCGCCTTCCTTTACGGCGATCTCGGCAATCGAGCCGCCCATCTTAAACGACAGATCCACCTCGGTCCCCTCGACCACGCCGGTCAACTGCGTTCCACGCTGTCCCGCCACGTTGACCGCTCCCGGTCCCAGCAAATACGTCCCCAGCACGACAATGCCGGTCAAGAACCCGGCGATTCCGATCCATGCGCGTTTGTTCATGTTCGTTCTCCTCTCCTTCCGATTTGTCTGTTACCTGCGAACGCCTGTGATTTCGTCAGTTCTGAGGCTCACCGCGCAGCACGCCGGCCAAAAGCAGGCGCAGCGTCCGCTCGTCCGCTTCCGTCGCCCGCTCCTTGCGGAAGTGCTTGCGCAGCACGGTAATGCCGGCCATGCCGAACAGGGCGGATACCAGCGTCCACACGTCCGCCTCCTCGGCGACATACCCGGCCTGCTTCAGTTCGGTCCAGTATTTTTCCATCGTGCTGAAATACCCGGCCAGCAGCTTGCCGATCATCTGATCCCGCTGCTCGTCGCCGGTGAAAAAGCTCAGGAGGAGAAGACACAGTTCCCGGTGTTCGGAAAAGAAGCGAAGATGCTCATCCAATACGCCAATCATGCGCTGATCCAGCGGCACATGGCCGCGTTTCATCACGCTGTCCACGGAATCGATCAGCATCTTCACTCCTCTTTCAATCACGTACAGAAACAGTTCCTCCTTGGTGGAAAAGTGGTAGTACAGCGTGCCTTTGGCCACCTGCGCCACCTCGGCAATCGCATCCATCGTGGTGTCGCTGTACCCGTACTGGGCAAAAGCCTTCAGCGCTCCCTGTGCGATCTGATCTTTCTTGGATCGGGCCATCCCTCCCCATCCTCCTTAGTGAGATTTCTGAACTGACCGGTCAGTACAAAAATGAGTGTACGCCTTTTTCCTTTTTTCGTCAAGCCCCCGAAAAAAGGCAGACCGCCCGTCAGGCGGTCCTTTCCCTGCGCCGTATGTCAACATCGTCCCCGGCCTGCGAGCACAGCGCCTCCCCGATGAGGACAGCCGCCCCGGACTGCGCACACAACGCCTCCCTGATGAGGAAAGCCGACCCGGACTGCGCGCGTCATGGTACCGGTCTCCTGCTGCACGGGCCCGCGCGCCGTCAGCCGTACAGCCCGACTGCCGGACCGTCAATGGACGAGGTCAAAGCCTTTTGTCGTGTAGCCGATATCGTTCAACAGTGTCTGGAACTCCTCTTCCCTCGCCGTCCCCCCGCGCGAGATCCGCTCGTGCAGGTCGGCGATTCGCTGGTAGATGGCCTTGTTGGTGGAGACGAACATGACGTTGTAACGGGTCTCCGCCTGCAGGCGGCTGCGCATCTCCCTCACCACCCGCTGCTGGATATGGTCGGTATGACCATTGTCGATCCGGGTCGGCTTGTTCGGCGTAAAGGGAATCGACGGGGTCGGGTCAATCTGGTCCGGCTTGGGCGTATCGGCCGTCAGCACGCCAATCAGCAGATTGTCCTTGTACGCCAGCACCTTGATGTCCCGCACGCCGGGTATCCGTTCCGCGCGGCGTTCCAGCAGGGCGATCAGATGGGGCTCGCGGTTGTGGATGTTCTTTTGGTAGATCATCGCCGCCGGTCCCTTGTCCCGTCCGACGTTGTCATTTTTCAGGTTGATGCCGTACGGGTCAAACCGCGCCGGCTTGCCAGCGTAGTCTTCCGTCCCCTGCTGCTTGTTCGGCGTACAGCCGGCAATTCCCGCGGCCAACCATAGGGCCGCGCACAGCACTCCCACTCGCTTCACGCAAAAACACCTCCTTACACCCTAGTGTGTTGTCTGGGAGGTGTTCTTACTCCGCAGGAGCGTTCCTTATCTTCCCTTTTCCAAATGCCACTGCAGGGCAGCCGGGCACACGAAGCCGAGCTTTTCTTACACCTGCCGCTCCGCTTCGGAACGTTTCGACGCCGACGCCTGTCCATCTGCAAGTTTTGAAGGGAGACGCGCAACGTTTCGACGAGATGCGGCGTCAAATAAATGGACGCACGCGTACGGGACAGCAGGCAGCCAGACACTCGGCAGGCTGGGAACCGCAGCGCACTTCCGACCTTTTTCCTCCGCCCAAATACCCATTTTCAAATTGTTGCAAAAATGCAACCAATTACTTCCGCAAAACCGTTACAATGGACTTACAACGACGACATTTCATCGCGAAAGAGGCCGAAGATCCATGAAAAAACTGCTCCCTTTACTCATCCTTGCACTCATTCTCACCATCATTCCTCCCGGCGGCAGTTCCGCCAACACGTCTGTCATTCAATTGGGAAGCGACGTGCTGTTCAATCAATTCCACCACGTGATTGAAGGCAAAAAGGTGGGCCTTGTCACCAACCAGACCGGCGTCAACAGCCAGGGGATCAGCACGATCGACATGCTGCGGCGCGACCGTACCGTCACGCTGACCGCGCTGTACGCCCCCGAACACGGGCTGGATGGAAAAACGCCTGCGGGCCAACACACCGCCTCTTACACGCATCCCGTCTACGGCATCCCGGTGTACGGCCTGAACGGCTCCGCACCCATGCCCACCAAGGAGATGCTGGCGAACATTGACGTGCTGCTCGTCGACCTGCAGGACATCGGTTCCCGGACCTCTCCCTACATCTCCACGCTCCACGCCTGCATGACCGCGGCCAAACAGTTCGGCAAACCGGTCGTCGTGCTGGACCGGCCCAACCCGGTCGGCGGCACCATCGTGGATGGTCCCGTGCTGGAGGCACCGTACCGTTCGTTCATCGGGGTCGACACCCTGCCGCTGGCGCACGGCATGACCATCGGTGAATTGGCCCGATTCTTCAACCGCAGCATCGGCGTCGATCTGACCGTCATTCCCATGCAGGGGTACACCCGCCAGATGCTGTTCCAGGATACCGGGCTTCCCTGGATTCCCAGCTCTCCCCACATTCCCGACCTGGCCGCCGTTTTCGGCTACATGGCGACCGGCCTGGGCGAAGGAACGGGAATCACGCCGGCCGACAACTTTACCTGGATCGGCGGCGAAGGCATTGACTCCCACGCGTATGCCGACCTGCTGAACGGGGCCCTGCTTCCCGGGGTGGTGTTCCTGCCGGAAGACAAGGGAACGCGCGGCGGGGTGCGCCTGCACATTACCGACCCGTACCGGTTCAATCCGGCGAAGACGGGCATCTACGCCCTCGCCTACGCCCGCCAGTTGAACCATTTCCCGGTGCCGAAGAGCGGCCAGACGATCAGCGTGTTTGACAAGGAAATGGGCACCGGGAAAATCGGGCAGTACCTGGAGCAGGGATTGTCACCGCAGGCGATCGAAAGCACGTACGCCGACGAGCTGGCGGCATTCCGCGAACAGCGGAAAGCGTTTCTCATTTACGGCGATCAGCCGTACCAGCCGGTCGAACCGATCCGCAGCAAGCCGGTTGTGCCCGCTTCGGAGCCGGCCTCGAAGCCGCAGCCCGCAGTTACCAAGCCGGCGGCGAATCAACAGGTTCCGGCGATTCACCCGGCGGTCCCGCCGGAAAAACCTGTGCCGCCCGCAGCCAAACCGGCAGCATCCGTCACACCGGCGCCAGCCGGCGCTGCGCAGACGGCGAAACCGCCGGCGACGGCCAAACCGTCCGCTCCTTCCGCAGCAGTGCCCGGGGCAAAGCCGGCCGAGAGCAAACAGCCCCAGGAAAAAGTGGCCTATCTCACCTTTGACGACGGCCCTTCGCCAGTTACCGACAAGGTGCTGGACATCCTGAAGCAGCATCAGGTGAAAGCCACCTTTTTCGTGGTCGGCAAAAATGTTCCCGGCCGTGAAGCCGTGCTGAAACGGGCCATCGCCGAAGGACACGTGGTCGGCGGTCACACCTATTCGCACGATTACCGCCTGATCTACAGGGACATCGCGTCCTTCTTTGCCGATCTGGAAAAAGGCAACCAGTTGATCGAACACGCCACGGGCGTCAAGCCGACCGTGTTCCGCTACCCGGGCGGCAGCACCAACACGGTGAGCAGAAAGTACCAAAATCCAAACGTGTACAACAACAGCCACACGGTCATGCAGGACATCAAGGCGGAAGCGGTCAAACGCGGCTATGTCTTCATCGACTGGAACATCACCAACGGAGATGCCCGCAGCAACCACTACACGCCGGAGAGCGCGCTGGCCAATGTGAAGAGCCAGGTGAAACACCAGCGGGAAATCGTCGTGCTGATGCATGATGCCTCCACAAAAGCGGCGACGGTCCAATCGCTTCCCGCAGTCATTCAATTCTTGAAGCAGCAGGGCTACCGGTTCGACGTCATTCACGCCGACAAGCCGACAGTCGCCACCGTGAAGTAGCGGCAGCCAACCATCACCAGCTCCCTTTCGGGGGAGTTGGTTTTTTGTTTGGGGCACAATAAGCAAGGAGCCGGACAGCTCCTGCCGGCGTCCGCCAGCAACACGTGAAACGGGAGGAAGATCATGGGAAGCTACAAGTGCTGCCACTGCGAGCATGAAACGGACAGCGTTCACCTGATCACGTTCTTCCAGGGCAAGCAGGAACGCGACGAACTCGTCTGCGACACCTGTTACGCCGATTGGCTGGAAGGGTTGAAGGTAGAGCCGTAAGCCCTCCCGGCGGCGATGGCGAGACCGTCGGGAGGACGTCGACACGTTTTTTCGCCAGCCCCAAGCGCGGCCGCTTGTCCATGACGGCCGAACAAGACACAAAAAAACCCGTTTGACGGCTGTTCACGTCCGTCAAGCGGGCTGTTCCTTTCCCATTTAGGAAGACCGTGCCGATTGTCACACCGTATAGGTGCGATATGCCGCTTCGCACGGATTCCCCCAAGCGACATGCATCACGCCGTCCTCCGGCACCATGACCAGAGAGGCTACCGTGGTCATCTGCCACTCGGCGGGCTGATTGGGGTCCACGTGCCTGCAGATCGACGTCGGGGCGTTGTCGTGATCCCGCAGGACGTCCATCATCCGCTCCGCCGTAAGCTCGCCGGCCAGATCCGCCAAGCGGGCGGCCATCCGTTCCTTGCGTGCGAAGCTGTCTGGCAGAATCGTCCCGGCCGTGTCCTGCCCCTGGTAGGAATCCGTCAGGTAGCAGTTGGTGTGGTACAGCATGCCGCCGGACGGCTCGATCACCGTATAGCCGTCAAACACGCTCTCAATCCCGCGCAGCCTGCCCGACGCGTCGGCCAGATGAAAGTACCCGATGCCTCTCGCAGCCTGACAGAGCAGGGAAAACGCCTCCTCAAAGGACGACTGCCGCATCACTTTGGGCAGGTAGCAGCCAATCGGCAGGTGGATGCGGAATCCGTCGGGCGCGGTAAACAACGAATTGGCCGACATGCCGTACCCGGACGAATTGAGCGAATACTCCACGAACCCGCCCAGCGACACGGAGAGGACGCGCACGCCGTTCTCGTACTCCATCTTCACGATGTCCAGCGGGACGTGAGGGAACCAGTCGATGTTTTGCCCCAGGACGGTCTTTCCCTCCCTCGTCCTGTCACCCGCGACGGCAAACGAGGTGCACAGTCCGCGCAGCTTCTGATAGTACACCCCCAGTTCCAGGATACAGCGCAGCGTGAACATCTCCCGCCAGTCGCACCCGACCGCTTCTGCCGTCCCTTTCACCTGCTCGAGATAATCCGGGTCAAACGCCTGTACGTTGGGGATGTACTTTTCCGCTTGGGCCATGACGTCTTCCTTTGTGGTGCGGTACCCGTTGGTCAGCACCCGGAAGATGAAGTCCAGCGAGCTTCGCAGGTTTTCCCTGCACGCCTCGCCGTACTGGCGCCCGATCTCGCGAAACGATCCCCTGCATTCCACCACGGTCCCCGTATTCATCCGACTCACACCTCTCCCTCCTGTTTTGCCGCTTGTCCGCCGATCCCGTTCCAGAAATGATGCCACACCCGTTCGATCTTGGCCGCATCCAGTTCGGGATTGATCAGATAGGCCATCAGCAGGCCTTCGCGCAGCGAGCGAAACGACAGCTCCAGCTCATGCAGCCCATCCGCCTTGATGATCCCTTCGTTCACCCCGTCCGCCAACGTCTGGCGCAGCCGTTCGGCAAACGGCCGCTCCGTCTCCAGCAGTTCGGCCCAAAGCTGCTCCTTCAGATGGGCAGGGGGATAAAGCAGTACCCGGTTCCACAGCATCGAAGATTCCGGCTGCCCGGCAAAGACCCGGATGTATCCCGCAAACATGGCGGACAGGCGTTCCTGGACGCTCTTTCCCCGGACGCGATCCCACAGGGTGTCCATTTTTTCCCGGTATTCCTGCGCGAGCTGCCGGAACACGGCGAGGAACAACTCGTCTTTTCCCGCGAAATACGTATAGATGGCAGGCTTTTTGATGCCCACCCCTTCGGCTATGTCGTTCATCGCCGTCGCCTCGTACCCCCGCTCGGCAAACAGGGAACGGGCGAGGTTCGTGATTTTGTCCACGGTTCGAATGGTCATGACCTCCCCCTTACTTACCGGTCGGTAAGGAAAGGATACCACACATTTCCATTGGCAGTCAATGGAAGTCAATCCGGAAAACAATCTGCACCACCCCAAAACACCCCGAGCATCTGCTCGCCCGGGGTGTTTAATGTGCGCAAACGCGGCTGCCCCTGCCTGCGTGCTTAGGGAACGACCTGATTTTCATCTTCCGCCGCCAGCGATTGGTAACGGAGACGCAGCTCCCGTTTCAGAATCTTGCCGCTCGGATTGCGCGGCAGGCTGTCGGTGATAACCGCGTATTTGGGCGCCTTGAACGAGGACAGCCGCTCCCGGCAGAACGCCAGGATTTCCTCCGCGGTCAGCGTCTCGCCCGCTTTCGGCACCACCACCGCCGTGACCGCTTCGATCCAATAGGGGTGCGGGACGCCAATCACCGCTGCCTCCGACACTTTCGGATGGCGGTAGATCAGTTCCTCCACTTCCCGGCTGGCGACGTTTTCCCCGCCGGATTTGATCATGTCTTTTTTGCGGTCCACGACGGTGATGTACCCCTCCTCGTCCATGATGCCGAGGTCGCCGCTGTGAAACCAGCCCTGGCGAAACGCCTCTCGCGTTTTTTCCTCGTCGCGGAAGTAGCCGAGCATCGCGTGACTCGTCCGATGCACGATTTCCCCCACCGTCCCCGGAGGAACCTCGCGTCCGCTGTCGTCGACGATTTTCGTTTCCACGTTGAGCGCCGGTCTCCCGGCAGAACCGGCCTTGCGCAGTTGGTCCTCCGGCTTCAGAACGGTTGCCAGGGGAGCCACTTCCGTCTGTCCGTAAAAGTTGTAAAACCGTGCGTTGGGCAGCCGCGCGTTCAGTTCCTTGAGAATTTCCACCGGCATGATCGCCGCGCCGTAATAGCATTTTTTGAGGGAGGAGAGATCCCGTTCGGCAAACGACGGGGAACGCAGCAGCGCAATCCAGACGGTCGGCGGGCAGAACAACTGGGTGGCCCGGAACGTCTCCACCGTCTCCAGCATCACGTCCGGCACGGCCTGTTCCAGAATGATCCCGCTCGCCCCCAGGTACACGTACGGACCGAGGAAGCAGTGAAGCTGCGCGCTGTGAAACAGCGGCAGCGCGTGTACCGCAATGTCGTCTGCCGTCATGCCGCCGTCAATGATCGTGCTGACGTATTCGGCAATCACGTTTGCATGGGTGAGCATGACGCCTTTTGGCTTTGATTCCGTGCCGCTGGTGTAGAGGATGTGAACAACGTCGTCGTCCGCCAGATCCACTTCCGGCTCCGTCGTCTCGCAGTCCTGAATCCATTCGCGAAACGGCAGCCATGCCCCCGTCGGAACGGCCGGTTTGGAGATGAGACAGCGCAGCAGCGGCGAACAGCCGGACAGCCGGATCGCCTCGTCCGCCACCGCCCGATACTCCGGTGAGGCAAAACAGGCGCTCACCTCGGCATGTCCGAGAATATACGCCACGTCTTCGGTGTTCAGCATGTAGTTGATCGGCACCATGACCACCCCCGCCTTGGCCAGGGCAAAGTTGAGGATGGCAAAATCCATGGAGTTGCGCGACAGGACTGCTGCCCGCTCCCCTTTGCGCAGTCCCGCCGCCAGCAGCGCGTTTGCCGCCTGATTCACCACCTTGTCCAACTGTTCGTAGGTAAGTGTCTCTTCTTCGAAACGCAGCGCCGGTTTGTGCGGAAAACGGCCCCTGCTGCGGCGCAGCAAATCCCCCAGCGTGTTACGCCTCGCCCGTTGCATGTCGCTCATGATACCGACTCCTCCTTGCCCGTTTCTTTTATTATATCCAAATAATTCTGTATAGTATGTAAATTACAAAAACATTTCCCGGGCAAACCAAAACCCGGGAAGACAAAAAAAGTCCCTGACCAAGCAAGTCAGGGAGAAGAACTCAAGGTTATGGGTTGTTTTCTATATCATAGTATAGAGAGTAGTATATATTCAACCAGCATATTATTCCAATCAATATATGGAAAACGCTCTTCTGCTCGGGCAGATGCTGGTCACAATCCCTGCCCGCTGAATTTTGCAAAAAAGAGCGGCGGCTCGATCTGCAGTACTAAGCCGCCGCAGGCCCCCAAGAAACGCGGGTGCTTCGTCTATAGGATATATCAATGAGTACATACGAATCGATAGCAAATGGATGGATGGCGATGAAAACTTTGGAGTATTCCCAGAAAAACGTCTCCGGTTGTTTCGCCCGGCTCTCCACGCTGCAGCCTCACCTGGTACAAGTGACGTGGGAAATGGCACAACCGGCGTCGGAAAGCGTGCCGACCGCGGCCCTTATTCCTGCACGATCGGGGTCGGCTCCACAATGGACAGCGGGACTCCATGCATGCCGAAAATTTGCCGGACGCGTACGTACAGGTGTACCGGAAGGTCCGGGAACAGAAAGGCGACTTCCCCGCTCGGCAGCGAAGTGATCATGCGCGGGATGGATCGCTTGTTCAGTTCGCGGCGGATGGCTGCCGCTTTGCGCCATGAGACGGCGAAATAAAACGTGGGGGTAATGGGTTCAGCATTCACTCTCAAAACACGCTCCTTTCAGGCCTCCTTACATATATCGGCGAAAATGTCCAATACTATAATTGTAATATATTACCAAACACATCTCCCCCTTGAAATGGTGCGCCCACCCGTTTGTGGACAAGCGGGCGCTTTTCCTATTCAGAACCAACTATCACGATGAACCACGTTTCAGCCTTACTGTTCCTATCATAATGTGGCCGCTGCTGTCGAATATACAGTGGCCATTTACATCTCCTCCACGCAGTTTGGTCAACGCCTTTCAACGTACTGGCCTCAATAGTATGCAAGTATAGCAATAAGGTAAAATTTGGGTTTACATCTTATTCCAGTCCTCAGTAAAATGCAATTAACTAATATTTCCCAAATCCGCCGAGTCACTAAAACCGATCTGACACAGGATTGCTGCTATTCCGAAAATGCAGATTGGAAGAAAGGGGGAGTATATTCTGCTTGAACCATAAAAATGGAGGAAAGAAGTGAGGTGGAACGTTTGCTGGAATCGACGCTGCGACTTCACCGATTTATCTACTCAAACAGCAGTAAGAGCGGATTTTTTAGAAAGGGGATCATTCATGAAAAGAACGTTACGTGCATTATTAGTTGTTACCATGTCGGCTACGTTACTTTTGAGTTCGTTTGAAGCATCTGCTCGTGAGGACAATCCGATACCGCAATACATGTTGCCCGGCACAGTATTGATTTATGATGATAATCTTCAGATTGTCATTAAAAAAGGCGGGTATCCCAATTCCGATGTTAGACCGGCTTCCAGAAGCCTGGATGGACCGCATATTGCGAATGTTCCTGAAGATGCCACAGAAGAAGAGGCCAGGCAGATTGAGCTTGAGAATGAATTGGCAATAAAAGCGTTTCAAATGAGTTTGGCGGGTGATTATATTCAAGCGCCTCCACCTAAAATCTATCCGGGAATGAAAGTAGTTTACGACGAAGTTACGGGCGAATTAAACAACATTTATTATGTGGACGAAAACGATCCTTCTGGTTATTCCCTTCATAATGAGCCAGTTTCAGAGTTGAATCCTAATGCCAATTCGAGACAAGCGGTTCCCAGTGCTGCTGGCGATGTTCAGTGGAAATGGGGGGAGAATAATCGAAACGTATTGACGTATCAAGCTAGTGACGATAGTTTTTTAGGAACAGGCAGAGCGACTTATTTTACGGGTTCAATCGGCAATAGAGATAATAAACTGAAAGACAATGATTGTGCTACTCATAAGGAGTATGATTATTCGAAAAAGGGAAATAAGGATATTACCTTAAGAAATTTAGATACAGATAAAGTTTTTACTTTTTATCAGGCATCTGTAGGGTCTTTGCCTGATGCTATTATCGATATTTGGGGATTAAGCAATTTGCAAAAGGTTGCGGGGAATACAAGAGATACTTCAGTGCCTAATGTAAGGTATTACCATAAGAGATTTTCGGATCAGAGCATACCTAGATAGCCTATTATTAACCGCGAGTCGATATGCCAATTGTTGTTTGTTAGGGTTTAATCCTTTAAATGGTATACGCTGTTCTTTTAAAATTTTTAGAAGTAATGGCGTATACCATTTCAACAAAGAAATCATTCAAAATCTTTAGCTTAGGAGTATTATTTGAACATGAAAAAGAAAATGATAGCGTTTAGCGGCATCATCGCTGTTGTTATCTTAGCTATCCTGGCTATAAATCATCATACACGCGAGGTTAACACAAAAAGGGAATCAGAGGAATATTTACATATAACGGCTACAGCTTATAATAATGGAAAAAATGATGATGACGGGGTTTCTTTGGTGTTATACCTTTATTCGATTCGGGATCAAAACATGTCGGAGATCTTGAGGATTCCTATAGATCCTGGATATCCGGTGGCTTTTGCAGATCTTCGGAACAATAAGGTGTATTTTAGTGATAGCGTTACAGGTGACGAGGTTGATAATTTGTATGAATATAATCTAATAACGAAAGAAAGAAAACAATTAACCTTTGGCAAGTTTCTTTTCAACGATTTGTTTATCGTAGATAACAAAATGATTACAAACGTTGCACCGCGATACGCTACCGTTACTCAACCGGCAATTTTTGATCGGACGACGAGAGAATTTACTTATCTAAATCCAGACGACGATGACACCTGGTGTTTCTCATTGTCCTATAATTATACGACGAAGAAGTTATTGAGTCTTACTGCTTCCGATTCCGAAATGAGAACACCTAAAGTTACGGAAGTTACACATATTAGACCAAAAACTCTGTATTTGATGGATTTGGATTTTGGACAATATCAGCCGATCTACCATACGGATCAATTTGAAATCAGACTGACCAGGCAGCTTGATTCAAATAGAATCTTAATGACATATGATCCATTTATGGGTTCGTCCAAACCCAGGACGTTAAAAATGTTGTATATCGACAGTCAAAAGGTCGAAGATTTTGATGTTCCGGGTATTAAGGAAGTGAAATCTTTTTACCCGAGGGCTCATGCGGAAGGTCTATTTATTTTAGGAAGGGATGTCAATAACCAATATGGACTTTTTTATTATGATATGGTTACAAAGAATGTAAGCAATGTATTTGAAAATTACCCGCTTCCAAAGGATCATCGCAGTTTGGTCGATTTCGTTTACAGTATGGATTGAATCCCTGCCATGCGTCTGGCGGGGATTTTTTTTGCGAAAGGAAAACAACACAAGCCCGCATGAACATCGGGCTCAGGTTGCGTAACATGACCGGGATTACCACTGTTCAATCGCCTCTACAAACAGCTTGTTGACCATCGGCGGGTTGGGCTTGCCCTTTGTCTGCTTCATGACTTGTCCGACCAGATAACTGGAGAGTGGTAACGAATAACATAATGATTTTTTGTATAAATTCCTACCCTTCACAATAGGGTACAATGATTTCAAAGAAAGGTCGGGAGAGCCCATGAGCCTGATGTACAAAGAGCAGTCATACAGACGTTAATAAAGGAGGATTATTTCAATTGAAAAGAAAATTATTTTTGCCTATTGTCACCGCCGGGATATAATTGACCCAGGTTCGCCGGAAAGAAAATGACCCACCCTTAGCGAATATATCCCCTTCGT